>DAONFG010000017.1:0-61648 GCA_035403465.1 Spirochaetota bacterium | reverse complement strand
CTAACCACCTGATTTTTTTACAATCCGGGCGGTTCAATAAAACAAACCGGGGGAACCGTGATGGATTCAAGAGAACATGATGCATTTTTTAACGACTGCTACAAAAAAAATAAACCGCGTGTCTACAGGTACATTCTTTCAAAAACACGCAATATTGAAACAGCAGAGGACATCTGCCAGGAGACCTTCCTTGTATTCAGCCAGAAACTGAAAAACAGGCAGGCGTACGAACCCGCACGTCTTCTGATCGGAATAGCCAGGAACAAAACCCGCGATTACAGGCGGACCAGGGGCACGGTAGAGACAATAGACATAGATGACAGGAGTATTGAATGCAGTAAACGCCTGGTGTACAGGTCAAAAGACCATGACCTGGGGATAATACTCGGAAATGCAAAAGCGGCACTTACACCGCTCGAGCTGGACATACTTGAACGTACCTGCACCGCGTCATTAACAGGAATAAAAACAGCCTCTGAACTCGGGCTTACCCGCCGCCAGGTCACTTACAGGTTAAAAACGGCAAGAGCTAAAATATACCTCCATCTCCAGAAGTCCGGGATAAACAACGCAACCGGGTTCACCTGCGAACAAACTTAAAGTATCATGGAACAAAACAATATATCTCAGCATAAAGTTCCCTCCACAGCCTCCCCTCTCCATGTGGACGACGCGCACGGAGGCGCTAGTGTCGAACGCAGGCAGGATGCCGAAAAAGCGTTCGACTCGGGGCCGGGGGTGAGGTCATGCGGTCCTCACTAATAAAACTTTTCTGCATCAATACCTGTTCCTGATACCTGTAGTCATTTCCGGTCATTTGTAGTCATGTTCCGGTCATCTGTAGTCATGTTCCGGTCATCTGTAGTCATGCTCCGGTCATCTCCGGTCATTTATAGTCATTATATAGTCATTTCCGGTCTTTATATAGTACTCAGCTGGCTCCTATCCGGTTCCTATCCGGTTCCTATCCGGTCATTAAAAAATACCATGTTCCCGGCATTTGACCCTCATTTCTCCGGACATTACCAGTCTGTAAAAAAAAAATAATTATTTTTGTCCAGAACTCTATAATCCCACAATTATATTAATAGGAGATGTTAATCCGGCCGGTTAATCATCACATACAAACTAAAAATAAAAGGAGTAAATTTTATGTCACAATTTGATTTAAATCCGATGTTTCACAGGATGAAAAACAGTCTCGGGAATGTTGTGATCTATGAACGCGATGGACAGCTTTACACAAGGGTTAAGCCGAAGAAGAAAACCGGATCTACCGGAGCCCAGAAAGAGATACACACGGCATTCGCGAGCCTCTCGTCGGACTGGTCCTCTGCAGGAACATTGATGAACTCATCATGGTACAAACACGGGGAGAAGAAAAAACAGCACGCGTATAATCTTTACATGAAGACCAACTTCAAAAAAGCAAGGGAGCAGAAAGCGATAGAGCTCTTCAAGCCCATGGGTGAAATCATGTCTCCGGCTGTAACAGCAGCGCCCGGTGCGGCCGGTGAGATAGTGTGCACATACACCATACCTGAAGCAGAGGCAGGCAGGTTCATCCATTTTTTTGTAAAAAGAAAAAGCGACGGTGAAGATGAAAATATAATGAAAAGGTACTCACCTGCCGGAACAGACTCATCAACACACACGATCACGAACCTTGAACCCGGGGCCGAATACTTTATCTACGCAGCTTTAACAGACATGGACTATAAAGAGGCGACCATGGTATCTGCATCAGTAGCTGTCACAGCTCTTGCCGGGGCGTAGCAGTAAAATTAAAAAAACTACGCCGGTATCAGTTTTAAAAAAGATGAATGCATTGCTTAACAAAAGGATAAAATCATCCCCTCCGGATACATCAGGAGGGGATGATTAAAAAAAACGGAAAACATAATGGCCGGACATTATCTGCATCATGTACCATGCGTATCACAAAGATTTCTCACCCGGAGAACTGAAGCAGATTCGAAATGATAACCCTTCTCCCTGTATTGATTACATAAAGTATTCAGACCTGAATGTTCATGCCGGAATTATTCCCGTGAATTCAATCCGGGAGAAGGTGGCCGCCAGGCCGGATGAGGGCATGCGGTTAAGGCATCAGCCCGTACAATGCGTCACATATGGATCCCCGTCTCCACGGGGATGACACATTGTTTTCCTCTGCGGCTTTGCGAGAGACATCCTTTAATCCTTTTATAATTCTTCACACTAATCTTTCACCTGCCAGTACCCGGTCCTGTCAGAGCCTGTGCGTGAAATAATTCCCTTATCCTGAAGCATTTTCATGTTACGGGTTATTGTTCTGCGCGATTTATTTAACCTCTGCGCGAGTTCATCGAGTGTTATTTTTGGATCAGCTTTAACCAGATTTACAATGCCACTTACAGTGTCATTTACAGTGTCATCATCACCCTTTCTAAGCGACTTCCCCTGCCGTTTTTTGAGTGTTGAAAGGATTTCATTAAGCATAAACTCAATAAAGATCCCGCAGTCTGCCGCTTTTGTACTCTGTGCTATGATATCATAGTATTTCTGCTGGTTCTGAAAAACCATATTTTCAACCGGCAGGTACTCAAATACAGGGTGCAGCTTACTCAAGAGAAGCGACTGCCATAATCTCCCCATCCGTCCGTTTCCGTCGATAAAGGGGTGTATAAATTCAAACTCATAATGGAAAACACAGCTTTTAATAAGCAGATGATCCCCCGGTTTTTTCAGCCAGTCAAACAGGTCATTCATCAGGGATTTAACACGTTCCGCAGGAGGGGCAACATGAACTGTTTTATCGCCGGCGAACACTCCAACTCCGCCGGACCTGAAATGGCCGGGCCTGTCTATCAATGCATACATCATCAATGCATGTGCCTTCAGCAGATCTTTTACACTGTACGGGTCTAAGGAGGCAAAGGCATCATAAGTCTTAATGGCGTTTTTTACCTCCTGGATCTCACGCGGGGGAGCCACAACATGCCTCCCTTCGATAATATCGGTTATAAGGCTTTCGGGAATCGTGTTCCCCTCAATTGCCAGGGAGCCGTGAATAGTTTTAATACGGTTGATTTTACGGAGCAGCAGGCCGTCTTCCTGTTCCATCCGGATGACATACCGCTCTGTCTGTGCCGAAATATCGGCGATAAGATTAATCGACTTCGCGGTTATACTGAATGGCGGTTTATAACCTGATTTCATAACCCGTCTCCCTGTAACATCTGCGCGCTGACGAAGATCGAATGATTCATGCGGCTGCACCCCCGGTTTTCCATGCGGCATCAATTATTTTTTTGTCAGATGCTTCATCGCAATTGTTTACGGCAACGCATACATCCGGATCAGAGTATTCGGAGGCATTACCGCGCGCACGCGAGCCAAAAGCCCAGATCCCGGCGTCGGGAAACTCATTCCTCACAGCAGCGGCAAACTGTTCTAATATATACCTGTCCCTTTTATCCATCATTTTTCTACCTGCACAGGGATATTACTGAGCCTGATATATTTATAACAGGGGAGATAGTTTTGTCAATATAAAAGAGGGGCGCACATCAGAGGGGCATAATCCATGGGCTGAAATAAATATTCTGACTGAGTCAACCTAACCCTTTGCGCCTTAGCGCCATTGCGTGAGAACATCCTTTAATCCTTTCTCCGTGTCTCTGTGTCTCTGTGGCAAATCCTGTTGAGTTCATTTATCAGCCTGTACCATGCACCCCCAGCCGATAAACATAATCCTGTTAATAAACTCTAACCGGCGTCCCCCAAAGGGGGCTACTTAAAACTTTATCCATCACATAAAAAACTCTCTCTTCTCTTTGCGCCTTAGCGCCTTTGCGAGAGACATCCTTTAATCCTTTCTCCGTGCTCTCCGTGTCTCTGTGTGAGGCATGAAAACTTCAGGCATCAGCCCGTACCATGCGCATCATATGGATCCCCGTCTGCACGGGGATGACAAATTGTTTTCCTCTGCGCCTTTGCGAGAGACATCCTTTAATCCTTTCTCCGTGCTCTCCGTGTCTCTGTGTGAGGCATGAAAACTTCAGGCATCAGCCCGTACCATGCGCATCATATGGATCCCCGTCTGCACGGGGATGACAAATTGTTTTCCTCTGCGCCTCTGCGAAAGGCATGAAAATTTCAGGTCACAGCCTGTACAATGCGTAACATCAAAATCCCGTTGCAAAATACCCATTAAAACAAAAAGGTTGTAGAGCCCCCCGCCGGGGGACGCCGAATACGGTTTATAAACAAGCGAAGTTTATCGGCTGGGGGCGTAGTGGCTGGTAAATATACATGAATTACAACGAAGTATACTCAGCCGGGGGCTGCATAGTCCAGGCTACAGCCAGTACTATGAGTAACAGGTGAGATCACCAGGGCTCTTCCTCCGTTCGTCTCGCCAGGATGACCCTGTAAAGTTCCTTACGGTAAAGAACTACTATCGGATTGCGGCAGGCTGATTAGCAGGTTTACCTATCATTTCAAGAGTATCTGCACTCAAATCCAGTCCATTGGCCCATTCAATACCCCATTTAATGGAACGGACAGTATTAAACATCGTGATTTCTTTTAATTCTTTGAAGTCACCATTTTCAAGGAATGGCGAAATATCACATATTCTGTTTTCACCATTATCAAAAGAAACCTCAATTGTATAATTTCCCAGCAGTTTTATATTATTAATTTTCAGCATAAAATTCACCTCAATCCAGTGGGCGTATTTTAAAAGTATGTTCACCATTGACTGCCAGCTGCCAGTCAGCATGGAGTTCATCTTTGTGAATCTCCATCCACGCATAAAGAAGTCTTTTAGCCCTGACCGGAAGGTCACCCTGCAGTATATCACCGTATCAATTTCTACAACCGCAGAATAATCCTGGTATTCAACATGAATATGAGGTTTATGATGTTTCCGGTTGTCATTATTAAACATGTGGACAATAATTCCATAAAACATTGATATTACAGGCATGCTTCCCCCTCATCTGCTAAAAAGAAAATATATATTACCACTTTTGTCAATAATTTCATTATAACAAAACAATACCTCAGGTGAGATCGGCCAGGGCTCTTCCGAAGGTCGCCCGTCTGCACGGGGATGACAAATTGTTTTCCTCTGCGCCTTTGCGAGAGACCCGTTAAGTCCAGGCATCAGCCCGTACCATGCGTAACCTGTGAATCAGCCGGTTTTATCATACATTTAAAACAACATGTAATGCGCCGCTCTCATATGATCTATTCTTAAAATTTTTGTGTAAATTCCATGCCATTACAGGAAAACCTCCTATTGATTACTATTTTGACACAATTTTTTATATTTTTTTCATATAAAGGGTGCACATTCACATATGAGCATTGACAATTCTAAAATATGTCTATTTTTTCTATATTATAAAACTCATGAGTCATATTTTTATTTCAGAGGTCCTAATATGAAAAGACATCTTCCTGCAAAAATTCTTCTTACACTGCTTATTCTTACGGGTATTTTAAGCGGGTGCGAACTGACCCAGACCGCTGCAAAGGGCGACCCGATTATTCTTGTTCATGGCTTTTTAGGCTGGGGCAGGGATGAAGTGGGGGGATTCGCAGGCCATTACTACTGGGGAGGATGGAACGACCTCCAGAAGATACTTAACGATGAAGGCTACGAAACCCATACAGGCGTTGTGGGGCCTTTTTCAAGCAACTGGGACAGGGCATGTGAACTTTACGCGCAGCTCATGGGAACCAAAACCGACTACGGAATTGCACATTCAACAAAACATAATCATGACAGGTACGGCCGGGACTTCACAGGAAAAGCGCTTCTTCAGGATGAATCGGGCAACCCGGACTGGGGAAAGGACGGCAGCCACAAAAAAGTGAACCTGATCGCGCACAGCCAGGGCGGGCATACAGTGCGCATACTTGCCCAGCTAATGGAACAGGGGTCTGCCGAAGAGAGGCAGGCGGTTTACCCTGCAGATGAACCTGTATCACCACTATTCTCCGCCGGATCCGGTACAAAAAACATGATCCGCTCAATAACAACAATGACATCGACACATAACGGGACATCCCTTGCGAACGGCGTGTTAAAGCTTGTCCCCATAATTGAAGACATCCTTGTAAGCATGATAGCAATACTGGGCATAGATGAAAACGAAACCGTTTTTGATAATTTCTACGATTTCAAACTCCAGCAGTTCGGCCTTAAGTCAAAGCAGGAGGGGGAATCCCTGAAGGACTATATCGCACGCTGTAAAGCCGCCATCGAGATATTCCTGGACGGAACAAGAAAAGACACATGCCTCTGGGACCTGAGCCCTGAAGGCGCCGTGGAACAGAATGCATGGGTGCATGCGCAGCCCAATATATACTACTTCTCGTATGCTGCCGAAGCAACCAACAAGTCTGATATTGCAAATGCGCTGGATAACTGGGAATATTACCAGGAGCCTGATAATAATCAGCCCGTGTACTTTATGCCCTTTTCATTAATGATGTGCGCCTATACATGCAACGACATCAGGTATAACGGGCCATGGAAAGCCAAAGACGGAGAGTTCTTCCACATGCTGGTAAAAGACAGGCAGGTGGTGGACAGCACATGGTGGCAGAATGACGGTATAGTAAACACCAAGTCCATGAACGGCCCATGGTTATACCCCGCAGGCTATACAGGCCCAAGGGATGCCATTGTTGACTGGGACGGAGAAACCGCTCCGCAGAAGGGTGTATGGAATTACGGTGGCGTATTCGAAAATGTTGACCACTTTGATGTTGTGGGCTGCGAGATCTTCCCCTACGAAAGGAACAACTATAACTCATCCAATTTTACAAAAAACGCCGAGGACTGGTACATACAACATGCCGCTATGCTGGCAGAACTGCAGTGATAATCATCCGCATTGAAATAAAAAAGCCGCCCGTAAGAGCGGCTTTTTTATTTCAATGTTACCGGCGTCCCCCGAAGAAGCTGCTTAAAACTTTATCAATTACATAAAAAACTCTTTCTTCCCTTTGCGTCTTCGCGCCTTTGCGAGAGACATTCTTTAATCCCTCCTCCGTGCCCTCCATGCCTCCAGCGAAGCGGGTGGTGAAATACTTTACAGGTTTCCCCTTCTCCCCTTCAGTTCTTCAAAACGGGAGAAGGCCGGCCCTTTTGCGACGTCCTATCGCGGATCGGCAGTGCGGTCACGATGACCGCCTGCTGACGCAGCAGGCACGACCGTATCAGGTTATATGTTTTTTCTATACATGCCCAAAAACATCTTGCTTTTCAGAATTCTAAAGGATTTATAAGATATATTCATGTTTTAATCGGGTCTTTTGTATCAATGGGCTGTTCACTGAAAATGCTTTCAATATTAAAAACCAGAACAAGGAGTTTGTATGAAAAAATTACTATTTGTTTTTATTATTACATTAACAGTCTCATCATGTATGACGATGCAGCAAAAGGCACAACAACAATGGATATCAACAAATAATGCTACAACCCGTTATTTTCTTATTCCACAGGCCTATAAAACAAGTAATGAAGCTTTAAGTGTTATTAAACTATCTCAACCAAATTTTGTTGAATGGAATGGTGAACAAATTGTTGATCTTCAAATTGATCAGTACGGACTTTTGTTAAAAACAAGATGGGAATCCAGTAACACGGAATATAAAGTCAGAACAGTTAATACTTACGACTGGAATTCTGGATATAATACAACGAATGTTGGAGGTTATGAAACCACTACAGATTCCGGGTACAATTCATATACTTTATCATTTAAAAAACTCTACAGCTTTTCTTTGATTCTTCGCAATGATTTGGATAGGCAATACAAATGGCAGATAATGTTTTGGTATGTTGACTCTGATCAACCAGTATTGCATTTCCGTGCGAAAGACAAAGGGACAGCTATTGATATTATTAATGCGATATATACTTTGGCGATTAAATCCGGAGCTAAAATTAAAATGCCACAAACTGGAATGTATGCTTCACTACTCACTTTTAATCAGGCTAAGACACTCGGGATGACAGATCTAAAGGGTGTTGTCATAACTGAAATTTCAGAAGATAGCCCTGCCCGGAAAAGCGGGTTATGTATAGATGATGTTGTAACTAGAATTAATGGTAATCCGGTAACAACAGAGCAGGATTTCACAAATGAAATTGATAAAATTGGCTTAAAAAAAATAATTATGACAGTGATCAGAAAAAAAGATTTCAACGAAGTGAATAATACTTATAATTACGAACAGATTGAAATTAAAATTGTGTTATAATAAATTATCATTTGTAATTGCTAACCCTTGTGTTCCAACTTTGTTACACATCCTGCGAGGACGCAGAATGTGTAACAATCAGCATAGCTGAACGGCTCCACACTTCCTGATTTTACTTTACTGTTTTTAGTTCATGGTACTTAACGGCCGCTAATTAATTTGTAAAATTTCACATCCAGGGCCTCACAGTTAGTATCCCGTAGTAATTGATTTTATAAACGTCAAAAAGCAGCTGTCGCAGCACTTCCCTGTGCGGCAGGGTCCGCGGTCACAACAGCAATCCTTTAACTTTGCCCCCTCCGGCTGACAGGGGGCCGAGGACTTAAGGCATCACTCAGTCACAACCCTTGTCATCAGCCCTTCATTTGTAAACTCAAGCTCAATCCTGATCTGCTTAGTGCTGAAGAACCTTTTAAGCGAGTCGCCCATGCCGTTCTTCCCGGCCTCAATCTTCAGCACAGGGTTAACACCGCTGCCGTAGACCGTGTTGCGCACCTCGCCGGTGCGCCTGTCAACGGTGTACTCACCTCCCAGGGCGCATACGGGCATGAACGCGAAGTCCCTGTACGCCATCCCGGCCAGGTCCCTGTCATTCGCGGAGGGATAGATCAGCGAGAGCAGCCTCATTGTCCCTGTGTTGCGCCTGCTCGTTTCAAGCCCAGATTCGATTATCCCTGAAGAGTACGGGCCGCGTCCCAGCACCATTGCGGCAGGCCTGAAGACCATGACGCCGCTCCCCTTCACTGTTTTCGTATTGTCCCTCTTTGGTGAATCGAGGACAGCTTTTATATAGTTCTCTGTTGTCGCAAGGTGGAGCATGTTATCCTTAACAGTGTAGTAGATCCTGAATGTCATTGTATAAAAAAAAGTGAGCTTGAGCACGCGGACCGTACTCCCCCTGTACTCCAGGGAGTACCTTTCGGTCTGCAGGTATGACCGTCCTATGAGCGCTCCCGGGTCAAAACTGTCGAGCATGGCAAGCGCGGCTTCAGGTTTCTTTACAGGCACGGCAGCGCGTACGGGGTGGAATACAGACCAGACAAGGAGGCCTGTGAAGGCGTCGCTGCGGTCAAACCCGTGGTTCATGTACTCCTCGAGCAGGAACCCTCCGTCAAAGTCAGTCACAGGGAGCGAGTCCCCCATGTGCACCTGTACCTCGCTGCCGAACAGGTCGGTGTACCTGTATTTCTGCCCCGTAAACATGCGGTAGAACTCACCTGTCGCCTCGTCTTCAGGGTTCACCTTGAAGCACAGGCTCAGTATATCCGCGCCGGTAATATCGTCAGGATGGAGCTCCGCTGAACCCCTGCCGGTGAATGCCAGCAGCGAATTATAGATCGAGTTATTTACCAGCGGGAGTATGCATGTCTCAATAACAATCCCCTCTTTCAGCCTGAACCGGATGCCTATGGGATCAAAATACTCTTTCCAGTATTCATTGTAATCTTCAGCGAACCTCCTGTATTCCTCAGCCTCGCCCTGTGTTACCAGCCCGAACTCCTTCTCAATGTTCGGGACCATGAATCCCATGCGTCCGTATTCCGCACTCGTGACCGCGTAACTGCCTTTTGAAACAGCAAGGCCCGTAAAGCGGTCAGCCATGTGAGATCCCGGTTTCTCCATTCCCGCGATCAGGCTGTACACGTCAGCCGGCGACGCGGGCTTTTCGTCCTTTACATCCATGTATAACTTCTTCAGCAGTGCTATATAATCATCGGGTGTTTCGCCCCTCTTTTTCTTTTTCGGTTTACCGCCAGTCCCCTCCTCTTCAGGGGTGATCGCTGATTTAAACGCGTCCCAGTCCGCAAGTCGCCCGGCATCCAGCTTCATTGCTGCGCCATGGTACCTGCTCTTTCGTATGTTCTGCAGGAGTCCCTTCTGTGAATCGCTCAATGGCGGGTCACCCATAACAGAAAGGACTTCATCAGGCGTTGCCGGGTAAGAGCCGGTAAGCTGCGTATAGTAGATCACGTATTTTTCAAGCAGGGTAACGCGCATCGCCTCGCGCATCCTCCGTGCCTCCTTTATGCGGAGCTCCGGTGAAACCAGCCGCCTGATGAACGCGTCCGAAAGATAAACAAAACCGTCCTCGGACTCGCCTGAAGCCGCGTAAACAGTCCGCATGTACCTGTAGTCCGCCTCGTCAGCCATGCACCTCCTCTTCCCGAGCGCGGTTGCAGCAACAATCTCTGCAGCCTTAACCGAGTTCGAAATGATTACCGTGCCGTCGGGAAGCGTGAGCAGCACTGAATTTATCCGCCTGTCCGCTGTGAAGATGTACTCCGCGTCAATCCCCCCTATCTTCACGGTTTTTTTCTCTGCCCTGTACGTCTCCTGGAAATACCTCCTGTACGCCGCGACCGTGGTGTTAAAAAGCGCGGGCACTTTAAGCCTGAAGACCAGTGTCACGTCGCTCCCCTCGATAATAAAGGGGTCAGACCCTGTTACCGCAGCCTCTGCTATCACCGAATCGTAAAAGGCCCTGGCCTCTTTATTCTCCCTGAGCGCCAGCTGTGTCATGATCTTCTGCTTGAGCATAAAGTCCGAGGCGCGCATGGTAAAGCGCTGGTGCACCGCGCCTCCCACCTCTTCAATGTAATCGAAGAAGTCCAGCCCCTTTGACAGGCCGGAAAAATGTATGTAGTAAAAATCATGCGGCGCGTACTTATCAAGGGGAAAGAGTTTGTACTCGCGCCCCTTAAGCATGTCATTAAAAGGGTGTGACCTGACATCGGGCCCCTTCAGCTTTGAGGGGTCAACGTCCCTTTTTCCGTTGTCCGCCGGCCTTATTGTATCAAGCTGCAGCGATTCCCGGATCGCGAGCCCCCCTGACATGATCGAGTAGAGATCAATATTTTCCCGGGCAAAGTCCCTGCGGTCATTGTATTCAAGTGCGTATTTATTGTAGTCCGATGGTTTTATGCCATAGACCCGTTCCAGGAAATCCAGGATCTCGGAAGAGTAGCCAAGGCTGTCGCCGCCCATGAGTTCAATCCCGAAAAGCCTGTCGGCGATCTCCTGCTTTCTGTCAGCCGCACCTGCAGCACCGGAACCGCTGTATAGTGCAAGCATCATTACTGCAGCCAGGGTAAAGAATATTCTGCGGGTCATAAAGATTCCTCGTTGATTAGTATTCAGGCAGAGCATAACTCTGCCACAGCGCTTTAATTATGTCAAGGAATATGATTTTATCTTGACCGGGATGGTAATGTGATGTTATACTAATAAAGCTCCCTGTACCTCTCCCCGGAAGGGGCACAGCAGGATAATGATAATTGTTTTAAATGATATTGAGTATGTTATAGTAATGGTAAGAAATAAGTGATGGTCTCGTGCCCCCTCCGGGGGACAGCAGGCTGTGCAGTCAGGGGAACTGCAGCATTAAATGTTATTGAGCGCATCATAGAGGTTACAAATGAGACAATATCTGCAAAGTAACATTTACGTGCCCCCCCGGGGGGACAGGGGGCGGGAAAGTAACCGATCGGAAAAAAGATCAAATCTGTTCCTCTGCATCATCATGCTCACCTGTGCCCTCACCACAACCTCATGTTCCCTGCTGAAAAGCTTTCTTATCCCCGAGCCAACCGGGCTGAAGGCATATGAAGGAAAATGGTATGTCATTGCAGCACTCCCGAACAAGTTTGAAGAGGGGCTTATATGCACAACCTCGGTTTTCAGGTACAATGAAGACGGGACACTGACCGTTACAAATTCCGGCAGGGAAAGGAGCGGCAGCGGGAAGGTTAAGTCCTTCACAGCAAAGGCATGGCTTCCGGATAAAAACAAACCCGATACATTCAGGGTGCAGATATTCTTCACAATGACCCGGGACTATAAGCTTGTGTACATGTCAGATGACAATTCCTGCGCCATACTCGGTTCACCGGCAAAACGCCAGATGTGGATACTCAGCCGCACCCCTGTACCGGACGAAGAGACAACAGCGATGCTTATAAAAACCGCGGGGGACAGCGGCTACAACATCTGGAGAATTGTCAGGATTGACCAGTCCTGCGGCGAGTAGATAACCGTATCCTGACACCCGGAGATTTGAGGCAGTAACAGGTTCTTACAGGACAACTTCCACCAGGGTGTGATATTAATGAACAATGAAAAAAGATTCCAGAAGGGATCATACCTCTTTATCGAAGGGGACGATGAGAGCGGAGCGGTATACCTTGTAAAAAAAGGGAGGGTGCGCCACCACTGCACATCACCCGGACTATCCGCTGCGCTCACGGATGCCGGTGAAGGTGATTTTATAGGATTCATTTCAGCCTTTTCGGGAAGGCCGCGTCTCAGCAGCGCAGTGGCAGTTGTGGATACAGCGGCTGTCCGTATCGAAAGCGAGAGCCTTTTTACAATGCTCGCGGAAAAAAAAGAGATCGCCATGAAGATCATGAATTCATACTCCCAGGCACTGCAGAAATATGACCACGTGCTCATGGGGATCAAACCGATCACCCTGCTCTACCCCCGGAACATGAGCCTCATGCGTCTTGGCGAATACTACATGGACAAGGGGGACAGCACCCTTGCCCTGTATATCTTCAACAGGTACATCCAGCTCTACCCTGACTCGGAAAACCTGGAAGAGGTTGAACAGCTCATAGATGACCTGGAGCCGGGTGCGGCAGTGGAGACGTACACGCCGGATGAAAAGGGTAAACTTTTCTACAGCGATAAATCAGTTGTTTTCTGCGAACACGAACCCGGGGACCTGCTCTACTTCATTGAAGAGGGACGCGTCAAAATAATCAAGCAGAGCAAAAACGGCGACATGCTCCTTGCGGTGCTGGGCGAAGGTGAGATCTTCGGCGAGCTCGCGCTGATCACAAGTACGCCAAGGAGCGCAACCGCCATAAGTTTCGGCGGGCTCAGGGTAACACCGGTCGACATGGACATGTTCAGCGGGATGCTGTCGAAGTCCCCGGAAATAATCAGGAAGATCATCACATCGATAAGCCAGAGGCTCTGGTTCAACCACGTGCGCCTGAGCCAGATGAGCTACAGGAAACCGGTCACGCGGATCTTCGCGTTCCTTGAAACAAAGCTCATGGAGGACGGGGTATCGCTTAAACGCAAAACGCAGCACCAGTTCCAGTTCGGGCTTGATGAGCTTATTGAAATGAATGAACTGAACACCGGAAGCAACATGGAGGAGATCGATGAACTTGTGGGCTGCAGGTGGCTCTCTTTTAATTTCGGCACAATTACAGTCCTCAACCCCCTGGAATTCACCGCGGACGTGCAGATGTACAAGCAGAGAGACAGCATCCCGTCGGCCAGAAAAGTATCGCTCATCCGTGCAGCTGTTTACGCAGACCTCGCGGAACAGCCATATAACACGCTCATGCCTTCCGCGTCACCCGGTACGGGTAAAGATGAGCCCCGCGGGTCAGTTGATCCCGAAATCGCGGGGATAATTCCCCTGCTTAATGATGAGGACCCTTCAAAGCGGGCAGATGCCGTCATAAGGCTGGGCAGCCTTGGGGAAAAGGCACGGGATTCAGTCCACCTCCTTGAAAAGTGTTTAGGCGACGGGGAAAAGATCATCCGGAAAAACGCGGCCAGGTCAATACTAAACATCCTGCCGCCCGATGAATCATTCAGGCTGTTCAGGGATGCAGTGACCGCTGACAGCCAGGAGATACGCAGTGCGGCTGTTTCAGGTCTTGGTGAACTGGAGATTAAGGACAGGTCGGGCATTATCGACCTGCTTGCCAGGGCGCTCGATGACGGTTCAGCCATAGTCAGGGCCGGGGCCGCGCGGAGCCTGGGATACATTGGTCCGGATGCAGGCGGAACCGCCCCGAACCTGATACGGCTCCTTGGCGACAGCGACAACTCGGTCAGGATACTTGCTGTTAATGCGCTTGAAAAAATAACCGGACACGGCGGGTACCTGGGCGAAGTAATCACCTCGATTAAAAAAGTATTAAAGGATGATGCCGATAGATTTGTAAAGAATGCTGCAAGGGACGCGCTCATAAAGCTCAACAGGCGGAAGAAAACGGATCAGGTCTAAGGAGTTAAGTTATGGAAATAATTGATCTTTCGGAAGAATATGAAAATACCTACTGCAGGTGCCTTGAAGACTGGTCTCCCGGGATGGATGAAGCCGGTGATTACAAAAAGTTATGGCTTGAAAAAAAGAAGAAGCAGGGCCTGCGCGTTAAACTGGCAAAAGATGAACAGGGTAAAATCGTCGGGATGATCCAGTATATCCCCATAGAACATGCGCCAGTCACAGGCAGCGGCCTGTATTACATATACTGCATCTGGGTACACGGCCATAAAGAAGGTGTGGGGAACAGGCAGAAGAAGGGAACAGGCACACTGCTTCTTGAAGCAGCGGAAAAGGACTGCCGCGATCTGGGCGCTACCGGTATGGCCGCATGGGGGATCATGCTCCCGTTTTTCATGAGGTCGCGATGGTTTAAAAAGCACGGGTTCAAAAGAGCGGACAGGGACGGGATGATCGAGCTGGTCTGGAAACCTTTTACTCCCGGCGCTGAACCGCCGCGCCTGCTTAAAATGAAAAGGAAACCCGCAGCCGTTAAAGGAACTGTAACAGTTACATGCTTCAGGAACGGCTGGTGCCCGGCACAGAACATGTCGTGCGAACGGATAAAAAGGGCCGCGGCTGAATACAGCGATCATATTAAATATACAGAAATTGATACTGATATAAGAGATAACCTGGATGAATGGGGTATAGCTGACGCGATCTTCGTTGATGACAGGATAGTACCCACAGGCTCCCCCGTGACTTGTATTCTCTTTCAGGGCGCTTCACCTCGTTCCAGAGGATGCCCATCAGCACCATTCGCCTGTCCGTACCGGAATAAATGTTCTCGTTCCTGTAATACAGCGCGCCCAGGAGAACACTGTCATATCTTCCGCTTCTCTCTTTGCTGAAATAGCTGAGAATCGGGGGAACATAGAGCTCCCATGATTTATCCTGAAGTGACTGGTAGTACCACAGGGGTAAAATCCTGCTGTGAAATCCGCCGTCATCATTATCAGATCCCGCAAGCCAGAAGAGCGCATCGTAATGAAAGCTTTCCAGTGTCCTGCCTTTTGTATAGCTGATCAGCGCGCCCCATGCCAGCCGCATCTTCCTGACTTCAGGCGAGATATCAAATTCAGCCAGTGAAAACAGGAAATCGTATTCATTGCTCACATACGTTCCCTCCCTGTACATGGTGTGGTCATACAACATGAGTATGTTCCTGTGCTCATAACCGGGATCGGCGTACCAGTATATTCCCGCAATAAATCCTGAATTCCGGTCTTTTCCGCTGCTGAAATATGTAAGAAGCAGGGGCAGTGCAAGACTCGACTCCTCGCCGCCATGCCACATGTAAAACGGAAGGAACATGGACGATCCGCCTGACTCATCTCCTGTCTCCCAGTCTATGATGCCTAATATGTTCCTGTACCTGACATCCCGCTTCTGCGATGCATAGAACAGGGGAAATATGAAGAACCTGCTGTAATCTGTGTCAGTGCACCTGTCGATCATCCCCAGCAGGTTCCAGTGTGTATAGTTCCCCTCTGTATTCCTGTAGAAAACGGGAAGAATGGGGAGCATCAGTGTCGATGAATCTGTTGATTCCGGATTCTCTACTGTTGTTTTTTTTAAATACATGTGAAACGGAGACACTGATATGTTCTCTTTAAGTTCAAGTCCGTTTTCGCCAGTCACGGTAGTTTCACCGTAATAGTATAGCGGGATGACCGGTGCGAAGAATGTGTATGATCCGCCGTCTACACCTGAACTTTCATGCAGGTAGTATAACGGGTTTATCCTGTAGCCGTAGTCTTTAAATTCAAGGAAAGCCAGGGGAACAAGCCAGAAAGTTTTTAAACTGCCCTCCCTGTTATTAGTGAAGTCAACAAGCCATGCGATATTCGTATGGGTTCCCTCTATGCTGTCATTACTCCTGAAAAACAGGGGCAGCAGCGGGAAGAAGAAATTGGAGTAGAGTTCTTTGCCTGTTCCGTTTTCAATCACTTTCCGTCTTCCGAACAGGGGCGTTATGACCTGTACGGATGTGTCTGTATCCGTCTCCTTCCATGCCGCGAATAGCGGGAACACGTGAGTATAATAATCACCGTTCGCGTATTTGTTGAGTATATAAACCGGCGGAACTATGGAGGTGTATCCGTCACTCCCTGCGCGCCACATGTAAAGGGGCAGCAGCCAGAACCTTTCGAGTGATTCCCTGCCGTATACCGTGATCCATGAATAGTCCAGGAGCCACAGAAAGTTTCTGTGCCCCCCTATAGTATCAACGCTGTGATATGTAAGGGGAATAAAAGGCATCCACCAGAGGTAACGATCCTCTTTCCCCCCGGTCCAGTGAGACTTGCTTACAAACAGGGGGTTAACCCACAATGATTTGCCGGAATCCGCTGAATGATCGGCTGAATGGTACAGGAGCAGCGGCAGGACAATCTGGAATGAATTATTATCTTTATATGATCCTCCCCAAGTGGAGAGCAGACAGCATGATGATTTTTTATAGTAGTCCCTGTCACCCATAGATACAAAGGCGAAGCGTAAACAGGACCGGTAGTAATAATCGCCGTCAATTTCATTTTCTATCAACGGCATGCAGCTTGTGTACGACCTGTTGTCAACCTTGCTTTTAATGCTGTAATAGAACAGGCAGCTTGTTGATTTATACTTCGGGTAGTCTATGTACTTTAAGCCGAGGCACGAAGTTGAATAATGATTCTCCCATTTTTCAACTTCCATGACCGGGCTCTGGACAGTATATTTTTCCTCTTTTTCGCTGCCGAAGAGTTCATGCTCGCCCTCATCAAGGTCATTCCATGAACGATGCGGCTGCTGGGCATACAGTATGTTCATGTGAACAAGAACGATTAAGGCACACGCATATAATATAAATCTTTTCATTTCTACTCTCCCCGAGCAGAATCCGGAAAAAGAACAAAAGAATTGTTATAAATATAAAATAATACCAGGCCTGTTTCAAATTTTTTGTAAATTATGCAGGGGTGTTTGGGGGATATTTTTACAGCTATATTATTTTAAATTAAAAAAAAGTACTGTAATAATCATGGATTCAGTGCCGGAATAAGCGGATTCGAACCGGCAATCAGAGCTTCGACAGCTGAAGCAGCAATAAAGGTAATTATATCAAACCGGGCCGGATGCCATATATAGCAGACATCCAGCCCGTTCCTTCACCTAGTTCTCAATCACAAAAAATTCGGTACGCCTGTTCTTTCTTCTTCCATCTGCCGTCTTGTTAGATGCAACAGGTTTGGTCTCGCCGTAACCAACGGCGTTCAGCCGGCCGGCGCTGATCCCCTGTTTTATCATGTACTCAACCACTGCGTCGGCCCTGCGCTCCGATAGTTTCTGGTTGTGTTCTGTTCCGCCGCTGGAATCGGTGTGTCCCCGGATCTCCAGTTTAAGTGAAGGGTTCTTTTTCATCTCTGTTATAATACCGTCAAGGATGTTGAGCGATTCCTTTTTCAGGTAGGCCTTGTCCACCTCGAAATGGATGTTGTCTACAACGATACCCTTCCCCTTCTCTATTTTATCAAGGTCAATATCGATCTTTTCATCCTGCCGCGATATGATCGCCTTGTCGGGCAGGTAGCCGGTCGAATCCGCGGTCAGCTCAACGTCATCCATGTCCGGGACATTAATTTCAGTCTCTTTCCCCTTGATCTTCACCTTCTCGTTATATATGACCTTGCCCTTATGCCACTTTTTCACCTCTACTGTTGCAGGGATCGGGTTACCATCTTTATCCTTCACAGTGACCCTGATCCTGCGCATGGGCATTTCTTTATCCTTATCCCTGTCAGGCTCCTTGTTCACCTTGTCCAGTTCCTTTATCTCATCTTTGGTAGGAGTCTCATTTTCATTGATCCTGTTGTACGGGTCATAGTACCCGTCGCCCCCCTCGACTATTTTGGGGTAGTAGTCAGTACCAACAGCGTAGATGTAGTTGCCCGCGGGGAGAAACATGATCCCGTTGGAGGCCGAAATCTGTGAAGGCCCGCCGGGGAACTGCGGGCTGTAGTCCCACATCTTTGAACTGTCGGTCATGTTGAACGCCTCCAGTTTTGTCCAGGGGATGTTCCGCCCGCCTATGTTCTTCTCGAACCCGGTCGCCACATATATCTGGTCCCTTATGGTGACAAAATATGGCGAGGCCTTATCACCAAAGTGCATCCTCTTGAGTTCCTTCCCTGTTTCAGGATCAAGCATCGATACATCGCCGTTGCCCACAGTGAGTATCAGCGACCTCTCTGTAAATGACGGGTTGGATGTAATAAACGCGCCGCAGTCCACGGACCACAGTGACTCACCTGTCTTTATGTCGATCGCAGTAACCATGTTCCCCGACGCAAAGTATATGCGGTTCCTGTATACCAGCGGGGCAAAAATCCTGTGGGGTGAGTTCATCTTTTTTACCCACACCACACTGCCGGTGTCTGACTGCAGGCAGTATATGGAATAAATATTTGTGCTGTAATCCATTGATGAAGTGAAAATCAGGTTATCGTAGAATGACGGGAACTGGCTCCAGCTCTTGATGTCGCTGTTATTCCACAGCATGTGGCCGTTTACAATCTCGCGCGAGACCAGTTCATTGCGCGTCCCGTAGTATATCACGTCGCCGACAATGACCGGGTCCGAGTATATTCCATCGACCTGCGCATATGTCGATTTGTCCCCCTTGTAGCTGCCGGTACTTTTTACGATATCACCGCGGTCCAGGCCTTTTGTTTCATCAACTTTCAGGTTGGCATCATCCGACCTCATGCCTGTCCTGGCCCAGATGATCTGTCCGGAATTTTTGTCAATGCAGTATATCGCGATGTTATCAGTTATAAACAGCCTGTCCCCCTTCACAAGCGGGTACTTGCTTTTACCGAATACCTTTGTCGAGCTCCTGAACTGCGATGAGACCTGCCTCAGGTCGACCTTCCAACGCAGCCTGCCTGTCTCCTCGTCAAGACAGTAGACATTCTTTGCAATATCCAGGAAATATATTCTGCCGTCAGAGATTACGGGATTGAACGCTGTATTTGCCGCTTCAAAGAGCCATTTCAGGTTGCCGTTCTTCACGGTAATCTCATCGTTGTTGCCTGTATAATAAATATTCCCCTTGAAAACAGGCCAGTCATCAGCTGAAAGAGCGGTTGCGCAGACGATAATGATAAACATGAATTTAATCTTGCGAAGCATACGGTCCCTCCGTGGAACATGAATGGATAATCACACCATACTGGTAGAGTTTTTCAAGAATTAAATTATGTAACAGTGCATAATACTCCCTTTATCGAAGGCCGGCTCCTGTCGCTCCATTTACGGTCTTAACCTGACCTGAATTTAAAATCCTCCGGCCTGTCGGCCACCTCCGACGTACAAGGACGTACTAGTGTCGGCGGGCGCATGGATGCGCAGGAGACGACCTTTGGTAAAGGAGGGTTTAAATACAATATTTAGCAATGCCTGTTTATGTTATAAAATCCCCCCTTTATCAAAGGGGGGATTTGAATGTTCAGGTAATTTAAAGTTCAGCAATGAACATTATATTTAATGAATCTCAAATCCTCCGGCCTGCTTCTACCCGCATTTACGTTCCCGGACCCCTGTTCCCATAGGGGCTTGATCCGGATCTGCTCCGGAATTTGCCCCTGACCCATAAAGTTGTTTGACATTATTATATATGGATCTTAGATTAATTTTATCAACAATCATCCGGCTGAAAGGTAAAAACATGCGTAAAATAGCAATTATTGCAGTAATCATCGCGGGTCTCACTGCATCATGTACTACATTTGAAAAAGACCTCTATTTTAAAACTACCAAAGGATTCAAAAAAAATATAAGGGTTGCGTTAATCCCGTTTGAAGACGCTTCAGGCGTAGCCAATTCCGGGGTAAATGTTTCTGACGCAATAACCAACGAACTGATCAAGATCCGCGAATGGGATATTGTCGAGAGGACACAGATTTCAAAGATAATCAGGGAGCAGGCCTTCGAAGCAACGGGCATGACAGAGAAAGATTATGCGAAACTGGGCAAGATTGCAAATGTCGATTACTTCATAACAGGAAGCCTGGGGCAGTACGACTGCTACGTTGATAAAAAGAACGAGGCAAGGATCAGGATAACAATCAACA
The DNA here is from genome assembly GCA_035403465.1 of Spirochaetota bacterium. GTDB lineage: Bacteria > Spirochaetota > UBA4802 > UBA4802 > UBA5550 > JAAYBQ01. Next base: position 41,191 of record DAONFG010000017.1, on the reverse strand, counting down.
TCAGGTTTATAGATACTGTCACAGGGAAAGTAATCGGTACTGGCAGGTACGTTTACAACACGAACAAGAACTACCTGCGAAGCTGCTGCCTTGTAAGCTGGGTCTTCATGCTGATGCCGGAAGACACAATCGACAAGGAACTTACAAAGGTAGCCAAAGCCATTGTACAGGACATGAAAGAACACCTTGAGCTTGAAATTCCCCGGACAGAAGAACAGAAATAAAATTTAATGCTGACCATGCATCATTCAAAGCCGTGTGGTCAGCATATATAAAAACTGATAATCTCTCTTTTTGCAAGCCTCATTACCTTTTCAGAAACATTCCTGTGCAGCAGGTGATCTATCCCCTGCCTGCAGTGGTTCCCGACAACAACCAGGTCAACATTGAGTTTTTCCGCCTTTTCGACTATAATTCCCGCGGGATCTCCCACTTCCACAAGGGGCTGAATATCGCTGAAAGGACCTGATAAAGCCTTTATGTATTCATCAAGCCTGATTATTGTATCCTTGCATGCCCTGTCCCTGTACTGTTCCCATAAGGGATAAGCGTCGGCATACAGGGAGACCCTGGATATATCCTGGATCACATGAATAATGAAGAGCTGCGCATCCTTGCACTTTAAACGGGAGAAGACCCTTTCTGTGATGTCTCCCGGGTTTTCAGTGAGATCCACTGCCAGTAAAATAGTTTTTATATTCATGATGCTCCCCCTTTAAGGCAACCTGTATTCGTTTATTGTCTTTTCGATCAGCGCGCTTGTTTCGCTGTTGATTTCCTCAAGTTCAAAACCGTTAAGGTAAAAACTGGTATTATCCTCATCCGGCCGGGACCATTTGCAGTTCGCCTTGAACTCAACATAATTTTTTTTGTCCTTATTCTTTATATCCGGCGGGAGTTTCATCCTGAGTTTATAAATCCTGTCCGTTTTTATGGCAGCCTCTGAAATAATCATCATCCCCTTTGGAGAAAGGTCTATGACAAATCCCAGGAACTCTCCATCTTCGAACACCCGAAGATAAAACATAAGGTACATACGCTTGTTTTCCCGTGCTGCATGTTTCATATCTCATCACTCCGTAATATAGACTTAATAAACCTGAAAATCACCATTTCCATTTCCCTGGTTATAATATACTCCGGGCAAAGTGTATTTCAAAATATTGTGAGAAATTCTTAGAGAAAAGATATTAAAATAAAAGACGCAATTTGATGTATTGAGCAGTATTCAGCGGTAGGGATAGTATTCTGCATCATCAGGCGAGGGGGTAGCTCACACCTGGCACCATCGTACCAGGTGTGTATAGATACTCCTAGAGATCCATAACCTTGAGCTGGTTAACGAAAGCGGTAGCATCTATTTCGTTTTTAAGGAATTTATCAAACACTGCTCTTTCAACAACATAGAGTTTATTGGTGCTGTTCGAGAATTGAACCGCAACACCTATGTAACCATAATGGTTAAGAGTCTGTTCAATGTAGGTATAACCGCTTAATAAAACGACAGAGAGTGTATCCATGTCATCAGGTGCGACCTGTTTATTATAGATTGTATAAGCTATGCCGTTCTTGTTTACTGTGGGATATGAAAAATAATCTGCGAAAGTTGTGCTGGATGAACTGCTGCTGCCGCTGCTGCCTGTTGATGCACAACCGGACAGAAAGAGAAGACCAGCCAAGGATGCCACTACAGCTAAAGAAAATATTTTTTTCAAAGTATACCTCCATTTGTTATTGCGGATTCCTGGTAAAATCCTGCGCATTAAAAAAGTGGCAAAAAACTGTTCGCCACCATTAACTCTACTTGCATTAAAAATTAACTAATATTGTGAATTCGTCAAATCATTTTTTTAACGCGTGTATATTAAAACGGCACATATAACTTATTGTATATAAACCGGCATCATACCTTGAAGTAATCAACCCTGCCCTTGAGCGTTTCGGACATTCCTGATATTTCCTGTGCCATCGATGCCATCTCCTCTGCCGCGGAAGCGATTGACTGGGTCATCTCGTTGATGCTGGCAGTGGCCCGTACAATCTCCTCTGTTGAAACAAGATGTTCCGAGGTCGCATTCCTTATCTCCTCGGTCTTGATCTTGACCACGTCCGATACCTGGGTCATCTCATCACGCGCTTCAAGCTGTTTTCCGGTATAATCTTTTATAGAATTCATCATACCGGTGACTGATTCAACACCGTGAATTATCTGGCCTATATTCCTGCTGGTTTCATTAAGATTTGACATCCCCTTAATGATCTCCGCATCATTCTGCTTGATCAGCCTGTCGATCTCTTTTATGCTGCCCGCGGTTTCGTCGGCAAGCTTTGAAATTTCATCCGCAACAACCGCGAATCCCCGTCCCGCTTCACCTGCACGGGCTGATTCAATCGCAGCGTTCAGTGAAAGGAGGTTGATCTTGTCCGAAATATCATTTATTATCTGTATGATGTTATTTACCTTCTGCGAACTATCGTTGATCTTCTTCATGCTGTCATTCATCAGCTGCAGCGAATTCTCACCTGTCCTTGCACTGTCGGACATGCTGTTTGCCAGAACCTGTGATTCCCTCGCCTTGGCATCCATACCGTTTATAAGCCCGGAAAGATCATCCATCCGGGAAACCATCTGTGACAGTTTGTCGAACTGCACCTTTGTCATATCCGCGATGAATTCCATTCCCGCAGAGAGCTCTTCGGTTGTGGCATTGACCTCCTCTACTGAAGATGCCTGGTTCTGCGCGTTGTCCGAAAATATATTTGTACCTGAAGAAAGTTCATTGGCCACGCCTGTCATCTCGGCTGAAATCCTTTTCATTTCAGATATAACATCGCGTATGCGTCCCACGAACCTGTTGAAGTTAACCGAGAGTTTAGCCAGCTCATCCTTCCCATCCTCGTCAAGGGTCTTTGTGAGGTCACCTTCACCCTCCGCTATGTCCTTGAACCTCCTGTTAAGCCTTCCCAGCCGCACCAGCACCGTATTTTTAATAACCGAATAAAAAATAATCATAAAGAGCGCACCCACCAGGAGCAGTACAGCCGTCTGGTAGCCGAACAGCTTCTGTTTAAGCCCGCTGATCACGCCGGCATCCTTACCTATAAAAAGCATACCTGCGATTTTACCCTCATTCCCCTTGAGCGGCATATATGCTGTATAAAAAAGCTTTCCCTGTATTGTCGCTTCACCAAAATAATTCCCGCCGTTTTTCAATACTGTATCAAGTATGGCCTTGTGCTCCATCTTTGTGCCAACAAGCCTCTTGCCGTCTGCAACAAGAGATGTGGCAATCCTCTCATCGCCGTAGAATACAGTAACGTCACAACCCAGAAGCCGCTTCTGCTCATCGGGAAAAACATTGCTGCTCAGTATATAACCGGTCGAAAGTGCGCCGATAACTCTTCCGTTATCAAAAACAGGGGATGTTGCCTTGATTATAAGCCTGTCTGCAGTCCCCTCTTCACACCCGGCTGTCTTTTCACCCTTAAGAGCATTGCGGATAGAAACCTGGTCGATTACACTGTCCCCGAATTTCTCAGGTGCGTGCGCCCTTACAAAAACCTTACCATTCTTATCAGTTATAACAAAGTAATTAAGCCCGATTGACTTCATTGCGGTCTGACCGTATTCGGCAGCACCTTTACGGTCACCTGCCTTGAAAATGTTGATCATCATAGAAGATCCGCTGAGCCAGTCACTTGCAGAAGAAGCAGTCTCCTCCATCACTGTAACATTCCTGCGGAGAACTTCCGCCCTGGTCTGAACTTCATTATTCATGTAATCGCCCAGGACAATGTTTATAACAACCACCAGGCTCACAGAAACCGTAACAAGAATTACACCAATCAGTCCCAGGGCCATAACGAGAAGTTTCGTGGAAATTTTAAAGTTATTCATCAAGCTTGTTTTCTTTTTCATGATTTTTCCCATATACTATTAATTATACTATTTATTGTACAATATATTGTAAATACCGGCCATGGTGAATCCCGCAATTTACCGTTGATGTACAAACCAAAATATACGCTTTACCTGTTTGTCAAATACTTGTCCGTTCATTTTGAATATGGAGCAATATTCAAACGGTTTCAATATTTATTAGCGCAAAAACACAAATTTTTCACTTATGTCAGAAAGATACGACGCGCCTTTATTAAGCGGCATAAATACATCTGAACAGGTAATATTATTAATTGCCGCATTACAGTCTGTTCATGCCCCGGGAACACCTTGACAAAAACAATGAATGTGCATAAATTAACGTAGAACATGCAGATACCAGGAGGCATCATGGCGAAAAAATCCAGGAGCGATGTAATATTTGATGACCGCGACTTCCCCATAAGCGTTGTGCGAAAGGCCTTTTTCCGGGGCCTGGGCATGGACCCCGATGACCTTAAAGACAAACCGCTCATAGCAATTGCCTCTTCGCGTACTGAAATAAATCCCGGCCATGTTAACCTTGATACGGTTGCAGCCCGTGTCAAAGAGGGGGTGTACGCCGCAGGGGGTGTGCCCTTCGAGTTCAATGTGCCCGCACCATGCGACGGCATGACCGAGGGACACGACGGTATGCGTTACGTGCTTGCACAGAGGGATCTTATTGCAGACATAATTGAAACACATATACGCAGCATGAGGTATGATGCTGTGGTCTTTATCGCAAGCTGCGATAAAATAATTCCGGGTATGATCATGGCCGCAGCGCGCCTTGACCTGCCGTCAATATTTGTTACCGGCGGCCCGGGCTGCTGGCAGATCAGGTATTCTCCGTCAATGAATGGAAGTGTTGACCATAAATCCTACACAAATCCCTTTGACAAAATACACACATCAACTCCTGCAACATGCGGGGCCTGCGAACTCATGGGTACAGCAAACACCATGCAGTGCCTTGTCGAGGCCATGGGCCTGTGCCTTCCCGGCACTGCAAACATACCCGCGGTCCATACCGACAAGCTGATCTTCGCGCGCAGGGCCGGCATGCGCATTGTCGCAATGTCGCAGGAGGGGCTCAGTGCCCGCATGATACTTACGCGCGACGCGCTTGACAACGCGCTCATGGCAGACCTGGCCATAGGCGGGTCAACAAACACAGCGCTCCATTTACCCGCCATTGCACACGAGCTTGGAATTGACTACCCCATTGACCGGTTTAACGACTTCAACAGAAAGATCCCCACACTCTGCGCAATATCGCCCAGCGGGCCTTACGGCATAGTGGACCTGTACATTGCGGGCGGCATGCCCGCGGTCATGAAGGTGCTTGAAAACGACCTCAACACCGGTTCCATGACGGTTACCGGGAAGACAGTAAAAGAAAACCTGCTCTTTGCCGTGATAAGGGACGAAAAGGTAATTCCGCCGCGTGACCGGCCCCACCTTCCCGAGGGTGGCACCGTAATCCTGAAGGGGAGCCTTGCGCCCGAAGGCGCGGTTGTGAAACAGTCCGCGGTTCATCCGGACATGAAGGTTTTCTCGGGCCCGGCACGCGTCTTTGACAGCGAAGCCGATGCGCTCAGGGCCATAAGGGAGAAGAGACTTAACGAAGGCGAGGTCGTTGTGATACGCTACGAGGGGCCAATAGGGGGGCCGGGAATGCCCGAAACACTGGCAGTGACGATGGGGATTGAACTTGCAGGTTTCAAAAAAGTGGCCCTGATCACTGACGGACGGTTTTCCGGTGCAAGCGCCGGGCCATGCATTGGCCATGTGTCACCCGAAGCTGCAGCGGGCGGGCCGATTGCTCTTGTGCGCGACGGAGATATAATCCGCATCAGCATACCGGGCAGGTCCCTTGAACTAGATGTGCCGGCAGATGAACTGGCAAGACGCAGGTCGGACTGGAAACCCGTTGTGCTGGATATTCCCCCGGGCTACATGAAAAGGTACGTTAAACATGTGGGTTCAGCGGCAAAGGGGGCAGTCCTGGAATAACCGGGGCCCCGGTCTATTCAACAAGCTCGCTGCCGTCAGGAAATATGATCTCACCCGCTTCTGCAAGCCTGCAGGCAATGGTAAGTATCCTCTCCTGGCAGCAGATGACATCATCCATCCGCACAGGGCCCATGTAGTCCATGTCCTCTTTTAAAAGTATGGCGGCCCTGTTAGACATGTTGCCGAAAATTTTATCCTGCATCTTTGCGCTGGCCCCTTTAAGAGCCATCGCCAGGTCTCTGGTATCAACCTCGCGGAGTATCTTCTGGATGAAACGGTCAGCCATATCCGCAAGCTTCTCAAAATCAATACCCTCAACTTCCGAATTTACGTCTCCAGCGCGGTGAGCATGCCCCTCACCTTCCGCGCCATGCACGCCGCCAACCCCGGTCCGGGCATTCACATTATCGTTCCAGTATGTTTCCCAGAGGTCTATATCTTTCCCGAGAAAAACACTGAGTTTTTCAGCTATAAGCCTTGTGTTGTCGCCGGCCTGGATCCCCAGCACTCCCTGAAGAATAATGACTGCTTTCAGCAGGTTAATACCCCTTGAATAGCATGAAAGCATGAATGCACTCAGTACCTGATGCACTATGGCCGGATCCGTACCATCTACAACAAGCAGCAGGCCTTTCTTCATCATGGGATCTTTAATTGCATCAAGGTCATCCTCAAGTGCCAGGAGCCCCATCCTGCGCGCCCTTTCTGAAAGTGTAATGATTGAAGCAATGAGCTCTACGCACTGCTTCTTTTTACTGCGATGACACCTGATCCTGTCGAAAAACTCCGGAGAATATGACATTCCGCACCTCGCGGCTGATTTATGGTTCAGAAATGCTGAACTTCCGGTTAAATGTACAAACCCGTTCAGGAATAATCAAAAAAATGATATGACCGGTGCAGCATTTTTTAATGTTCTATTTCTTATAAGACATCCCTTACATTTACCCGGTTTATTTCAGGGATTTTGCCTGCCTGCGCGCAAGAAATTCATTGAGAAAATCTATCGCGTCCCTGACTGCCTGTTCAAAAGGTTTTCCGACATATATGTCGAAATGATCAATGTCATACTTAATGCTGCGGACATAATGCGCCCTTGAGGCTGCTTTGTATGCAGCGCGGGGCGGAACAGTCGCATCTTTTGCTGCAACCTGCACAAGAAGCGGCATTTTAAGCATCCATGCCCATCTTCCGGGGCTGTAAAAGGCTATGGATAAAAATATCCTGGCCGCAATCCTCTCATCAGGAACATAGCCGTCCGGGTAGAGCCTCCTGATCCCTTCCACTGCTCCCGGCGCTGTCAGTGCTGCAAGTGAACCGGGTTCACCGGCTGCGGGAACATAAAAGACCCTGCCGAAATAGGAGTAGAAAAAATCCTTTAAACCTGCCATGGCCAGTCTGGCTGACTGCCTTAATCCCGCTGACAATGCAGCTGAAATCCCGCTCACAAACGGCACCTGTGCGATCACTGCTGCAATTTTATTGTCCCATGCCGCTGTCCTCATTACATGGCCGCCGCTGAATGACGTACCCCAGAGACAGATGCTATCCGGATCGATCTCCTCTAATGACCGGGCGTACTTCACTGCTGCACGCCAGTCACGGAGCTGCTTTTTTATGCTGATCAGCTGGCGCGGTGTGCCGCTGCTCCCGCCAAAGTGACGGTAATCAAATACTATCACCGCGTACCCCGCCTTTGCGAAACGTTCAGCATAAGCGTCAAGCCGGAGCTCCCTCTGGCCGCCGAAACCGTGGGCCATAACAACACATGGATACGGGGATTTAACCCTGCCCGCCGGCCTGTAATACCACGCGGCGCATGTATCATCGCCTGACCTGAATTCAACATCCTCTCTCTTTATCATAATACCGTCACCCGGATTAACCTTTTTTTTATCTACCCGGCACTCTTTCAGCAATAAGCCGGGATACTTAAATTTACAACATCTGCCTGCATGACCCATAAGCTGACGAACGGAGTGTATTTCACATTACCCGCTCCACAGCAGGAAACCACACCCCGGATGAATCGCGCTGATAATCATTATAGTATTGACAAACACGGAGCGCAAGACATTTATGCAGATGAACATGTTTCGTATAAAACCTGAAATTCGCATAAGATAAATCATATGATTATTGACGCCCATACACACATATACCCCGATTCTGTTGCAGGCAGGGCAATCAGCACCATCGTTGAAAAAGGTGGCGGCAGGGTTGTACACTTCACCGATGGGACTTTAAACGGTCTGCTTGATTCAATGCATAACTCAGGAATAGATTATTCAATCGTGCTTCCGGTTGCAACTAATCCGGGACAGTCTAACGGCATACTGCAGTGGATCAGGTCTGCTGCTCCCGCATCTCCGCGCATGATTTTTTTCGGTTCTGTTCACCCCCTCGATACTGATTACAGGAATACAATAAAAGAGATGAAGGCTGAAGGGATCCAGGGTATCAAGTTTCATCCGGGGTACCAGAATTTTCCCGGTGATTCAGCTGAGGCATTAAAGGTTTACGAAGAGGTGCTGAACAATGACCTGGTACTCCATTTCCATTCAGGATTTGACCCCAGCCTCCCGGACTGCGACTACACATCAATCGAGCGGTTCGGGAATGTACTGAAGGCCCTTCCCGGATCAAAAATTATACTGGCGCACGCAGGCGGCATGTATGAATGGCAGAAAGTGATGGACCACCTTGTGAATAAAGGATGCTATTTTGACCTGGCATTTGTACTGGAAATGATGCAGGGGGATAAAACCGCAAGGCAGCTCTACAGCCAGAACGAGGACTATTTTATATTCGGTACAGACAGCCCCTGGTGCGACCAGAAAAAATATGTTGAACTTATACACACGTCCCCCACTCTTTCACAGGAGCAGAAGGACAAGATCTTCTTCAGGAATATACTGAAGCTGATAAAAATACCTGATGCCTGATTTGAACCGATTTTGAAGCCCTGTGCATATTCCGGATAAAATTAGCACTTTCAGAATTAATATGCAACTATTAAGACAGCTCTGCTGTCACAGTCTCAAAATGAATATACCTGCTTCTGGAGCCGATCAATGCCCATTCTTAAATCTGAAAAAGTTTCCGCATATTCTCACGGAATATTAATACCAGTTATGACTGCAGGAGCAGTCTCCCTGGCCATACTTGCATGGGGCAACTTAAAGCTCCAGATTTTCCTGATTATTTACGGACTCTCGACCATAACACTTTTTACTGCGAGTTTTCTTTACCACGCTCAGAAGAAAAGTGCAAACGAAAGAACAGTCTGGCGCAAACTGGACCGTTCCGCAATTTTTATTTTAATTGCCGGCACCTCAACACCATTGAGTTTCTTCTATCTTGACGGGACAATAATGAAGCCGGTTCTGATAACGCAATGGCTGCTTGTTTTCTCGGGCATTGCTGTTATTTTTTTTGTCAACGTTCCCAGGAAAATCAGCACCATCATATACTTAACAATGGGTACAGCATGTTCAATACCTATATTACTAAGCATACAGGTAATACCGTTAAGCATACTGTTACTGCTTGTTTCAGGCGGGTTGTTCTATACAGCCGGCGCCGTTGTTTATGCTGTAAAAAAGCCGAACCTCCGCATAGGGTTTCATGAATTGTTTCACATGTTTGTTATTGCCGGTGCCGTTTTTCACATGGTAATGATAATAAGCGGTGTAACTATTTATTTACACGCATAGGAAGAATCCATAACGTATAGATCTATTCTCGCCAATAACCTGTCTTTAACTTTAATCAGAAAACAAACGACCACAAAAGCATGATATTAAGGGCAGAGACAACCATAGCGATGAAGTAGAGGATTATCCTGTCGGAAACAGTATTTGAAAACTCACCCATTACTTTACGTGACGAGGTAAGGTAGAGCAGCCCGAAAACAGTCCATGGAAGCTGGATACTGAGGATTATCTGGCTCCATATAAGACCGGTAAACGGATTTTTCAGCATAAAAATTATCAGCAGGCCGGCAATAAGTGTAATAAGTACTCCTGTCCGCGAATGCCTGTCCGCGATATTAAAAGGTTCCCTGAATATACCCGCGAAAATGCTCCCGCCTGCCATTGAAGCCGTTATTGAGGAGGAAAAGCCCGCAAGAAGAAGAGCCACGGCAAATACCAGTGATGAGGCATTACCAAGAAGCGGTTTAAGCGTTAACTGCGCCTGCTGCAGTTCGTTTACCTGTACATGGTTATGATAAAAGGCCGAAGCAGCAACTATTATCATCGCGCTGTTAATCATCCATCCCACAATCATGGCGAATATAGTATCCGTCATTTCGTACTTTAGCTGTTTTTTTATAACATCCTTATCTTCAAGGTTCCACTGCCGGCTTTGGATAATTTCTGAATGAAGATATATATTGTGCGGCATCACCACTGCACCAAGAACACTCATAATAACCGGTATTGATCCTCCGGGGAATGATGGGACAAACCAGCCCCGCACCGCCTCGCCCCAGTGTATATGGATGATACTCATTTCAAAAATAAATGATATACCTATAAGCGAAACAAACCCTATGATATATTTTTCGATCCGCCTGTAATTATTTGAAAAGACCAGGTATATTACAAGCCCGGTCGTGAGCAGGGCTCCCGCGCCAATGGGTATGCCGGTAATCATATTGAGCCCTATTGCTGCCCCGAGAATTTCAGCAAGCGCTGTCGAAACAGTAGCAGCCATAGCCGAGGCAAGGAAAAGCCTGCTTACCCGGGGTCTCATGTGTTCCGTGGCAGCCTCGGAGAGGCACAGGCCGGTTGCTATACCAAGATGGGCTGAATTATGCTGGAGAAAAATCAGCATCAGCGTAGAGAGGGTCACCATCCATAGCAGGGCGTATCCGTATTGTGACCCTGCAGAGAGGTTGCTTGCCCAGTTGCCGGGGTCGATGAAACCCACAGTGACAAGAAGGCCCGGCCCTATATATTTTAAAATATCGAGTGCGCCGAAACCCGGATTCTCTCTCCTGGTGTAATACAGTTTTATCCTGGTAAATAGGTTCATGCAGCAAACTTCCCGCAGGTATTTATACTAAAGCAGTATATGCAGAGCAACACCGGGCTAATCACCTTTTTGCGTATGAACCATATTTGTAACAGATACGGTATAATCACCCTTCAGCCCGGCATCCTTTTCAAGGTCAATCCCTATGACAACACCCCCGGGGAACAGCCCCTTGCAGTAATCAGGTACCACCCTTTCAATAGTCAGCGTGTAATGAGGTTTTTTCATATAGGAGCTTCCCTTAACCTGCTTCACATTCACCCTGAAAGATTTTTCATCTGTACATCCGCCGGTGTCAGTCCTGAATATTATTTTACCATCCGCGACAGAAAGACTTTTCAGAACAATTTCACCCTTCTCCTGCTGACCGTTGATCACACTGCCTGCATATAATGCTGAGATCACAGACATCAGGAAAATTAATGCAGACATCAGTTTTTTCATGGTTACCTCACGGGACTTTTACTGTTAACAATCAGTCAGGGGTCTTAAATAAAAATGTCAACCGGTTTTCCGCATTGACGGCATATAAAAAATTCAGCTTTACATTAATAACTGTTATATTCCATGTATGTCTCAATACTTCGTGTGGTGATTTAAATGGGTAATGAAAAAACAAAGGGTATGATCGAAGCGGAGATATGCGAGGCAATGATCCGTTTTGAAAAAGAGTACATGGGCCGGGGCCCTGCCGAGACCAGGGCATATATAATTGATGACATGATCATTGTAAGGCTCAAGGGAATCCTTACGCGAGCCGAAGAGCAGCTTACAAAGAACGATGAGGGCCACAGCCTGATAAAACAGGTAAGGTCCAGACTGCTCGAAAACGCAAAGCCCCTGCTCGAGGCAATAATTTTCGACATATGCGGACTCAAGGTCCGGAACCTTCACACAGACCTGAGCACAGGCAACAATGAACGGATCGTAATTTTTATCCTTGAACAGAATTTCGAAGACAAAAAGAAAAAGTCCCAATTATAAACCTGGCCGACGGAGCTGATTCCTGCTGCCTTTGTTTCCATCCTGCCGCAAGATATTACGGGAATCTATTCATTTTCTCCAGTGCCTTTTCAGCAGCCTTACGCACTTCTCCCGATTTATCAATCAGCCCGCGTTCAACTGCTGCCGCAGCATTTATCCCGCCGATTTTCTCCAGGGTATTTACAGCCTCAAGCCTGACATCATGGTATTTATCATCCATAAGCTTTGCAGCGGCATCTACAGAATTGGGATTTCTGAAAACCGCAATTGATTTTAACGCCTCGATCCTTACCTCGCGGTATTTGTCCCGGCATGCCCTGTGAAGCAGGGCAAGCCCTTCACGGATCTGTTCCCGTCCGATTCGTTCAGCCGTCGCTTTCCTTACCGGTTCCCTGTCGTGCATTTCCCTGACAAGCTGCATAAACCCTGCGTCATGAATGGCCTTCCGCGCGTATTCGAAACTGCTATGCTCCAGGTATGACCTTGCAGCTGCCTGGACCTCCGGTTCTTTATCCGCAAGCAGCCCTATGAGGTAATCGGTCGCCTCCTCCCCCCCTATATGAAACAACGACTCTGCGATATAAAGACGTATCTTATGATGCTTTTCATGAAGCAGGTCCCCGAGGTTAGGGACAAGGTGAACGCTCCTTACTTTACCTGCCGCCCTTATGGCCTGCAGTTTAACAGTCTCTTTTTTATCTGCTAATCCTTTCAGTATCACCCGCAGTACGGTTTCGTCCGATGACAGGCCGAGTCCTGAAACAACGCGGAGCAGTTCAAGTTTATCATCCTGTGACCCGTCGTTCATGATCTCCATCATGCTTTTTGATACAGATGCTTCTCCCGGTCCCGCGAACTTTAATGTTGCCACGGTCCTGACCCATGAATCGCTGTCTGTAACCATCTTCTTCAGTCTTTCCGAGACTGCGGCATCTTCATCAGCCCTTTCAGCAAGTGCGGCAAATGCGCTGTAACGTATACCCGGGTTTTTATGATCCAGGTATGTAAGCAGCTTTTCAAAATTTTTTTCCTGCAGAAATTTTTGAATATCAGGTTTAAATAGTCCCATATATTACTCCTTGATTTACATAATATAAAACTGACCACGGTAACTAATCAATAAATTTACAGGCTAAATAAAAAAATATTGACCGAAAAAGCATACACATATACAAAGTTTTTTAATACGGAAGACTCAACAGGGGCCCGGGGGGCAGCTGGAAGTAAGCCGGCCTTTATGTAACCTCCTCAGATAGAGAGGGAGACATGAATGCCGGCTTTTTTTATTTCAGGATACAGGTGTTGATAAACCTGTATCCCGTACCCATGCTGATGCTTTTTCAGATCAGATAAACTGCAGAGAGGTAAATTTTATGGCAATATCAAGTTTCAGGGAGATCGACAACAAGATAATCATACATACAAAGGGAAGGCTTTGTGAAACCCAGGAAGAGATGCTGCAGAGCGGCCTGTTCGTACGGATACTGGAAAGGTTTATTGAAAACCTTCAGCAGCAGGAGTCAAGGCTGCTTGACATCTTCAGCAGCGATATTACCGGCGACGGCATACACATGCTCCACATGACGCTGAAGAACCTTGTGCGCCTTGACGGGAGCTACATCCCGAAGATACTCCCTGAATCAGCTCAGTTCTTCAGGGACATGGCACTCTTTAACGACTTTATTGAATACTTCTACAACTACTGGCGCAGCTTTGAACGCTATGTCATATGCGACTCCGAGGGTGACACCCTTGACAAGAGACCGTACAGGACATTCAACCAGACTGTTGAAAAGCTTGCTGACCTGGTCATGGGGACATACCGCGACATACAGGAGAACATCACGGGCACACACCCGCGGATATACAGGCAGCTTCCCGCAGGCGCAGGCATTGCCGCGATCGGCATCCCGAAAAATATACCCTACCCCGCTGACTCATTCGGCAAACTGAGGGATATACTTGTCATACGCCAGATGCTGCTCAATCCGCCTGTAATACTTGATCCTCCCAGCAACAAGCGCACCGGTACTTTTGTAAAGATAAACGAAAATCCCATGGACCTGGTAAACCTGAACCCGTCAGAATGGATATGCTATCCGGCGCGTGTCGGCAGGCTGATTATAAATATCTATTTTCACGAATCATTTTATGAGCTGGGATTTTCGCTCTGTAACCTCTTCGACATAGCCAGTGATGAAGAACTTGAACGCAAACCCGACGCTGTCTACCTGTTCGGCGTGCCGGGCAGCGAACTGGACAGGTTCGGCGAAGTTCCCGCGGTCTTCTTTGACGACAGGGAGAACGACATCATGGTCGCTGCATGCCCCCTGCGCTCCATGTTCGGGTACTTCGGGTACCTGAAAAAGATGGCACTCACACTGCACAACGCGGTTATGATAAGGAACGGCATGATGCCCTACCACGGGGCCATGGTTAAGGTCCTGCTTAAAGGCGGAAAAGAGAAGACCATACTGCTTATGGGCGATTCAGGAGCGGGCAAGTCCGAAACGCTCGAGGCATTCCGCAACCTTGGACGCGAACACCTGCGCGACATGATAATCATTGCAGACGACATGGGCTCTCTTGAACTTAAACCTGACGGTATCATCGGTTACGGAACAGAGACCGGCGCGTTCCTGCGCATTGATGACCTGAAACCTGGTTACGCTTTCGGCCAGATCGACAGATCCATACTCATGAGCGCGACACGGGTCAACGCGCGTATCATCATTCCTGTTACAACTCACGAGACCGTGGTCAAGGGGCACAAAATAGACATGGTTCTTTACGCCAACAACTACGACCAGGTCGACGCCGACCACCCGATCATAGAGCGTTTCAAGTCGGTAAAAAGGGCAATCAGTGTTTTCAGGGACGGCACAGTTATGAGCAAGGGAACAACGACCGCCACGGGCCTTGTCCACTCATACTTCGCGAACATTTTCGGTCCTGTACAGTACCGTGAAGAGCACGAGGTGCTGGCGCAGAAATTCTTTGAAGCTTTCTTTGAAAAGGGAATCTTCGTGGGCCAGATGCGCACAAGGCTGGGAATCAGCGGCTGGGAAATGGAAGGTCCGGTTGAGGCTGCTAAGGAGCTGCTGCGCATAATAGGTTCAGGTATGTAGGCGCGCAGTTTACTGCGCGTTAGGCCGCCCCGGTAAAATAATTATGATTGCATCTTTTTTTACCGTCAGGAAATATTGGCAATATAACAATTTAAAGTCTCGAGGCATATAATGAAAACTCTATTTGACAAAACAGCTATAGGCGCTCTTGAACTGAAGAACAGGTTCATACGCTCTGCCACATGGGAACGCAAGGCGGACGACAAAGGCCACATGACTGACAGGCTTATGAAGGTTTACTCCGACCTTGCAGAAGGCGGTGCAGCTGCGGTTATTACGGGCTATGCCTACGTAATTGAAGATGAGCAGCCCAACGCGCGCATGATGGGGATATACAATGACTCATTTATCGACGAGTATAAACAACTTACAGACATGGTGCACGGGAAAGGAAGCAAAATCATACTCCAGACTGTGTACGGCGGTTCGTTCACATGGTTCAATACAGGTCAGCGCATTATATGGGGGCCTTCAGCTGTGCCGAACAAACTTTCCAACATCACTCCAAAAGAGATGACAAAAGATGAAATCAACACCTTGATAAATGCCTTCGGTGACGCGGCACTCAGGGCAAAGAAGAGCGGATTCGACGGAGTGGAGATTCACGGCGCACATGGCTACATGCTGAATACTTTTCTTGCGCCGTATTTCAACCAGAGGACAGATGAATATGGCGGAAGCGCGGAGAACAGGGCCAGGATACTTATAGAGATTTATGACAACGCCAGGGCGAAGGCAGGTAAGGACTTCTGCATATTTATGAAACTGAACTGCTCGGACTTCATGTCAGACAAGGGGTTCACCTTTGAGGACTGCAAAGCCCTGTGTAAAAAACTCGCGGACAGAGGTATTGACGCTATAGATATAAGCGGCGGACCGGTGTTCCGCGCACCAAAACCAGACAAAGACCCTTCGGGTTTTACCGAGGATTTTGTCGGCAAGGAATCATATTTTTCAGAATACGCCAAACAGATTGCAGACAGTATCAATGTACCTGTGATACTTGTAGGCGGAAACAGGTCTATGGATGTCATGGAGGGAATCCTGAACAGCTCGCGTATTGAGTATATGGCGCTGAGCCGTCCCCTGCTGAGCGAGCCAGACCTTGTAAATAAATGGTCCGGAGACAGAAACCACAAGCCGCGGTGTACCTCGTGCAACAAATGTTTTCACGATGACGGGAACGACTGCGACCTTGACAGGTAAATAGTGCATGCATGGCGCATATACCGAGCTTACCCAGGCCAACGCCGCGGGCGCAAAACAGATGGCTGCCAATGCCGATGAAGTTTCGTCCATTGCCTCAAACCTTAATGAGAAGGTTGAAGTGTTCAAACAGGAGGAATCCGAAAATAAATCAGCTGTAAAGATTCATTCTTGACAGGAATTATACCTGTAAAATTATTATTATTATAGCGGAACCTGTAAAAGTGCAGTTATTACAGCGGTGGTCTTCCACAATTCTCAAAAAAGCACTTGTTCCTGTTCCCGGAGGTGATGATGCAGATACCAGCCAGCATGGCCAGTCTCACAGTAAAGGCCCTTGCCGAATCTCTCACATTGCAGAATCTGAAGATGATTGCAGACAGGCTTTTTGACTACTACGACTTCAACAAGAAGACAGGCTTTTCTTATAATCTCGATATACCAAGACAGGTTGCAGCAAAACAGCTGGTAAGCGACGTCAAGGACTCCGGGCTGTTCATCAAGCTTGTACAGGTACTTGTCGAGATGCATACCACGGGCTACATGGGTAAAAAGTATCCCATTAAATACCTAAAGGAAATCATATCGCTGTTCCGTGAAAAGGGGATCATCTACGATATGGAAAACCGGATGTTTGTCGAGGACCCGGCCATACGAAGGACAAAAAACTGGGGAACCCTGAGCCAGGGTGAACAGTACCAGTTTGCCCTCCTCCGGCTTGACATAGCAGGCAACTCGAAGCTTGTAAGGGAGTATCCCGATGAAATCATCCAGGCAACATATGCAGACTTCAGGGATATAGTCAAGGAGGCAGTGGATAAGCGTAACGGGCGTATATGGAGCTGGGAGGGTGACGGCGGACTTATAGCATTTTTCTTTTCAAACAAAAACCTTTATGCAACATTTGCGGGGATGGATATTGTAAACCAGCTCTTTATGTATAACCAGACAAAGTGCCGGCTGAAACAGCCCCTTGGCGTGCGCATTGCGGTGCATTCGGGACTGATGGATTATACTGACAACGAAGAGGACCTGAAGAGAAGCGACATTATAAAAACAGTAACCGACATCGAAGCCAACCACACAACGCCAAACACGCTTACAGTAAGCGACATGGTAGTCAAAGGTTTCTGCAAGAGCATGCTTGAAGTGTTTAAGCCTGTTATTACAGGCGGAAGCAAAACATATTATAATTACAGCCTGCAGTGGGAATCTGCGGAGTAGCCGGATAACAACAGGAGAACAATATGGAAATTTCTGTATTTTCCGATTCACAAGCTGTGAATTCCTGCTTCGCAGGAATTGCAAAGGCAAAGGGATTTTCAGTAAATTATAATCCGCTCTCTGACCTGAAAAAGAAAGGTGAAGCCTCGCCTGATGACACCGTGATCTATGCCGATCTTGGAGGCCTGGCACAGCCTGCGGTTAAAAAAAATCTTACTATTCTTTCATCATTGAACCGTGTATTCGGGATCCTTGACGCGAAGGGATCATTTGACGACCCTGCAGTTTTCTTCCATGCCGGAGCAAGCGACTACATAGGCAAGGCGCTATTCAAATCCGGGATTGACCAGGCAAGGGTTAAAAAGGTTTATGATTTCGGGAGGAAATTCCTCCAGATTCAGGACGCTCCTCCACAGGCTGCAGTAAAATTTGCCAGCCCACTTTCAGGCAATGACTGGAAAAAAATCACACTGGGCAAGGAGTATACATTCTGTTTCATGCACATTGAGCTCGATGAGCAGAAGGAAATCAAGAAGAGGTTCCCGGGCACAGCCCTTGAAGAATTCACAAAAAGATTCCATAATTTTGTTGAGGAATCTGTTTCCGATATAAACGGTAAAGTCTGGATGTGGGCTGACCTTGGCGGACTTGTACTGGTACCCTTTGACGGTGAAACCTGCCCGGCAATTTTCAAGGGATTCAGCATGATGCTCAACAGGAAAATCATGAGCTTTGAAAACTTTGACTATGACATGCTCTTCTCCTACCGCATTGCCATACACATAGGCAGCACAGTA
Source organism: Spirochaetota bacterium (assembly GCA_035403465.1). Lineage (GTDB taxonomy): Bacteria > Spirochaetota > UBA4802 > UBA4802 > UBA5550 > JAAYBQ01. The sequence continues at coordinate 22,874 of DAONFG010000017.1, read as the reverse complement.
TACCAGACACGCGGAGATACGGGTAAAATAGTTTCAGATTCAGTGAACTCGATACATCACCTTAAGCAGAACTTTGCCGAACCTGGAAACATGTACCTTACAGAGGACGTCTGTAAATACATTCCCGTGGGATTTGAAAAGTTCTTTATAAAATCCGGAACATATGAAGGCAGGGAGATTTACAGGCTGCTGGAGCTGTTATGATGCAACAATGCCACGCAGGGTCCAGGCATGCCTGGACCCTGCGTGGCAACAAATAATCCTACAAATCTTCACCGTAAGGCTTCGCGAACGAAAGATGTTCCACGCCGTTCTTCTTCATCCACTGGTCCCAGAGGAATCCGTTTACCATCTGCGCGACCTGCTTTATGTTTTCAGCCTTGACGTGTTCCGGGTGTGCCAGCTTTACAAGCATAGCATTGTCAAGATTTCCGGTCTGACCAAACGCTCTCCCTATTTCATTGAACAGTCTGAATACCTTATCAACAAGAACCGGGGGCTGTACTGACAGTCCCTCGCATCCTCCTTTGCATATTGCTCCGCCGTAAGTGAACCCGAGACGATGTGTCAATTTTTCACAGTAACGCTCAACATACCTGTTGTGGCATGTTTCAGGGAAACCGTTCTGCACCAGAAACATCATTTTAAGTCCCGGCAGCTTGCCTTTAAGCGCTGCAAGGGCTTCGATGAATTCCTTGACGCTGCCTGGCATTGCATCAACATACAGCGGGAATCCGAGCAGAACAGTCTCAGCCGGGGAAACAGCATTTATAATACTTTCAAATCCCGGCCTCTCCTTTATCATGTAGAAGGTCTCTACACTATTCCCCTGTGTTTCAAGGAAACCATTAATAAAATGCTCCATAAGCTTCCCCGTGTTTGATGATACCCCGCGTGGAGAACCATTAACAAATGTTAATTTCATCGAGCACCCCCTTGATTCCTTCATCAGTATATTTTATAAATGCAAGGCGGCTTCGCAGGTTGATCGCGGCGCGTGTGAATATATCTTTTACAATTTCAATGTCCTCCGCATCCGTGTCACTTTCCTTTTCAAGCATGAAAGCCATGGCAGGATATTTATTATAACGCTTCCTGTGGTGTGCCTCGCCATCCACCTCTTCAATGTAGGGATGGATAAGAGGTATAATGCGGTCCAGTGCATTCTTCACTGTTGCGGCAGGGTAGCCCAGGATAAGCGGTGCAGCAGCAATCACCATATCGGATTTAATTAATTCCCTGCAGAGGATATCACCATCATCCCTGAACACGCATGTTCCAGGTGTTTTGACCCAGCAGTTAAAGCATCCCCTGCAGGGCGAGTATTTCATTTCATTCAGTTTCAGTTCAGTTGTTTCAATGTTCCTCTCTTTCATCCCGGACTTCAGTCCGTCAATAACCGCATCAAGCCCAGGTGAACCGTTTGAACCGTTAAGTATAAGTACCTTCATGCTCCCTCCTTATCTATATATGCAACTGAGTGCATAATATGACACAGGGGTTTTAAGTCAAGAAATATTGTGTAAATACGGCAATTACCTGGAATCAGTTCATGCCGGATTCCGGAAATTACTGCAACAGAAAACTTTTTATTTCAAATATAAATTTCAAGAGCGATGCAACTTCCAGAGAGAGTTTGGTTTACCCGCACTCCCTTTTTAGTGCATTTGCGGATTGACAAAAATAATAGACTGAGGCTAATAATTTCCTGTTGATTAACCACCAGATAACAAAATATAGAACAACAGGGGAAAGCATTATGAATCAATCAAAAAAACGCGCCGGTGCTTTACTAATTGTACTTATACTCCTGATGACCGGCGGATTTGTTTTGTATAAGCATGTCAACAAAACAGACATTGTTAACGGTAACCCCACGTCAGAAATTAAAAAAGTCGAAGAAAAAGTTCAGCCCGGATCACCTGTTGAGAAAGAAAAAACAGCGGCAAACTCAAACGCAATTAAGTTTAAAACAACTGACGACATCAAGGTCAGGTACGGAAAGATCGAAGAGGTCTATCTTTACAACGGTAAAAAATACAAGGGGGCTGTTCTCACAACTGATGAATTCTATACCATTGTTACAGTCAATGGTACATTTAAAATACCCATGAATGAAGTGAAGCTCAGGAACATTATCCGCTAATCATGAACCAGGGATAAGATCAATTATTAACTGATCTTATCCTGCAATTATACGCATAAAACATTCTTTTTTCAGCAAATTAATATTGGCAGAGATATATCTAATCAAACATATACCTTACTATTAAGGTATATTGGAACTATATATGTCAACAAAACACATAATACTCGGGGCGCTGATGAACGGTCCTGCCCACGGTTACAGCCTTAAATCAGGCAGCGCAATAAAGGTGCTCGGGGAGTTTGGAATCAATGACGGTCAGCTATACCCGCTGCTTAAAAAGATGACTGACGACGGCCTCATAGCCAAGGAGATCGAATACCGGGAATCAGGCCCGAACAGGCATAATTACCATATCACAGACGCAGGAAGAAAGGAATTCATTTCATGGCTGACCGGGGCTGAAGGCGAGGAAAGAGCGTTCAGGTATGAAATGATCAGGAAGGACGAATTCCTGAACAAGTGCATGTACTTAAGGTTTCTGGAAAACGCCGGATCCGTGGAGAAGATCAGAAAACAAATCGCCGAAACTGAAGCAACAATCGATGACTTCAGGAAGGCATATGACAACATGAACAGCCGGGGATTTGACAGGCTGCACATTATGATTGTCAGGTACTGCATGATGAACCAGGAGACAAGACTCCTGTGGCTCAAAGAGATGGAGACTGAATTTTTAAATAATGGGCCAGTTGAAAAGAAGAAGAAAAAAAAGCTTAACAGGATGATATAATGAGCGAATGGAAAAAAACTGGATGCGTACTCTGCGCGCAGAACTGCGGGATTGAAGTTGAGGTTGAAAATAACCGGATAATAAAAGTACGCGGCGACAGGGATAATCCCCGGAGCAAGGGATACGTCTGCCGCAAAGGTATGAACATTGCTTACCATCAGCACCATGATGACCGGCTGAAGTATCCGCTGAAACGAACTGACAAAGGATTTGAACGCATTTCATGGGAACAGGCAACTGATGAGATCGCCGCCAGGCTGAAAGAAATAATCGCAAAAAACGGACCCGGGTCATACGCGTACATGGGCGGCGGCGGGCAGGGTTGCCACTTCGAGGCAGCGTCAGGAATGACGCTGCTGAAAGCGACGGGATCCAGATACTATTACAACGCCATCGCACAGGAACTTACCGGAATATTCTGGGCTGCCGGAAGAATTACCGGCAAGCAGTATAAATTTGCAATACCTGATGAACATAACTGCGACATGCTTGTAGCTATCGGGTGGAATGGAATGATGAGCCACCAGATGCCCCGTGCCCCGCTGTTTCTTCGTGAATTTGCGAAGAATCCGGATAAACTTCTTGTAGTTATTGATCCGCGAAAATCCGAAACAGCAGCGATTGCCGACATACACCTTGCAATTAAACCGGGGACAGATGCCCTCCTTACAAAAGCTATGATTGCAATTGTCATCAATGAAGGGTGGATCGACGAAGAGTATATAAAAAATCATGTAAACGGATATAATGAACTTAAAGGCTGGTTTGCAGGATTTGACGCAAAAGCAGCCGTAGAATTCTGCGAGCTTGACTATGAGCAGGTACATGAAATATGCAGGCAGCTGAAAATACGAAGAGCCTGCTACCACCCGGACCTGGGTGTCTACATGAACAGGCACAGCACACTGACAACATACCTTGAAATGATTTTATTTACAATAACAGGGAATTTCTGCGTCCCCGGAGGGAATGTAATACCTGGAATTCTCATGCCCATAGTCGGTCACTCTGATGAGCGCGATGAAAAAACATGGCGTACAGTTGAAACCGGTTTCCCTGCCCTGTGCGGAATATTTCCCCCTAACGTTTTGCCGGAAGAAATTATGAGCAGCAAACCGGACAGGCCGCGCGCTGTTATGTGTACACAGTGCAACCCTCTCCGTTCATTTGCCGACACCACTGCCTACGAGGATGCGTTCTCAAAGCTGGAACTTCTTGTAGTGTGCGATATTGCTATGACAGAAACAGCAAAGTATGCACACTATGTTTTACCCGCAAAAACCGGTTATGAATCATGGGATGCAACGTTCTTTGCCTGGACATGGCCTGAAATATACTTCCAGATGAGGAGGCCCGTTGTTGAACCGGAAGGGGAACAGATAGAACTTGGCGAAATACATATGCGCATAGCGGAAAAAATGGGATTTATTCCTGAAATTCCTGAATCACTCTATGCCGCCGCAAAGGAGAACAGGCTGAAGTTCGGTATGGAACTGATGAATTATGGGAAGGAAAATCCTTCCGCGCTTAAAGTTATGCCGTTTATCGTGGCAAAGACACTGGGTAAAGAGATGGGTTCAGGCAACCTGGCAAATCTCTGGGCCATGCTGATGACTGCTCCGGGGAGTTTTAAAAAGGCCGCCGTGCGTATAGGTTTCAATAAGGGGCCGCTGCTTGGTGAAGAGGTTTTCAAGGCGATCATGGATCACCCTGAAGGTCTATGGATAGGAAAATCTGATCCGGATGATAATTTCTCTGATATAGCCCATGAGGATAAAAAACTGGATATATATATTCCGGAGATGGAGGGATGGCTTTCGGAAATTACAACGGAGCAGGAGAGTAAGGATCTTGCGCTCAAAGCGGAATTTCCACTTATCATGTCCGCAGGAAGGCACATGCCGTATAATGCTAATACCAACATGCGGAATCCTGCGTGGAATGAAGGTAAGCGCGCATGTACATGCATTATGAATCCGGCTGACGCGGACAGCCTGGGCTTAAAAGACGGACAGATGGTAAAAATCACTACCGAAGCAGGTTCAGTTGAGGTGGAACTTGAGGTCACTGAACAGACATGCAGACGGTATGTAATGATACCTCACGGTTTCGGACTGGAGTACCAGGGCAGTGTTTACGGCGCAAACGCGAACAGGCTGGCAAAGAACACGCACAGGGACAGGTTCGCGGGCACACCCTTCCACAGGTATATTCCATGCAGGGTTGAGGCTGTGTAGAAAGAATCTGCCACGGAGGCACGGAGGGCACAGAGGTTCAGGGATATTAAAAAATATTATTTTATATTTCTGTTTACATCATGATATACAAATTGATAGCATGCGGATTAATTATCAAAATTATAAGGTGCCTTCTTTTTAACACTCTCCGTGTACTCTGCCCTCTGTGGCAAAACAATATAAAGTAATTCTAATCGGGAATGAACATGAAAGCACAAAATAAATCAAACATAGACACATCACTCTACAAAAAAGATCTTACGGTAATGGTTTACGACCTGGATATCCGCAGATCATCGGGGATGCCCATGATCTGTAACTGGCTGCAGGAGGTCGGGATCGGTCATGGCCTGGCGATGGCCAGGCATTCAGGATTTGACGTGAGCGACATCGTTTTTGTTCTCACCAGGCTCAATGTAAAAATGGACAGGTACCCTTCCTGGATGGAGACCGTGACAGTCGAGTCCTGGCTGTCGCCTGTCACAGACAGGTATGCAAGGAGAAATTTCCTGCTGCACGGTGCTGACGGTAAAATAATCGGACGCGCTATAAACTCGGCAGTTCCGTTCAGCCTCAGCGCGCGGTCTGGCGGAACGTTCACAGGCGACCTGAACGCCCATGCCATTGACAGGGAAAGCGCCCTGCCCCATGATTTTACAAAAATTCCTGTGATCGAGGAATGTAATACGGAAAGGAAACTGCAGGTGCGCTATTTTGACTGCGACCTGTTCTATCATGTAAACAACGTTAAGTACATACAATGGTGCATCGAGTCACTGCCTGACGACTACCTCAGGAAACACGCGCTTCATGAAATAGATGTCAATTTCAGGGCCGAGGGAAACCTGGGTGATTCACTGAGTGTGAAAAAAATTACGGCAGAAGATGCTGACTCCTTTGTTCATGCGGTAACTGACAGTTCCGGGATGAAGGACCTTGTGCGCATGAAAAGCCTGTGGAAATAGCGCAGTACGCGTACGCCTGGTATATAACAATGTCCCTTGTGCCGGTTATTTACACAGTACCGCCGGTAATGGTCATGAGATACAAATGGGTTCCGGCCGGCAGTTTTCATCTGGAAAAAAACATACTCTGTACATGATTCCATGTTTCCTGTCGCTTTGCGTGCTGCTCTACCTTCCGTTTTCAGGTTACGAAAACACTTCAGTATACTATCCCGGGCTCCCCGTAATGAGCGGCCACTTCGCGCGCTTGCCGTTTTACTTCATGCTCACATATATCACAGCAATCATTCCCCATCTATATGTGTCAATACTGATGACACCAGTGCTTGTGCAGATGCTCCCGGTATGGAGAAGAGACAGCAACAACAAAATATCAAGACCTGCCCGCATGGGATAGATATACTCACTTAACCTTGTAATAGCCGCAGTACTGATGGCGAATATATTTACAGTTTACGTCTATCTGGTAACACAGCTCCATCCCGATTACCACAGGCTCCTCCATAGCGAAACGCGGAAGGCGCATTATGAAAAATCCAGGATAACAGGCCTTGATGTCGAAGTTATATGCAACAGGCTTTATGAGCTGATGCGCGATGAAAAGGTTTTTGCCGACGAGGACCTTTCCCTGCGTGACCTTGCTTCCGAACCTGGAATAAGTCCACACCAGCTCTCACAAATACTTAACGAGCGGGTAAAGAAGAACTTCAACACTTTTGTGAACGAATACAGGGTAGACGAAGCCGGGAGGATGCTTGTAGATGAATCCCGAAGGTCAATTTTATCTGTTGGTATTGCTGTCGGATTTAACTCAAACACAACATTCTGTACCGTTTTCTCCAGGGTAACGGGCCGGTCTCCCAGCAGTTTCAGAAAAAACAGTCAACAGGGTGAAAAGAGGAGACAGTCACTCAAAGCGTAATGCCTCGATAGGTTTCAGGTCTGATGCCTTCTGTGCAGGATAATACCCGAAGAAAATTCCCACCAGTGTGGCAAAAAGCACTGATACAATCACTGAAAGAAATGAAAAGATAAACGGCCATTCAACAAAATAGGTGATTATCCCATAGATCGAAAGGCCAAGTGCAATACCGATTATACCACCCACCAGGCTGAGAATGACAGACTCCACAAGAAACTGCATCATAATATCACGCTTCTTGGCACCGATTGCCATCCTGATACCGATCTCCCTTGTACGTTCAGTAACGGAAACAAGCATGATATTCATTATGCCCACTCCGCCAACGAAGAGCGAAATAGATGCAATTCCTGCAAGAAGTATCGCGAGAGCGTTTGATATATCATTTGCAGTTTTCAGTTTATCTTCACTTGTGCTTAGCTTGAACAGATACTGATCTTTTATCGGGAGATGAAATTTCTGAATCATGTATTGCCTGACAGATTCTCCAAGATCCCTGACATTACCTTCATCAGAACATTTTATCCATATTTCGTCAAATGATCGACGGCCCGCGAAACGAATATTAAAAGTTGTATATGGAATTTCTATAACATTGTTCACGTCTCTTCCACCGAATGACTCCGGAAGATATTCAAGCACACCGATAATTATGAGCGGAACCCCCTCCACAAGTATCTGCTCTCCAACAGGATTTTTACCCGGAAAGAGTCTATCCTTAAGAGTTGCGCCAATCACGGCAACTTTTGCAGTAGATGCTACATCAAAAGCGACCAGGGGTCTCCCCAACTGGGGTTTTATCTTTTTTATATCAAAATACTCGTCACTTATACCCTCAAGCCGTATACGGGTATTATTATTATTATATTTCACAAGAGAATTATTGCGAATTAGAATCGGACTGATATACTCAATATCAGTGAGATATTTTTTAAGCGTCACAAGATCAGTGTCGATCAACCATTTTCCTGTTCTGGGTCCATTCAGGTATATCATTAAGGCGTTAGCTCCATATGAAACCACCTTCTCCCTGACCTCAACCCGTGCGCTGTTACCCATGCCGACCATAACGATAACACTCGATATACCTATAATTATACCGATACTCGTAAGTGCAGAGCGAAGCTTATTCTTGGAAAGGGCTCTCAAGGCTGTAATAAAAATATTTTTTAGATTCATACTATCTTTCTTTCAACTCATTGTTCTATAATAATATATAAAATGCTGACTCCAGGCCTGTCAAGTTTATTTAAAATGTAAAAAGATATATCCTTAATGGTAGACTGCTTTACATATCAGCATTTTATCCCGGGATCCGGAATTAATCCCGGATAGCTGCAGTAATTATCAACTCTGCAATAAAATATATTATGTTATTATTTCCATTTTTTAGATTATTGGATTGACACCACCTATCCAGGATTAAAAAACTCTTTTTAACTATAAAATCAGGGAGAAGCGGATATATGCTGACTTCATTAATTAAATCAGGCATCGATTTGTACATGACCAACATAAACTATCTCACAGTTGGAATTTTCATGTGCATTGAAAGCACATTTATACCATTCCCCTCCGAGCTCATTGTACCTCCTGCAGCATATAAAGCAGCAGCAGGTGAAATGAATATATTTCTTATACTCATTGCGGCAACAACAGGAGCGCTTTGCGGATCACTTATCAACTATACACTGGCCTATTTCCTGGGAAGAAAGGTTATTTTCACCCTTGCAGACACTAAAATCGCACATCTTCTGCTCATCAACAGTCAGAAGGTTGAACATGCTGCTGATTATTTCCTTAAATATGGTAAAAGCTCCACATTTATCGGGAGACTTATACCCGGTATCCGCCATCTCATTTCCATACCTGCAGGACTTGCAAAAATGCCGCTCAGGGATTTCATGTTCTACACATTCATCGGTGCAGGAATATGGAATATCATACTTGCGGTAATGGGTTATTTTTTGTATACCCAGAAGGAAGTTCTTGAAAAGTATTACACTGATATTTCATACGCTTTCCTGGCTCTTGGAGTGATCTTTATAATATATATTATTGTAAAAACATTTATTCTGAAAAAGTAACAGGCCACACGGCGTTGCAGTATCCCGGAATTCAACCCGTGATCACATCCCGTTTTCAGCAATATCCCTTAACATCTAAATCCCCATATAGCTCAAGCGGCCCATATGCCTGTATCCGGGGAATATATTGTCGTAAAAAATCCGGTCTCCTGGTAGCGGCAGGATATATCCTGAACGCCCATTCCACGAAGGATCAACAACCGGCACCTGTATTTATTGCTTGATTAAACAGCAACGTCTTGTACTAATAAGCGAAATGCAGGGGAATGTCAGGCAGACCGGGCATCATGACATCCGGATTCCAGCTGTTTCCCGGATGCAGCAAAAATAAATCAGACTATTCTGAAACCGGTGGATTTGAAGCTGGATTAAAATTTTTCTTCTGACGATAATAAAATAGACTTGTTTCCAAACTGATGTTTAAACCTTCAGAAAGCCTGAAGAGGGTTTTTTAAGGGGCTACGCCCCTTAAACCCGGTTAAAAATGAGAAAGGAAACAACTCGAATAACATCAATCCGGGAATTAAGCGAGGGGTATAATGGCCATATCAAAAGCTCAGAAAGCTGCATATAATGACGATATTAAAGTACTGCAGGCCGATTCCAATGAACTTGAAAAAAAGATCAGGGAACTGGTCTCAAAAAAGAAATCAAACCTCAATCTTGAACCTTATTATAACCTGGAAATAGTTACATATCTTACCCAGACCATTGATTTGTATATCCAGATGAGCGACCTTTCAGTCACAATGCTCGGAATAAAAAACAGTAAAAGTCTTGATGCAGCCAAATCAAATTTATCAAAAATTCTCCAGTATATGAAAGAGACGGTAGGAGATGAGGTTGACAGGGATTCCTTGAAAGAAAACGAGGATTACCTTGCCGCAATAAATAAACTCACTCCGAGACAGATTCTCGACCTTTCACATAAAATTAATGATATATTCAACAAACTGCGTGACAGGATGGGTGAAGACTCAAAATGGAAATGGCATTTTGTAGAATTCCAGGCAAAAGTTGCAATGATTATACGAAACCTTATAAACTTCACAAATATCATGAAATACAGGGATCCCCGCGAGGCTTTTTTCCGCGACAGGCGGGAGCATCTTGGGCTGGCAAAAGAGACCCTGGAAGAGGCTGCAAAACAGTATAGAACCAAGTACGAGCTTTCTTCAAAATCCAGGGAGGATTTAAAGAAATCCATTGAAATTCTTGAAGCACTAAGAAAAGTTCATATAGTGGTGGGAGAAAGCGGAGAAGCCGACAAACTGAAAACTACAATAGATGCCGCCAGGCAGACGCTGGAAGCAGGAGATAAGAAAAAAGAGACTGACGAACTCACCAAAATGAAAGGCCGCATATAAAAAAAGACAAAAACCCGGAAAAAAACATAATTTTTCCTTGACTCTAAGGCCTGAAATATTATATTAGTTATTAGCACTCATGCATAACGAGTGCTAATAACTAATAACGGGTAAAGCTGATGAAAACAGATACATTAACAGACCGCCCGCTGGATGACAGGGAATCTGCCATACTGAATGCTATTGTCTACGAATATATACTCACGGGAAAAGCTGTGGGCTCAAGATCATTTGTACAGAAATACTCATTCTCACTCTCCCCTGCCACAATGAGAAATATAATGTTCGACCTTGAAAGGATGGATTACCTGATGCAGCCCCATACCTCTTCGGGCAGAATCCCCACGGACAAGGGTTACAGGTATTATGTTGACTCACTCCTTGATAATTACCATATAAACTATGACCAGGAGAAAATTATCGAGGATAAGCTGATCCAACGCGAAATGCAGGTGGAAAAGATTTTCGAGTCAGTCACAAAGATGCTCTCGACAGTCTCGAACTATGCGGGAGTCATGCTTTCGCCCAATCCCGATTTTACCGTGGTTAAACTCATTGAACTTATCCAGATCGAAAGCAATGAAGTTCTGCTCATCGCCATTTCGCGTACAGGCCTGATTCTAACCCGCAGGGTGAATCTTTCCGTGCGTGTTACACCCGATGAACTTCTTGACTATTCAAGCTTTCTGACAGGTGAACTATGCGGTTATTCACTGCAGGAGATCAAGAGCAAAGTATTTGAAAACCTCAGGCTTGACAGGACTTCCAACAACAGGGAACTTGCCATTGACATTGCCCAGCTTGCCTTAAATGAAAGCGCAGACTCATCTGTCAACATTGACGGCATAGAGAACCTGCTCAAAATTCCGGAAATGGTTGAGGAGCAGAGGCTGCACAGCCTTCTTAATATAATAGAAGAAAAAAACCTTTTAAAGAATATCCTGGAAAAGCAGATAGAAAAAGAGGGCATCACAATCCTTATAGGCGAAGAAATAGACAATGAGAAGGTTGCGGGCTGCAGTCTCGTCACCTCCTCATATAAAATAGGGAACAAATCCGTCGGGGCTGTAGGAGTAATAGGCCCCACAAGAATGGACTACGAGAAGGTTGTCCCGCTGGTCGACTACACCGGCAAAGCGGTTTCAGGCCTTCTCACAAAAATGTCCAGGTAAAAACGTTTAACCTGAGGAGCAGAAGAAGCAATGAAACATGGAGAAAAACATTCAGTAAAGACAGAGAGTCCTCCCGAGCAGAAAGAAGCGGAGCAGACAATTGACGAACAGTGCGCGGAAGGAACAGAAAAACTGGATAAAGAGATTTCAGTCCAGGACGAAGAGATCATGAAGCTGAACAAGGAGGTTGACACGCTTAAAGACCTTCTACAGAGGCGACAGGCTGACTTCGAAAACTTCCGCAAAAGAACAATTAAAGCGCAGGAGGAAAACAGGAAGGTTGCAATAAAGGATTTTGCATATGATATACTGAATATAAATGATGACCTGTCACGTGCAATCGAGGCATCCGAAAGTATTTCATCTACCGATTCTTCATCAGCAAAGGAATCACTGGCCGACGGCGTAAAAATAATCGCGAAGAGGCTTGAGGATACACTCAAAAAGTTCGGAATTATCGAAATTGAATCCGAGAACAAACCTTTCGATCCAAACTATCACGAAGCAATTGAGATTGAAAGCAATAGTGACGTGCAATTCGACACAGTTGCCAAGGTTTACCAGAAAGGATTCAAGCTTGATGAATATGTTGTAAGGACAGCAAAAGTCAAAGTTGCAAAACCCGCGCCCAAACCCGCAGCAGATTCATGCGACGGCGGTAACGGCAAAGGGGAACAAGAGGCTTAAAGATACAATGCGGGTAGTTGACTGCCTTGTATATCAGAAGGAACAGTAACCAGAAAAATATATTGCAAAAGGAGTAACGGCAATGAGTAAAATAATAGGAATAGATCTAGGAACGACAAACTCATGCGTGTCAATCATGTCGGGCGGCGAGCCTGTTGTAATACAGAACTCTGAGGGTCAGAGGACAACACCCTCAATCGTGGCCTTTACAGACAAAGGTGAAAGACTTGTCGGGCAGGTTGCCAAGAACCAGATTATAACAAATCCGGAGAATACCATAAGGTCCGTCAAACGCTTCATGGGCAGAAAATACTCTGAAGTCACGGGTGAAATACACATGGTGCCTTACAACATACGCGATGACAGCAAGGGCGGCGTAACCATAAAAACCGTTTCAGGTGAATTCACACCTCCGGAGATATCAGCAAGGATTCTCCAGAAGATGAAGCAGACTGCAGAGGATTTCCTTGGAGAAACTGTAAGCAAAGCGGTAATCACTGTGCCCGCATACTTCAATGACTCGCAGAGACAGGCAACAAAGGATGCAGGCAGAATCGCCGGACTTGAAGTTGAAAGGATTATAAACGAACCTACTGCTGCGGCTCTTGCATACGGACTCGACAAGGGGAAAAACAACGAAAAGATCGCAGTATACGACCTTGGCGGCGGTACATTCGACGTATCAATTCTTGAACTTGGTGATGGCGTATTCGAGGTTAAATCCACAAACGGAAACACCCACCTTGGCGGAGACGACTTTGACCAGCGCATAATGGAGTGGCTGATCAGCGAATTCAAGAAGCAGACAGGCATTGATGTATCAAAAGACAAGATGGCGCTCCAGAGGCTGAAAGAACAGGCCGAGAAAGCGAAGATAGAACTCTCGGGCAAAATGCAGACCGAGATCAACATACCTTTCCTCACAGCAGACCAGAACGGTCCTAAGCACCTTGTGACAAATCTTACACGGGCAAAATTCGAGCAGCTTGTAGAGGATCTTATTGAATCAACAAAAGTTCCCTGCATGAAAGCTCTTGAAGACGCAGGGATGACGCCGGGCGATATAGACGAAGTTATTCTTGTAGGCGGATCAACAAGAATACCGGCCGTACAGGAAATTGTGAAGAGAGTATTTGCGAAAGAACCGCATAAGGGCGTTAATCCTGATGAGGTTGTTGCAATAGGCGCGGCAATACAGGGCGGCGTTCTTGCAGGCGACGTTCATGATGTCCTCCTGCTCGATGTAACTCCCCTGTCACTGGGAATTGAAACCCTGGGCGGCGTCATGACAAAACTGATAGACAGGAACACAACGATCCCTGCACGCAAGAGCCAGATATTCTCTACCGCGGCAGACAACCAGCCTGCAGTTTCGATCCATGTACTCCAGGGTGAACGTGAACTTGCAGGCCAGAATCGTACCCTTGGAAGATTTGACCTTACAGACATTCCACCTGCACCGCGCGGGATTCCGCAGATTGAGGTTACTTTTGACATAGACGCAAACGGCATAGTCCATGTCTCGGCAAAAGACCTCGGTACAGGGAAGGAGCAGAAGATAAGGATAGAGTCTTCAAGCGGACTCTCCGAGGCCGAAATCCAGCAGATGGTCAAGGATGCTGAACTTCACTCAGAAGAGGATAAGAAACAGAAAGAGCTCATTGAGACAAAGAACGAATCCGACACACTCATCTACTCAATTGAAAAGATGATACGCGATAACGAGGCAAAACTCGAAGCAGGAGAAAAAGATAAAATCAACTCCGCTGTATCAAAACTGAGGACAGCAATGGAGGGGAGCAGCATAGAGGCCATAAGGCAGGCTAAGTCTGAACTGGAACAATCCTCTCACCAGTTTGCCCAGAGGATTTATCAGGAGGCTTCACAGCAGCAACAGCAAGGTGCGCCTCACGAGGGCGCGCAGCAGGACAGTGCGCAGGGAGGCGGTGAACCATCCGGCAAGGATAAAGTTTACGACGCCGACTATGAAGTAGTTGACGAGGATAAGTAAAAATGGTTAATAACCACTGCAGCCCGGAATGAACCCGGGCTGCAGTATATAGCGATCCGCACACAAAGCGAGGAAGGCCTTGGCAAAAAGAGATTACTACGAAATTCTTGGAGTCGCAAAGACAGCCGCTGAGGATGAAATAAAGCAGGCTTACAGGAAACTTGCGCTTAAATATCATCCGGACAAAAATAAAAACAATCCCGAGTCAGAGGAAAAATTCAAAGAGGCAACCGAAGCCTATGAAGTTTTAAGGGATCCGAAAAAACGCGCATCATACGACAAGTTTGGACACGAAGGCGTCAAAGGTTTTGAAAACTTCGGGAGAGGGGCATATTCAGATTTCTCGGATATTTTCGGAGATTTTGACCTGGGTGATATCTTCGAGGGATTCTTCGGTTCATCATTCGGCGGGGGCAAAGGAAAATCAAAACGCGGCAGACGCGGCGCGGATCTTCAGTATGACCTGAACATCGACCTTGAAGATGCCGCTACAGGGAAAGAGGTTCACATCGACATCCCGCGGAGTGAAGTATGCGAAACATGCGGCGGCACCGGGTCCTCATCAAAGGACAAACCTGCGGTATGTCCCGCATGTAACGGTATGGGACAGGTACGCCAGACACAGGGATTCTTCTCTATTACACAGACATGCCCCAGGTGCAGGGGCGAAGGCAAAATCATAACATCACCCTGCAAAACCTGCAATGGAAGCGGATTAACAAAAAAGAAAAGGACAATCACAGTCAAAATTCCTGCAGGTGTTGAGTCCGGGTCACGCCTTAAGATCAGCGGTGAAGGTGAACAGGCTCCCGGCGAAGGAACAACTGGCGACCTTTACGTTGTGATTCATATCAAAAAACACCCCAATTTTGACAGGCACGGCAATGATATACTCAGCCTTGTTGATATCGCATTCCCGATTGTATGCCTGGGCGGCGAAATAGAGGTACCGACGATTTACGGGAACAAGGTAAAAATGAAGATACCGCCCGGAACCGAAAACGGCCAGATTTTCAGGCTCAAGGGAAACGGCATCCCCTACCTGGGGTCATATGGCAAAGGTGATCAGCTGGTCAAGATCAACATTGCAGTACCAAAAAAACTCAGTTCACGCCAGAAAGAACTTCTCAAAGAATTCGCTAAACTTTCTGGAGACGAGACATCAGGCAAGGACTTTTACTGATTAATATTTTCCCTGTCCTTATGTTTTTATAATTGCATAATTTACCCGGTATCCGGGAAGTTATAATTTATTTTACCGGAATTTTTACCAGCACCATTGCCGCAAAAATACTCTTCCGGTCTGGCTATAATAATACTGCCGGCAGGATTTTGGTAACCTGACCGGAACATGGAGAAAAAATATGTTGCCCATAGTCGATTACGGAAGTATCGCCATTGTCGTACCTCATGTGACAGCGGTTGGCAGCACGGTGACCGAAGATGACAAACCCGGATTTGAAGTTTTCCTCACAGGAATGGATGACCCGCTAATAATAGGATTCGACACAGAAGAAGAGGCTGTTGAAGCACGGGATGAACTGATCGCCATCATTGCCCAGTATCACTACACAAAAGAACTGGGTCCGGATTTCGACATTAACGACCTTATGAATGACAAGGATGATGAAGGTATTAACGAACATTAAGACATATACTGTCTTACGCACCAGGTGGACCTAATGGTTAAAAATGATTTTGAACTGCTTTGCAGGGGTACCGAGGAAATTATCCCTGTTGAAGACTTCAAAAAAAAGCTGGAAAAATCTGAACGTGAAAATATCCCGCTGAATATAAAAGCAGGGTTTGACCCGACAGCGCCCGACATCCACCTTGGACAATGAAAAGATCTGCGATCCCGAACTTGAACTCGTAAAAAAGGAAGGCGTGCTTAAAGTTGGAAAAAGAAAATTTGCCAGGATTATTTTTTCGTAAAAAAATAAAAAAAGTGTAACAACAGTGGTCAACCAATGTCCGTAATAGATGATGTAGAAATAATAAGCAAGGTACTTGGAGGCGATACAGATGCCTTCTCGCACATTATACGGAAGTACCAGGATATGGTATTCCGTTATGTCTATTACCAGTTTAATAATTATGACGAAGCTTTAGACATCACCCAGGATATTTTTATAACTGTCCTGGAGGCCCTGGGTTCTTTCAGGCATGAGTCAAAGTTTTCCACCTGGCTGTACAGTATAATGGTTAACCACTGTAAGAATTACAGGAAAAAGAAGAACCGCTACAGTACAGTACCGCTTAAAATCACTAAAGGTGATGAAGAGGTGGATATCCAGCTTCAGGATTTCAGGGAAAATCCCGAAGAAAGGATAGTAAACGAGGATTCCCTCAGGATTATAAAAGAGGAAATTGCAAAGCTGCCGGATGATTTCAGGGAAATATTAAGTTTAAGGGATATTGAAGGTATGTCCTATAATGAAATTTCTGACATTCTCGGGATAAACCTTTCCAATGTGAAGGTCAGAATTCACAGGGGCAGAGAGTACCTTAAAAACCGACTACACACCAGGGGTTTAATATGAAGTCTGAGCATCTGAACTTCGAACAGCTATCCGATCTCTTCGACGATGAAGTCACCGAAAATGAAAGAAAAATCTACATATTCCATATTCAGTCATGCAGTATCTGCAGGCATGAATATGAATCTCTCTGCATGTGTCTTTCGATGCTGAAAGGTGCAAAGAACGGATGCGGCTGTATCCCGGATATGTGTCATGATACAATTGCAACATACAGGGCAAGAGTAAGGAAGAGACAGTACCTGAAATCTGTACCTGCAATTGCAGCATCAGTTCTGATAATCGCAGGAGTGGGTTTCCTGCACACAGATCAGTTCATGGATGAAAAAACATTATTCTCTGCCCAGGTATCCACCCAGAGCGACCTTGAAAGAATAATAGATTCAATCAGGGATTCAAGGGGAAGCATTATTAATATAACCGGCGAATATGTAGATGGTGAAATACCGGGATCAGACCTTGCGAAACTTGAACGTGTCCTGAACTACTTCCGTATAAAACACGCAGTAATTTCCAATTCACAATCTGCAGTTTTTGCCGAAAGGGCTGCGGGATTTGAGGATGTGGGCTTTAGAGCAAATTCTATTGCAGGTGCATCAATGTTCGGCAGAAGTAACGACTTCCTGAAGAGCAGGGAAAACGGCGATAAAATCCGCGTAAGAATCTTTAAATAAGATCATCAATCATCTCAATAAAAAGTGCTGTATCATAAAGTGCACCTCCGCACACTCCCCGTGAACTGAGAAGTGATGCATTATGCGTTATCTCGTCATAATCCGCTTGTGCGTCATGCAGCTGGATAATTTCGAATCCCCTTTCTGAAGCATCGCGTCCGGTTGTCTCCACGCACTGGCTCGTGGCAAGCCCGGTCATAACGAGCCTGCCTACACCTGCCTCAAGAAGATACTCTTCAATCACGGTCGTTGAAAACGGGCTGAATGTTGTCTTTGTGAAAACAATGTCATCTTTTGACGGTTTCAGCTTTTCAATAACATCGGACATTTTATCCGTTTTAAGCGGATAAACATCGCTGTATCCCCTGTGCAATCCCTCTTCATATGACTTCTGGAAAAATCTGTGCAGGTCAAGCCTGTCA
The DNA here is from genome assembly GCA_035403465.1 of Spirochaetota bacterium. Classification (GTDB taxonomy): domain Bacteria; phylum Spirochaetota; class UBA4802; order UBA4802; family UBA5550; genus JAAYBQ01. The sequence continues at coordinate 4,911 of DAONFG010000017.1, read as the reverse complement.
GGGTGTTCTCCGCACAGTCGCAGGTATATCACGGGAAGGTCCCGCTTTGCAAATTCCTTTTTAAGCCTGATTATATTCGGAATAACAATGTCATTTGCCCTATTCCGTATATAATCAAGAGATCCCGGGTACAAAAAATCAAAATACCTGGAAAAAGGCGATTCAGGCTGCAGATAGTAATTCTGCATATCAACAATCATGAGACCGGTTCTGTTCATAATACTCCACGTACTGATGATTCTTATATAAAAACCATGTCTGCATCATGCACCAGCATGGTGCAACTATTTTAACAGCGAATGCTCAATTTTTACTTGTAAAGCATACATGACTTTAGTATAAATATTCACCCGGGATTAATTCACTTTTACTTTCCTTTATATAATATGTGACCCGGTAAATAATATCAGTCAAGGTACTGCTGTATATAATATAACAGTCCGGAGACAACAATGACAAGGGTGATTAAATGTTTTTTGCCAGTCTGGTAGCAGCTCTCATAAGTTCGATTATACTTGTATTTACAGCATTCTTTGTTCTGTTCAAAAACAGGGGAAATCAGTCGCCTATCTACTATTTTTATTACAATATCTGCGGTGCGGGGCTAATGTTCACATTTTTCCTGGCATATTATCTTAATGATTCAGCCTACCTGACCCAGATAAACAGGATGTCCCAGGTGGCAACTCTGCTTTTTACGTGCTCACTGCTGAATCTTTCCCTCACCTATCCGGAAAGAGAAAATAAGGTAAAATTCTACATACCGCTGCTGATATCGATCCCCGCTTTTATAATGTCTTTTGTGGTATACTTTACAAATCTTTCATTAAACAATGTTCATTTTGAAAACCTCAAATTAACAAGAAGTATGGGCCCGGTCTACAATTTTTACGCGATATGCGTCGTAATCTACTTTATCATCGCTATCGCTATCTTCATCTATAATTATGTAAATATCAAGATTGAAACATACAGGCTGCAGATCCGGTATGTTATCCTGATAACAGCAATTTTTATCACACTTTCTTATGTCGGATCGCTTCTGCTCCCCAGAATGTTTAACTATTACGATTTGTACGTTCTTGGACCGGCAAGTGTTGCCACGGTTGCCACGGCAACACTCTTCTACTCAATTATTGCGCACAACGTAATGGATATACGTACAGCCATTCACAAGACCGTCATGTATGCAACGCTCAGCCTTGTGGTGTTTATACCGATAGTTGCAATTCTTTATCTTAAGGCACGTGGTAAAATTGCCGCAGGCGATGAAGTAACGGCTGGTTCGCTCGTAATAGTTTTTTCTCTATTTACACTTTTTCTGCAGCCGGTGATAGACAGCGCCTTCAGGAAAAAAGCCGTTGATATTGAATTCATGACAAACAGGTTTATACAGAAGGCTTCAAGGCTCAAAACACTCGGTGAGCTTGTTAAAGCCGGGGCAATGGAGATACACCAGGGTATGGCTCTCTCAAGGTCTCTCTTCTTCGTATATAACGATGAGAAGCGAATGTTCGTAAAAATCTTTGATACAGAACACACGGAAGAAGACGAAATGCTGGACAGGACATTTCCGCTGATACACTGGTTCACAAGGAACCAGGAGATACTCCCTGTCAACAGGATCTATACAGACGAGGAATCTTTCAAGTCAACAAGAAGCGCAGTCGCCCCGTTTTTCACGAAGTACAACATCAATGCCATACTGCCCATATACTACGAAAACAGGATATATGGAATGCTCTGCCTGGGGATGAAGGAGAACACATCATCTATCACCCCTGATGAAATCGAAAAGCTCGAAGAATTCAGGATCAGGACAAATGAATTCATTGTTACATCACTCGCGTATGACGCGGCAAAGAAAGACCAGTTCATATCAAGGAGCCTTGAGCTTTCAGGAGAACTGCTCCAGAGTTCTGCGGCTTCGGCACTTCCCGAACTTAAAAACGTCAGGTTCAGTTCGCTCATATCACCCAAATACGCGGATGGTACGGATTACTATGATTTTATCCAGCCGACAGCAGATTCAATCGGAATTCTCTGCAGCGACGTTTCAGGCATAGGGATAAATAATGCGCTCTACTCGGTTATACTGCGCTCGGTTTTTCATTCATGCGCAGGCGAAGCTGCTTCACCATCAATGATTATTAAAAGAATAAACCTTGTGCTCAACGAGTATACAAAAGGAGGCGGCGAGCTTGCCACTGCCTTCTACGCGTATTATGACACAAAATCAAGGAGGATCAGCTACACGAATGCCGGTTTTCCTCCGATGGACCTGTTCAGGATAGACAAAAATGACTTTGATACGCTCGACACCGAAGGTTTCCCGCTCGGATATGATCCAGGTTCAGAATTTGGTACTGGAAGGACGGAACTTAAAACAGGAGATATTGGAGTTATATATTCAAAATCTTTTATAAACTCCAAAAACAGCAATGGGGAAAACTTCGGTCTGCTCCGCCTGAGGAATGTAATCAGGGAGTCAAAATCCAGAACTCCTTCCGAAATTGTAAAAAATATTAACTATGCCTATGAAAAATTTATGGAAATATCACAACCCGATTCAGATATAACATTACTTATTATTAAGATAGTATAGATAATAATCCGACCGGGCGACACGTGGAAAACAGGATTTCGCAGGATTTATGCTTTTGTAGGACAAAATCCTACAAAATTTTTCCCGAAAATCCTGTTTTTTTTAACAAAAATTTGACAAAAAAATTTTATTTGAATAATATTTAAATAGCGCTAATGCTGATGAGAGAACGGTAAAAGCGAACGATTTTTGCAGGAGGATTCCCGATGGGAAACAACAAACAGAAAGCAGTAATGCCTCAGCTGGCTGATGAGATCAGTCTTTGTAATGAACTTTATTCAAAATGCTGCCATGAGGAACTTAGAGAGATCGACAAACATGAAATTATCATTAAGATTTGTGACGCTATGGGATCAACACCGGAAAACCTATGTAAGGCAGAGGAAATATTTAATGATATAAAATACGATATAACAAAATATATCCTTCATCATGAATACTGTTTTGAAACAAAAAATCAGGTTAAACCGAAATTTCTGTTATGGCTCGATACAAAAGCTGAACCGGTCAAGGCAAGGGAACTCTCACAGTTTCTGGATAAGTATCTGAAATAAACTTTACGGTGTAAGACTTGCAGAGATTATTGCTGCATACATGCTGTGCGCCATGTATGTGTTATGTATATGAATTGCTGAACAACACGTTCGATGTGAGCGCGTATTATTATAATCCGAACATAATGCCTGTGGATGAGTATAATACGCGATACAACGAGCTTGCCGGTTTCAGCAATTCAAAAAATTTTAAACTCCTCACAACAGAACCCGACAGAAAAGAATGGATCCGCAGAGTCAGTCCCTTGCGCTACTGCGGCGAAAAATCGCAAAGATGCCATGAATGCTACCGTATCCGCCTTGAACATACATTCCGCATGGCAGAAAAAGAAAAATTCGACATTGTTGCCACGTCCCTTTCAATCAGCCCTCACAAGGATGCAGATGCAATCAACTTCATCGGTTCATCACTCTCTTCGGAATTCGGGATTTCATTTTACGAAGCAGACTTCAAAAAAAAGGAAGGTTTCAAAAAATCCGTTCAAATCTCAAAGGAATACGGATTCTACCGCCAGGATTACTGCGGCTGCATATATTCAATACTCGAGAAGGACCCGGCATCAGAGTGGTCAGAAAGGGTACGCGCTGAAAAACAGAAAGGAAATGAATCTGGTGATTCCACTCCTCCACTGGTCCTTGACACCGGGAAAGAACTTGACCTGCACCACTTTAATCCAGCGGACACCGAAAGACTTGTTGATGAATACCTGCGCATCGCTGTGGAAAAAGGTTACGCGGAAGTACGGATAGTTCACGGCAAGGGAAAATCGAGAGTAAAACAGAGAGTGTATGCCGTACTGGAAAATCACCCGGTAGTCAACGCTTTCCATGATGATTCTTATAACTGGGGGGCGACTGTTGTTGAACTCGCACCATTTACCTTATGCTGATAAATCCCCGGGAACCAGCCTCCACTTTCCCAGCTCATCCTTGTGCAGTACCCTGAGCTCGACCCTGTCGCCAGCCCTGAAACTCAATCCCTCATTCCCGTCAGACCTGCGCAGTTCATGAAACCTGTAGCTCATACTGCATCCTGCCATCTTCTCTATGTCCTCGGTATAGACTTTAATTTCAAGCCTCGGGGAATCAAGAAGCACATACATTCTTGAGTCCTTCATGCCGAGTATGGTGCCGGAGTGCAGCCTGCGGTTTTTTTCATCAAGGGCCAGGTCGGGAGTAAAAAGTTCATCAATAATCAATTCATCAACCAGGTGCTCCAGTTTACGCTGAGTCTCCTTTGCCCGGTTTGATGATTCTATAACAGCATCGCGTGTAGCTTCATCCTGCTGATTCGCGGCAGGTATATCAATTCCCAGCTTTTCAATGAGCTCCTTGTGGCTGAAAATACCGACTATCTCGCGCATAGGTGATGAGTAGCGGCCGTAGAGCCCCACACTTAGTGCGTAATGCATCCCCGGTATTTCTGAAAAAAATGATTTCTGGTTTGTAAGGAGTATCTGTCGTTCTATAGTTTCAGTAATCCGCGCTTCAGTACCGCTGCGTGGAAGCCTGGACAGGTACTGGCCCAGGGTTTCGATCCCCCGCTTCCAGTTCCACAGGGACGGGTCAAGAGAGTGAACAGAAGAAATAGACATGATTATTTCATTGAGCCTTGAGAGTGCCGCTTCATCCGGAGGTTCATGCACCCTGAATACATTCTGTGCATGGTTGCCGGATGTGCCGTTTCCATCCGCGGCTATTCTTGCGCCCTCCATGTTGCAAAGGAGCGAGACCTGCTCATTCCACCTTGCA
>DAONFG010000016.1:0-61674 GCA_035403465.1 Spirochaetota bacterium | reverse complement strand
ATCTGAGGCGCAAGGATTCGAACCTTGGATGCCGAGACCAAAACCCGGTGCCTTACCACTTGGCGACGCCTCAAATTCATGCAACAATGAAAGCCTGACATAAAGTCAGGAATTTACAATTGACACATTTCTCAATAACTCTTTAGAAAGTCAATTATTAATTCATTCAGAGAGCAAATTTAGTCAGGATTGCTTTATTCGCTTTCTTAAGATAATCGCAGGCATCCAATGCTCTGTTATAGTTTGAAAAAACACCGAAAACAGTTGACCCTGAACCGGTCATAGCCGCATAATCAGCCCCCAGGCCGTAGAGTCTCTCTTTAATCTGCCCGATTTCAGGGTAAACCGGAAAAATTGCATCCTCAAAGTCATTTTTCATGACTTCCTTCCATTTACCCAGGTTTCCCATACAACCCTCAATACTGGCTGCAGACTCTTTATGGCCAGGCCCGCTGTACATATAATCCCTTTTCAGCGCCTTATACGCCTTTGCTGTATCAACATGAATGCCGTTATTTACCAGAATAACATGATAATCGCAGTTAAACAGGACCGGTTCGATAATTTCCCCCCTCCCTGAAGCAAAGGCAAATCCTCCATAGAGAAAATATGGTACGTCTGACCCTGTTTCGGCAGCTGCAGAATAGCAGGCTTCATCCCTTTCGCGGTCAAGGGCATGCCTCACAAGCTCAATGGCACATGCCGCGTTGCTGCTCCCGCCTCCAAGTCCTGCCCCTGATGGTATATTCTTAACTATTGAAAATTCCAGGCTGCCGCCCGTACCGATCTTTTTCAGATAGTTTTTTGCACCTATCGATATAAGGTTACTCTCTGTTTCAATGCTTCCCGTGATGTACCCGTATTCACCGCCGGAATCTGTAATCGAAATTTCGATGCCGTTCTTTGCGGAAAAACTATACTTCTGAAGCGTCAGCGTATCAGCCAGTTCAAGGCCGGCCATGAGGCTTGATATATTGTGATAACCGTCAATCCGCCTGTTGAGAACAGCGAGGTGAAGATTAATTTTTGCCCTGGATATACCTTCAAGAACCTTTAAATTCATTGCAGTATTTAAGCACTATTTTTCCCGAAGTCAAGAACATTACTTTCAGTTAAATAATTTGAAGACACCGTAATATTTAACTTGAAATAATGCCCGATAGACTTCACGATTTATTAATATTCAGCTGACGGGTGAACTATCTTGAAACAGACAACTATTTTTATATGCGGACTATTCGTACTTACATCCCTGATTCTCGCTGTTCTAAATTTTAAAAACAGGAAGTTCCCGGGAAGCAGGCAGTTTATTTTCGTGTGCATAATGATGGCTGTCGAATACACTTTGATCACACTTCTTAATGCTCTCCCCGGGTTTCAATTCACACAGCTTGCTGCAAAAATAGTAATCTTTCTACCTGTGCTAATTTTCAGTTCAGGCCTCTTCCTGGCATTCATTTTTCCTACGGGAAAAGTGTCACAACACAGGGCGTTCATTGTGATGCTGGCACTTCTTGTGGCATCTGATTTCACGCTGATTTTTATCAATCCATTAATGAAAGTAGATATTATATCGCCTGATCTTGCATTTACCAGGAACATTTTCACCATTATCCAGTCTGTAATAGTGATCATCCTGCTTGCGGCAATACCTGCTGTTATGATTGCAAGAAATTACAGGTCTAATTTCAGGAGGCTGCGCAGTGTTCTACGCGCATATTCCGCGGGACTTGCAGTCGTTTACATCATGTTCGCCATTTCTTACGCTGCCGGCATAATCTTTTTTAATCTTCCGCTGCTCAGTAACCCGATCATTCCTTTAGCAATATTTTTTATGATGCTTATTACAAATCATCTTGTTTATGATATTAAAAAAGATAATTTTACCAAGTACTATATTTTCATCATTTACGCGTGCGTCTTTTTTGCGATGCTCTTCTTCCCGATCGTTCTCTTCCTGAAGAATTACTCAGCAATCACGGGATTGCAGGAATCAGGATTTATCCTTAAATCTGTAATTATATTTATCTATTTCGTTGTGGTATACAGAATTATGTTTCCCATCCGCAAGATCATAACAAGGTGGAGGTACAAGACAACCCTGCACAGGATCAATGAGACGCTTGTCCCGGTTAAGGAACTCAATAAAATCAGCGAGGGGAGCAGCTTCTGGAGAAATATTACCACCGATAATTTCCAGGGCCTAAAAAATGCAATCGGCGCAGAGGCAGCCTACTTCATACTTTTTGACAGGAAAAGAAACGGATTTACATACACCTACGGATTCGGCCCTGAACTTAATCCGCATTTCATCGAATCAGGCAGCGAGATAATAAAATGCTTTTCCGCGTACAGGGCTGTTTTTGAAAGGAGCGACCTCCTTATTGATTACGGAATAAAACAAATCAATCCCGAAGTCCTGAAGTTTCTTGATGATAACGGAATAGATATCTCTATGCCTTTTATGAATATGGCTGATACTATCATTGGCTTTCTGCTGATCGGGCAGCGCAAAGGCGGTAAGCCATATAACCGCGACATCCTTAACGCCCTTGAAATCTACAGGGTCAAACTCCAGTCCCTGCTTATCACCGGTATCATACTCGACGAAGTTACCGAAGAACAGGTTTCAGAGCATGACCGCCTTGTTGTAAGCACCGTAAAGAAAAGGATCACACCTGCCGAGCTGGACACAATCAAAGGGATCAGGATCGGGTCCCTTTATATCAATAACTCTGACACAGGCGGCGATTATTTTGATTCCGTAAGGCTGTCAAGGGACAAGACCGCTGTATTCATGGCCGACCTTTCTTATTCCGGTATTGATTCCGCCATGCTCGGGCTTGAGCTGTATTCCATGCTCCACGCCCGGACTGCAATATTCAGTTTTCCTGAAAAAATGCTGAACACAATGAACCAGGTACTCAGCACATCACGCATAACAGGGAATTATGCCCGCTGCTGTTCTGTAATCGTATCGGCTGACGGTAATTACATGTATGCCAGTGCATCTTTTAATGCCATGGTGCTTTATGACCATGATAAGGATACTTTTTCTTCGATCGAAACTGCGGGGATTCCCCTGGGTATTGATATGCAGCACAGGTATTCGCTCACTTCAGGCAGGATCAGGGAGAACTCTATTGCCATTCTCTATTCTGACGGACTTTTTTCGTCATGCAACAATTCAGGCGAGACCTTCCCCGTTGAAACATTCCATGAGACAATACGCAGACACTGGCGTGAAACTCCTGCCATCCTTACACGGGAGGTTTACACCGCGTACAGAATATTCACCGGCGATAATCTCCAGTTGAATGATGTGTCACTTGTAATTATAAAAAAGGTAAAAACTGATGACTGACGGACTCGCTGCAGCCTTTACCTCTGCAGTAAAAAAATACAGGCGCATCCTTATATACATACAGGGTTCGCCTGACCCTGACGCAATCGCTTCGTCACACGCAATAAAAATCATGCTGTCGCGGATGAACATCGAATCGGAAATCATCAGCGGAAAAAAAATATCACTCTCGCAAAATAAGGCGTTTGTGCGCTCCCTTAACATTCCGCTTAAAACCGGAATAAAACCTGACCCGGAAAAGTTTGATTCATACATCGTTGCCGATTTCCAGTCAAACATAGTCCAGGGCATATCAGGCCGGATACCCTGCGCCGCTCACATCGACCACCATGATCCTGACAGCGCTGTAGCCAGTGCTGATTTTTCACTTGTACGTCCCGAATCAGGTTCAACAAGTTCCCTTGTCGCCATAATTCTCAGGCAGTCAGATCCCGTTTTTAGTGAAAGTGAAATGCGGTCAATGGCAACTGCACTGATGTTCGGGATACAAACCGACACTGATGATTTTCAGCATACCTCGCAGATAGACATGGATGCACTGCACTATCTCTCAGAATACGCAGACATGGAAATCATACGGAAGATAGAGGGAATTCCCCTCTCGCCGCAAACCATTAAACTTTACCGCAAGGCCCTGGAACATGCTGCCGTTTACAAGGACTGGGGTATTTTCGGTACCGGCTACATTGACATCGAGCACCGCGATTCTATTGCCATCACTGCTGACCTGCTTTTAAAGAATACAGGCTACAAAACAGTCGCAGTATATGCCCTTGTCGAGGATAAGAGAAAGGATGATTTATTTATGGATGTTTCATTCAGGACTGTGGTGGAAACACTTGACCTGAACAGCCTGATAAAGCGCATAACACCTACCGGCGGCGGCAGGAAATTCAAGGGTGCCTACCAGGTAAAACTTGGCTACCTGAATTCATGCCGCGAGAGGGAGATGCTGTGGCAGGTTACGGAGTCAGCGACTTTGAAGAGAATCAGGGATGCCAGGGACGGCCTCCACCTCTATAAAATTAAAAAACTTCCCGCCAGAGCCTTTGAGAAAATTGCTTCTTTCCTAAAAAACAAGGGAAATATTACCCGATAATTCGTATGACATTACCTCCCTGCTGACTGTTTCAGTGTCCCTGTTCCTGTATTTTTCAAGCGCGCCTTTTGCGGAAAGTCCGCCGCGTATATTTTTGTGCAGGTCCAGGGTCAGGCTGCTTTCAATATAATGCAGGTCGTAGGGTTCCGGCGAAACAGAGTTGATGTAATCGTACCTGTTAAGTTCGAGCCTGTAAGTCAGGTTGAACACGGGCATGCCGGAGAGGTTATAGAAGCGGGCGAAAAAATCATACACCCACTGTACGCCTGTTTCATACTGCATTGAAAATACAAGTCCCTTATCCTCTTCCATGAAACTGTTGTTCCCCTCGATGTTTCCCAGGTAAACGTAATCCCTCTCCCCCTGCTGCAGCGACGTGCTGATAAATGCATGGTCCTCCTTCTCCCTGAAATCCACCTGGCTCCTGAATGCAAGGCTCGCCCTGTCCATCTTAAAGGTAAGCCCTATAAAGGGTGACGCCGAGGTCTCCCTTATATTATACGTTATCATGTCGTTCATCGCAAGGTCAACTCCTGTCTCCATTACAGAAGCGTGGTACGGTATTCCGTTTTTATTATCCCGGAAAAACCAGAAGTCAAAGATATTCATCAGGTTGAATTCAAACGAAAGACCGCACCCGGTTGTGATTATCTGTCCCGGTATACCATAGATATTCTTTCTTTCACAGACCTGCCCCATGTTAGCGGTAAGAGAAAAATCAACAGAATCGTTCCCCGCCGAGAATGCGCCTGTGAATTTATCGGTCATGCGGAGTGAGTTGTTGTACCCGGCGAGTTCACTGCCGCTCTCGTTCAACCCGGAATTCAGCGTGTCATAAACGAAGTCGCGTCCCATGCCGGAATTCCCCCTCCCTGAAAAATAGTATCCCGGATAAACAGTAAAGAGGTTGAATGCATCAGACCCGAGAGCGGACAGGACCCTTGAAATTCCGTATTCTTCAGAGAGCGAATCATGCCCCTCCCCTTCATACGGAACATCCGATTCATCAAGGGAGACCGAACGTGAATAATTAAACTGGAGGCTGCGGACATTTTTAAACATTGGAATTTTTTTGAGCATCACCGGGATTTTGATATCGCTGGACATGAATGACCTTGCGCTCTTTGACCTGGAAAAGTCCTGCGCGGCCGATGTGTAGTCACTGAATGCATTCTCCCTGTAGTTCAGCGACACGGAATACTCCGGTTTGACATAGTCGAACCACATGATACCGGTTGTAAGCGTTCCCCCCCTCCCCCGTTCAATGTACTTCATGTCACTGGAAGAACTGAAGGGAAAGTGGAAATCCCCGGAAAAAGCACTGCCGATCCCCTCCTGGCTGAAGGTGTCCCCGCCGCCTGACTCAACAACCTCCTCCGAGAGGAATTCCGTTGACGGCCTTATAAAAAAATATTCATTTGAATAATCAAACTTAAGTGTACCCGCTGACTTCTGTGTTTTTTCCGAATCACCGAGAGATACATAAGCCGATAGAGCGCTGTCTGACAGGGTGCCCGAATTCCTGGCTATGCTGGAATCCGAAAACACCATGCTGAGCCCGGCATCGGCGCTGAGTTTGCCGAAAAGAAAATTGTCGAATTTCTGCCTGTATAAAATAACAGGCGTATGAACAATGCTTCTCTTCTCCTCATCGTAACTGTTGCCCGATACATCAAGCTCCTTTTCATTGCCTGTTCCATTCGCTGTATATGAAACCGATATATCCGGAACCATGCCCCCGGTTGACCTGAACACGGAGTTAAGGGAAAGAAAATCCATGCTGTACGAACCCCGCCTCCCCTCTTCTACTGAGCTGTTAAGGCTGCCGGTTTCAGTACGCTCACGCGAATAGCTTATATCAGCAGTCCAGTTCGGGAGCACATTAGCAGAGGTAAATACCTCATGGCAGTCCTCGCTCATGTCCTTTGTTGTCATGTTAACGCTGTTGAATTCTGATGAATGTCCCTTGTACGTGTAGCGCACCTGCATGTCGGACAGGACAGGTACACCTGAACCGGTCCTTGCCAGGGGACGCGTCATTTTCAGTCTGCATTCATACCACTGTGCGTTACCCTCAAGGAGCTGCGGTTCGGACACATAGATTTCATTAAGCCAGAAACTCCCGGATGTACCTGCACCGTATACTACCACTTTAATGTACTTAATCCTTTTATAATCGGGGCTTCCCTGAACTGAGTACCTGTCAATATTACCGCCCGAATCACCGGTGAGCCGCAGGCTCTTCTCCTCCCAGACCTGGTTATACAAAGGAACAAACCGGTACTCCGCAAAGTCATAATCCGATGAACCGATAATTATTCCTATTGTACTGCCTGCAGGAAAGGTGCGCGCGTTTATCCACATGTTCATCGTGGCATAATTGCTGATATCAATGGTGCGCGAAAACGTCCTTGTGATCGAAACATCTGATCCTGAACTTATGTTGTATTCAACCTGCAGCGCGGTCTCGTTTGTATTGTCAAAATCATCCTCATCGCCGCCGTAAAGAGATTCATAAAGTCCGGGCTGCAGGCGCATGAATGAATTATCGTAATAGTCCGTATCATTAATACTGCTCACCAGCGTTACTTTCAGGAGGTCCGGGTCCTCTATAAGCGTTCCGTTTAGTGCAGGATTTTTCCACTTTGAAGTTACAAGTTTCAGGCTGTCGATAAAGAGTCTCCCTGAACTGCCGCTGTTCTGCCTTGCATAAAGCCTGAGCGATGAAACAGACCTGAGTGCCTCAACATCATCAGGAGCCAGGGTGCTGAAATCAACATACACCCGTATCTTCTGCCATGTGCCCGCAGATGCAGTAACAGTACCCAGGCTTATGTTCGCTACGCTTTCTGCAGTATCCAGGGTCCCGCTCGAATCAAGGTCTTCAGTGTTGAGCACACCGTCTCCTCCGGTTGAACTGTTCAAGCCCGGACCTGAACCGACTACTGTCGCATTATTCCCGTCGAATGAATAGCCCCTGTCTTCGGAATACCCCCTCGACGGGTCCGAGTCTATGAAACCGTTGCTGTTCTTATCCTCTTTGTCCAGTGCCCCGTCACCGTCGGAGTCCTCGTTGACCTTACCTGCGTCAAGGTAGAGATCAACCGAGCCTGAACCCTCCAGCCGAACCCAGACCTCGACGTACTGCATTCCTGTAAGGTCAACAGGCAATTCACTGAACTTCCTTGTGACGATAGACACGCATGTGCCGGAACTGAAATCATAGTCCATGACCAGTGAACGCTGTGACTCTGTGTCTGTTATGCTGTCGCGTACATGCCCCGCGGCTATATTATATGGTCCCGGTTTAACCGCATACGCAATGTCATAGGGGGTGAAGGATTCACCCTTGAGCGCTTCAGGGGATGAAGGATCGCGGTAGAACCTGTAATAAAGGAGGCCCCTGTCAGACTGCACAAGCGTACCAGGCATTGATGAAAGTACCCAGTCCTTCTCGGACATGGAGACTATGATTGTTTCATCCGATGATTCCATGTTGTCGATGAGCGCCATGCCGAATGTATTTATATCAGTGTAGCTCCCGGCATACTCGCCGTACGCGGCAAACTCAAAGGGCGCGGCTTTCATGTTTCCGCCTGTAAAGATGTTCCATATATCAGCAATTCTCTTCTCTGAAAGGTTCAGGGAAACGTCGGCCTCGTACAGCAGGGTCTGGTCTGACTCGGAACCGATTTCAGGAATGGTCTGTTTCTCACCGCCCCTTGATATGAGGAAGCTTCCGCCCAGTTTAATATCCCGGCTGAGCTGGTAATCCATCCTGACCCCGGCGATCAGATTATCAGATCCTTCGCCGAAAGGAAGGAACTCGTACTTGACCTCAATGTATGTGTCAGGCCCGATCAGTGGACTTGACGGATCTACAAAAGTAAGAAATCCTGTAAAGTAATCGACCCTGTACTTTGATGCGTTGAGCTCGCTGCCGTTGATCTTTACCCTTACGCTGTTTTCTATTATATTCCCGTTCTCCAGCTGGAAGCTCCTGGCCTCAGCCCTGTATGATGAGTCAATGGCATAGCGCGACCATACATAGAGGTCCTGCGCCCTGATCTCGGAATATATACGCGCGGCACGTTCCGGACTCAGAGTTGTCAGCAGCGGCCTGAAGGGTTCACGCGTATAAAAGCTGACCATCCCTTCAGTGGCATCAATTTTGTACCTTCCAAGTTCCGCAACTTCATCCTCCTCCATTGAACTGTTCTCATCATAGAACCCCAGCACTACAGAACCCGACACTAACTGCCTGGTCCCGAGGTAATAAACTGACCTTATCTCATAAGCATCAAGGTTGACCCTGCCGTCACCGTTTTTGTCAGACTCTCCCGGGTCAAATGACTGGTTCTGCACGGCAGTGTCCTCGTTGATCGTGGTGCCGTATTTTATGAATACACAGATTTTACCTGCAAAGTCTGTAGTGGTAAAGGCGCAGGGATCAAGGGTGCCGCCCGATCTATTATAAACCGCAAGTATGCGGGAATCGTCGGAAATCGATTTCAGTATATGAATAACACCGGTTGTGTAGTTTATTGAATAGTCAGTGCCGCTGACCATGCGGGTGTAGTAACCGCCGTCAGATGTGAGATGTATCGCGTTGTTATTGTTGTACTGGTTGCGGTCGTCAATGTAAAGGGCAAATCCGTCAGATGATATGTTCACAGTATATGGAATATAGTTCGCGGGATCTGCGGGCGCCGAAGTCATTGCAACGGTCGAGTATGCGGCTCCGCCGACAGGTGCTGATGAAACGTTGTCGTAACGGATAAAGGGCTCGAGCTGGTAATATGTCTTCCGTGTGTACTGGTACTCTGCGAGTTTAATGCTGCCGCTGCTTGTATTGCCCCTGAAATATTCAACAGCTGTTTCACCGCGCGCAACACTGCCGAATGCCTTGACCTGCAGTTTATTTTTTTTTACGGTGAAGTCTACCCCCATGGCCTTGGCTTCAGTGTTGTCATAAACAGCATATTTTGAATCGCTGAATTTTATGTCTATCTGTCCTGCATTTATTTCGCGAAGGATCTCTTCATCGGACACAGCCCTGTACTGCATCATGTAGATATTGTCTTCGCGCGAGCTGTCATGGTCTATAAATACCCTGATTCTTTCGCCCGCGCCCCCCTCCACATGCAGCTGTATAAGCTGTTCCGGGAAAAAACCCCGGCTGATCACCCTTGATTGTGGCGTGTCCTCATCATACTGCTTGTACTTGTCATCGGTGTATAATGAATCGCCGTAGCTGAAATTAAACTTAACAGCGCCGTATGTATCTATCTTTATATTTTCGTCCCTGTAAAGTCCGCCTTTGCCTTCAACTATATCCTTATATGACGGATCAATGACAAACTCTGACCAGTCCCCCTTCTCGTAATCCAGGGTACTGTAATCAGAGGATGTGTCCTGTGATGAATCAATACCATCACCCGATCCCGGTGAGTAAGAGATCTCTTTAAAGAGCCCTGAAATTTTTTCTGAATAGGAAGGAATCCCGCCGGACGCGGAGAAAAAAATACCGGTGAGCAGTACGCACGATGCGATTATGTGGACTGAATAATGTTTAAGCATCCTGCGGCCGGTCCGGTTGCATAATACATGCAGAGGTCATAACCTTCACAGCCGCAGCACTGTGGAATTGTTACCACATCCTGCTCATGTAAGGATATGGATTGATGGGTATGTTGCCCAGCCTGATCTCATAGTGGCAATGGTTACCTGTTGCATTGCCGGTCATACCGACATAGCCTATCTTATCACCCTTGTTTATCTGTTTCCCTTTATATACAGCTATATCGCTCATGTGGCCGTAAATCGTCTGGTAGCCGAACTTGTGCTGTACCCTCACACTTTTACCGTACCCGCCGCTGAAATCAGCAGAGACCACAACACCCGGTGCAGTCGCCCTGATCGTAGTACCCGCCGAGGCCGCAATGTCAATGCCGGTATGAAAATCCCTGCCGTGACCAAAGGGTGAACGCCTCCATCCGAACAGCGAGGATATGTGACCTGGATTCGGTATAATGGACGGCATGTCCTCGGTTACCTTGCTCCTGACATTTATAAAGTTTTTAATCGTCTTGATTGTACTCGTGGTGCTCAGAAGGTCGCGCTGAACATCCTTCATGGCAAATATCTCGTCGGGAATGATCCTCTTCTTCCTGTTCAGCTCGTCCAGTGTCTCCTG
This sequence comes from Spirochaetota bacterium, assembly GCA_035403465.1. Classification (GTDB taxonomy): domain Bacteria; phylum Spirochaetota; class UBA4802; order UBA4802; family UBA5550; genus JAAYBQ01. The sequence continues at coordinate 51,015 of DAONFG010000016.1, read as the reverse complement.
GTCATAATCGCTGCTTCCCCAGATATCGCCTGCGTCTTCAGTGTCAGCGGCCAGCTGGTAGAGGTCCTCAATCTCGGGCTTAATGTCATCCATGATATCGGTTATTTCATTGGTCAGTCTTTCATACCTGATAAGGTCAGCCCTGATGTCATTGTACGACATCAGAAGTTCCTGCTCCTTCTTTTTCATTTCCCTGTTTTTTATCACTGCATAAGATGAGGTAACAATACCTATCAGAAAAAGCGTGACGAAGAAAAGGATAATAAACTTGGATATCTGGAAATTGAATATTTTTTTCTCGTTATGGGGGATGAACATCACAGTCATCTTCTCGTGACCCTTCTCGAGAAACCGTTTCCAGGCCTTATCTCTTCTTTTCAGGAACATATTATAGTGTTCATAAAGCTTTCCTGAAATTTTACTCTGGTAGTTTTGTATCCTGAACTTCATAGTCTTCACTTGCTCTTTTTTATTACTGTATTTTTACTATCGGTACATCGGGATTAATTATAAACAGCCTGAATGCGCGTGCAAATCTAATATTGTATTTTTCGTTTGTATAATAGCATTTCACTATTAAATTAATCCTGTCATTGCGAACGCAGTGAAGCAATCTGTTCTGACAGGAATGTCTTTAATCTGATAAAATTAGTAGTTCCATAAACAGACTGCCACGGCATTTCATGCCTCGCAGTGACGTCAAGTGTACAAAACCAATCGTTAACTGCCTGAATTACCGAATATGAACAATTTTATCAATATATCTGATATTAGCAACTATTTTTCCCTGTTAAAAAACCCTGTCCATCACATCCCTGACGGTTTTAAGGCCTATATATTCCCCCTCAAAACCTGAGGATTTTACCCTGTCAAGGTCCCCCTGCGACATGTAGATCCTTTTAAAACCGGAATACCTGAATTCCTGCACCCTCTTCTCAACCTGTGACACTGGCCGGAGCTCGCCGCTGAGTGAAATTTCACCGATAAAACCTGCACCCTCATCAATGGGCTTCTCCTTGAGGCTGGAGGCAACAGCCATTGCAACTGCCAGGTCTGCGGCTGTCTCGTTGATGTTGAATCCGCCTGAAACATTAAGAAATATATCGAATGTGCTGAGTTTAAGGCCTGCGTGTTTTTCAAGCACGGCGCTTATGATAAGCAGCCTGTTAATGTCAAAACCGTCAGTCATCCTCCTGGGATTGGAAAAACTTGAAAATGTTACAAGGGACTGCACCTCGAAGAGGATTGTCCTGCTCCCCTCAATAGCCGCGGAGACCGCGTTCCCCGGAGAGACCGACCTGAACGGGTTCAGGAAAATCCTGTTCTTGTCCTTGACCTCGCGCAGCCCGGACTCGGTCATGCTGAACAGTCCCAGTTCATTTACCGAACCGTACCTGTTCTTGAAAGCGCGCAGCACCCTGAAATCGCGCGCAAAATCGCCCTCGAAGTAGAGTACCGTATCAACGATATGTTCCAGGAGCTTGGGCCCGGCAATGCTGCCGTCCTTTGTTATGTGCCCGATCAGCACCACGGGTATGTGGCTCTTTTTCGCGAAGTCTGCAAGCCGCGAAGCTGATTCACGTACCTGGCTCACCGAACCTGTGATGCCGGCAATGTCCGCGTTATATACTGTCTGTATGGAGTCGACTATAAGGCACCCGGGCTTCATTTTCCCGGCAAGGGCTATTATGTCCTCAACATCGTTGTCCACGGAAATGTGCATGCTCGAGAGATTTATACCCAGCCGCTCAGCCCGCTGCCTGATCTGAACGGGCGACTCTTCGCCGGATATATACAGTGAGCCCATCCTCTCGGATACCTGCAGCGCGAGGGTGGACTTGCCTATTCCCGGTTCGCCCCCCAGGAGTATGACAGAACCTGGAACAATTCCGCCGCCGCAAACAAGGTCAAACTCGCCGATCCCGGTCATCCTGCGCGACAGGTCCTTCATCTCGACTGAACTCAGGAGCACGGCCGAGGCCTGCGGCTTTTTGTGGTGCGGCTCTTCAGTCCTCTCGACTATTGTGTTCCATTCACCGCAGGCTTCGCACCTGCCGTTCCACTTGGAATAGTCAGCACCGCAGGCACTGCATACAAAATAGTTTTTCTTTCTGGCCATTACTGCTGCTTCTGCTTGAAGAAGAGTTTCGAGGGATCCTCCTCCAGCTTATTGAAGAGTGACTTGGCAGACTGCGAGGCGTCCTTGATGTTGTAGTAGACCTCTTCATCGGTCAGGAGCTTTCCAAGCGTGCCGCGTCCCTGTTCAAGCCGCTGGATAATCTTGTTAAGGCTGCTTGAGATTTCCGAGAGGTTCCGGATAGTGATAGTTATATCTTCTTTATTTTTTTCCGAAAGATCAGACATGTTATTAGTAAAACGGTTAAGGTCATCCATGAATATCTTGATCTGCTGGGAGAACAGGATAATCGATGCTTTCGCAGAAAGGACTGAACTGCGGATATCGAACCTGTTCTCTTTTGATATGTTATTCAGGTTTTCGACAAATTCTTTTGAATTGAGAAAAATATCGGCCAGAATCTCGCCGCCGTTCTTGTCCTGCATGAACCCCTGGAAGACGAGCATCATCTGGTCAAAGCTTGCCGGATCAATTCCATAGATCCGGTCGCCATCTTTAAGGAACTCGTCTGTGCCGGTCGAAGGGGGGACAAAGACGTTAACATACTTGCTGCCGATCATTCCCTGGGTAAAGATTGCGAATTTTGTCTCCTTGATCAGCCTGAACTTGTTGTCAATCCATACCGTAACTTCTGTCTTCTCGCCTGACTGCCGGATATCCGTGACCTGCCCGATCTTTATACCACCTGCAATATTCACAGGCGCACCTTCCTTGAGATCGTTCAGGAAACCGAAATATATACCAAGCTTATATCCTGACCGCGCAACACTTACCTGCGCTAGCAGGGCGATTATTGCAATAAAAAAGGTGAAACTGACAACTATCACAATACCGACTTTTGCCTCATTGTTAAGCCGCATCCGAACCTCCGGGAAACTTAACGCCCATTATACACACTGTATAATTTTTATCAAACAAAAATCGATAAAGTTCAGATAATTACCGGTGTTAAAAACTGTTCTGCCCCCGGCGGACTAAACCTGCTTGAGAACATGGTCATGCTGCCGCCGCCCCCGGAAGGGGCTTGAATACTTAACAGTCACTTGCAGATACTCACAGGGATGAACAGTATTGTTTTTGTGATATAAAAAAGTATAACCCAGCCCCTTCCGGGGGAAGCCGGTAAGAGTTGATTAACAGAATTATGTTCATCGGCTGGGGGCCTGATTTGCAGAAATTCCGGCAACTCCATAACTCTCTGAGGTAAATCTTTTCTCCGGCACCGGCTAATTTAAGTTGCTATTGCATGATTACGTTTTTATTATATATTTTATAATCACAGGATTCTGCTCCATTCATGAAGGAGGGCGTTTATGTCTGTCAGCTTTGTTTATATAACAGCCAGCTCAGTTGAAGAGGCCGAGATTATAGGCCGAAACCTTGTGTCGCGCAAACTCGCAGCGTGCGTTAATATCATAGACAGTATGAAGTCAATATACCACTGGGAGGGAAAAATCGAGACGGGCAATGAGGTTATACTTATTGCAAAAACAAAGGAGGCGCTTGTTGACGAACTGACCGAAAACGTCAAGGCGCTTCACAGCTATAAGTGCCCCTGTATTGTATCACTGAAGGTACAGGGCGGAAACACGGAGTTTCTCAAATGGATAGTCAATGAGACAAAATAGAGTTTTATAAATCCCCTGCAGGTATGAAATGCAGTTCTATAACACACTTATTATTTATTGACAAAGAGCCATGCAGTTTTATATGTTGAATTAATACCAATTTCGGAGGATGTTTCAGTGGGAATACAGTATAAGGCAAGAATAAAACGCAAAAGAGCCAAAAGAAGAATTAAACGAAAAAAGAAGGAACTCAAGGCTAAACTGGGTAAATAACAGGGGTACCAGGAATAAAGGTACCCTTTATTCTTTTATGACGCGGCCTGTTTCAACAGGCATTATGCGTCCGCCGTTCTCCAGAACAACGACAGCTTTTCTTTCACCCTCTGTATCCCGGGCGGTCAGATTTCCTGAAACAGGAAGCCAGTACCACTCCTGGTCATTTACACGCACATAAACCAGCACCTCGTTTTCATCCACGGATGTACCGTCAGGTGAAAGTCCGAATGCGATGTTCCCTTTAATTCCGGCTCTCTGCAGCATTGCCAGCGCAAGAAACGCTTTCTCAACAGGTGAGGCAACTTTAAGCCGCATAACAGACTCAGGCGTTCCGGGCAACAGCCCTGAACTTTCCGGATTGTCAAGCCCGCTGAAAACTTCACGTTTAATATAACCAAGCGCGGAAGCTGTATCGACATGTTCAGGGAACAGGAAGACTGTATTATCGGAGAACCGCCCCCTGATTGCCGCAAGCCCCGAGTACCATGATGCAAAATCTTCAGGCGTCCTGAACATGTTTATAATGACGAACAGAGTCTCATCCGGGGACCTGCTGAACATATCGTTCCAGGAGAAGATACTTTCGCTGATCCTTTCCCGTCCCCTCACAGGCTGATTGTTTATAAGCACGCCGGGTTTCCCGGTGCCGGTATACAGAATGTTAATCCTTATATCTTCAACAAATTCGTCCTTCATTATAGCAGGAATTCCGGCAGCTGTAAGTTCTATCCTGCCGCTGCTGTCAATGCAGCATGAATACTTTACAACAGCGTACCTGCAGTCACCGCAGTTTTTAATCTCTACACCGGTCCTCTTCCCGTCCCTGGACTCGGTGTATTCAGCGGGCTCAGTGAGATCATCATTCACCTTTAATGCATACAGCACCCTGGCATCTTTCATTGAGGGGAGAACATAACTGAACGATTCCCCTTTTCCCTTCTTTATAATCGCAGAGGGAATAAAATCCTCCACCTCTGTATAAACTTTTCCTGATTCAAAAAACCTTATATTTATCCTGCGCCTGATCCCGTTATTCCTGAACTCCTCCCGCACACCGGAATAACTCCCTGTGTAATAAATATTTGTCCCGGGATTTGAATTTTCATAAGCATCGATCATGTCCGATGCTTCACAGAAAATATCTTCAGATTCAAGGGACTTTGTCCAGTAGATAACCGGGTCAAGGCCTGATGCCTCGTCCGCACAGCCCAGCATGTAGAATATCCTGGCGTCACCGGTCTCGGCTGCTCCATGCACAAGCACCTTCCGCATCTCTTCGCGTTTGCCGGCAGCAGAATACATCTCTGCAACGGTAATGAATTTTTCAGGCGGGCTTTGTATAAACTTTTCAGCTTCAGTTACGGCCTTTTCATGATCACCCTTTACGCCGACTGCGTGGACATAATTCACAGCGAGATAAAAATCTGTATTAAAAGGATCCGAGGCGCCCATTGATTCGATAAATTTTTCCTTATCCCTTGTACTGTAGAAACGCGCAAGCCAGGCCTGCGTAATGTCAGATTCCGGGAAGGTGTTCCTGAATTTTTCAATGAGGTTAATGAATTCACTGTCCCTCTGCATTAAATCAAGAAGAGCTGTATACTCCCGGTATATAAAAAAGTTACGGGGATTCTTTTCGATCATCTCTTCGCAGAGATCAAGCGCCCCGTGGTAATCAGAATCCGCCACCAGTGCCCTGATTGAGGTAACAGCTTCACCCCCCTCTTCATATTTTTCATTTTTATAATCTATAAGAAGGTCCTCAACTGTGGCCGGTGTCCTCTTCACGTTTTCTGTAATCCTGAATCCGGGCAGATCCCCCTTCTCCCCTGCAACAAAAACAGAGGTAGAGGGAAGATCCCTGCCGTCAGCAGCAAACTTCAGCATAACCGTGTAGCCGCCTGAACCTGTGAGCCTGAACGCTGCGCCGAACCTGCCTGAAAGGTCACGGCACCTGCCGGAATCTTTGCCATTGATGAACACCCTGCATTCAGCATCCGAAAGAACAGCGATCCTGACACCGCTGTTCACCGCAAAAGAACATCTTGCATAGAGAACCCCGGCGTCACCCGATGCGGCCGAATACGGAAAGAATCCTGTACTCACCTGGGAAATTTTTTTAACCTTTATTTTCTTCCAGTCCGGCGATTCTTCCGGCTGGAAAGGGTAATCCATGTCTGCAGGGCCGTACCTCTTCCATGTGCCGGAAACCAGCCACTTATCAAGAAAAGCTCCTGAATCCTTTAAACGCTCCGGGTAGCCTGCCTCAATCACTGCCGCGGCGAGTATAAGCCATGATGCAGAACCTGCTGCACCTGCATCCTCCAGTTTTTTAAGTGCGGCATCAAGCAGCTTGAATACGTTGTTTCTGCCCGCTGCCGGTGCAAGTGAGACCAGCAGTTGTGTATATTCTTTAAGGTCAGGGGATACGGGATTATCCAGCACCAGTGAGGATACAGTTTCGAATTGTTTAAGGGAATCGCTCCAGTCATAAATACCGGTATTCTGCGCAGGAAGAGAACCTGGACCGTTCAGTATCAACAGAAAGAAAAAAATTCCGGCTACAGCCCTTCTCAAGATTCATCCTCCATAATAATTCTATCCCTCTCTTCTCATGTCTGTGTGACATGCCCAGGGTCCGCCTGAGCTACAGGTATGTATGACATTCATACATCATACCCTGCCTATTCTTTTCGGGGTCCGGGGCGAGCCGTGCTGACAGGATGTCAGCCTGTCGGCATAAAACACGATGTTTTAATAAAGCCGACCCGGAAAGCCCCCGCAGCGCCGCACTGAGCTTGTCGAAGCGGGGCTCCCTGCGTTCCAGGCATGCATGACCCTCATGCATCCTACCCCTTTTTATTCCCGGGGTCCGGGGCGAAGCCCCGGAAAGCCCCCCGCAGGGGCTCCCTGCGTTCCAGGTATGATGCATGACATTCATGCATCATACCTCACGGTATTCTATTTGACAAGCAGTATTATTAATGAATTATCGATCGCATGATTAGAATATACCCCCTGCACGAAAAAAAGTCACTCTATCCAATACTCGCATACTGGTCATTCAACAACTGGTACCTTGGAAGGGATGTGCCGTTCAGGTACGTGCTCCAGGAGTACAGGCACAGGTCTGATCCCGGGTCGCTCCCCTATTCCTTTGTCGCGTGCATGGACGACCTTCCTGTGGGCATGGTCTCTGTTAAATTCAATGACATGCTGAACAGGCCTGACCTGTCGCCGTGGCTCTCGGCGCTGTACGTAACCCCCGAATACAGGAACACGGGAATAGGAAAACTGCTGATCTCGGCAGTGCTGCAGGACTGCCAGGATAATGACATCAAAAGGATTTTCCTCTTCGTTGACCACAGGTACAGGGAGAGGCTTTCGGACTACTACTCGAAGCTGGGATGGGTTTATCTTGATGAGGAGAAGGATTCGGACGGTAACGCCACAAGGATATACTTTTACGAGACAGGGAACAGGCAGGTGCAGGGGGGAAGGTGAGGTGGCTGATGCCCTGTGTAGTATATCAATAAAATAATATTGACTTCAACTTGTTTCTGTACAATCTTCATTTACAATACAGGAGATACATTATATGATTCTTTATATGGACTTGTGCTGCTTTAACAGACCTTTTGATGATCAGCTACAGCAGAAAATATATCTTGAGACAGAAGCTAAATTATTTATACAAAAGAAAGTAAAGGACGGCGAATATGATCTTGTCTGGAGCTATATGCTTGACTATGAAAACTCAGTAAATCCCGATGAAGAAACCAGAAATTCTATCCAGAAATGGGAGAATGTTGCGATTAAAATAATACTAGAAAACCATTCTATCACTTCTATAGCAGCTGGTCTGATTAAATCAGGATTCGGCATTAAAGACTCGCTGCATATAGCCTGTGCAATTAATGCTCAGGCTCGCTATTTTATTACAGTTGATAAAGGAATTCTAAAAAAGAAAAACATGGCCGAAGAAATCATTATAATTAATCCTCTAGAGTTTATATCACAGGAGAATGAAATATGAAAACAGATAATATAATAAAACGTGAAGGCTTTGAAGCATTATTTGCAAAGCTTGATCTTGTGGAAGCAGAAAGATTTATAGCGCTTATTAAACGGGAAAACTTTGATTATACGGAGTGGCGAAAAAACCTCTGGGAAAATATGACGGTTGAAGAACTTTCTGCAAAGGCCATGAGTCATTACAGGAATAAGAAAAAGTGAGCTGATCGCTGCGGTACTACAGAACTCCGAGGATAACAGGATCAAAAGAATATTTCTCTTTGTGGACAGCAGGTGCAGGGGGGAAGGTGACCTCACTCCCTAACCCTCTTTCCATATGGAGAGAGGGAAGATTTAACATAAGATTGTTTGTAGTAATTAACCATCCATGATCTACCCAAAGAAACCCAGCAGAATATACCATCCCGCTGGGTTTATTATTTTATACTGGTTAGAAGATGGATATTATAATCTTAAACAGGTCTCTGAATATGGTAATTATTGTGGTCTGTTTCAGGCGAGCGTACCAACTCATATTAAGGTATTCCTTTCCGGCCTCAGTCAAAGGATACCCACCTTTATAATACCAATGCCCTGCGGCATTATCGGTATCTAATAAGCGGAATTGCAACGCATTCAACAAGCCCCGTGTAACCAGTTCATCAATTATCTTACCCACTTCATCTGGGATATTATGCTTTGGTTTACTCAGTGTATAATACCCCATAAATTGTTTCATTACTGTAATATGTTCTTTTCGTGTAGTCATAGATCGTTGGCCATTATTCAAACTCAATAGTACCGATCAAAGAACAATCTGAAACCCGTACTTTACCTATAGCAGTATTAACAACAATTCCACCAAAAGCATTCTTTCCCCGAAACTTAGTACCAACAGTCATAGTACCATCAGTATTCTTATTATACCTGGTTTCAATATGCTCATAACTGGAAGGATCATTCATAGTCTTCTTAATTGCCTTTTCAACTTCAAGACAAGAACCATCCCATTGTGAGAAACAGTTTGAAGCAGTATTATTCGTGGTAACTGGAGTACTGCTTGTGTTCCTATCATATAAATATCCTGCAAGAAGCAGAGCACCTATCAATATAGCAGCAACCATACCAGCAGTCATTTTCTTCTTTTCAGCGGGATCATCTGGGGCCGGTACCTGAGTATTGGGGGCTTTACAATAAGGACACTCTTTGGCCTTCTTGTAATAATCCTTACCGCACTTATCACATCTTGTAAAGCTTGGCAATGGTGGTTTCTTGAGTTCTTCTTTCTTAACCTTAAATCCACAATGAGGGCATGCTTCTAAAGTATCACTCATCTCCTTCTGACATTCGGAACATTTTATCAAAGCCATAGTAACCTCATATATTTTTATATAGTATAAATGACAATTGAAAATAATAGGGTTTAATTTGTATAGATTGTCAAGGGGAAAATGCTCTATTTTATAATAAAGATATTTTATATCGATAATGCTAAAAACAGTGAAAGTTTTAACAATAGTGATTCATTTTGTGAGGCTTACAGGCTACAAGCATTGGGTAATAACCTCCGTCAACTAGCCGTCAACTAGCCGTCGACTAGCCGTCGACAAGCCGTCGACAAGACATACGATTCCTCCTCGCTGACGCTCGTTCGAAATGACTAAAAGTATTGCATTGCCCTCCGGGGGATAGTGGGCTTATTTATGGTGATGATGCCCGTGGTGGTCATGTGTGTGACCATGGCTGTGCCCATGATCATGAGAATGCCCGTGGTCATCGCCGTGGCCGTGGCTGTGCGCCTCACCCTTCTTGTGCTGTATGCCGTGCTCTATGTGCTTTACCAGCGCGTCTGTATTCACTTTGCCCGTAGCCGAAACTTCAATTATCTCCGCGTCCCTGTTCAGGTCGCGAACCTGCTTTGTAAATATTGCTTTGTCAAAATTGGTAGATGAAATAATATCAATTTTATTCAGCACAAGCACATCGGCCTTGCTGAACATTATCGGGTACTTGTGAGGCTTGTCGTGTCCCTCGGAAACTGACACGACCATCATCACCTCGTCCTCTCCAAGGTAAAAGTCGGCCGGGCACACAAGGTTGCCCACGTTCTCTATGATCAGGCAGTCAACTTCATGCAGGTCAAAGTTCAGGATTGCCCTCTCGAGCATGGCAGCTTCAAGGTGGCACAGGCTGTGAGTGTTTATCTGGTGGACCTTGATGTCGAATCCCGCAAGCCTGTCTGCATCAGCTGTTCCCTGCATGTCCCCTTCAATGACAGCGATTTTATACTTTTTTGTAAGTTCAGGAATGACAGCTTCAAGGATACTTGTCTTTCCCGCGCCGGGCGCGCTCATTATGTTCAGGACAAAGATGCCGTGATCGTCCATGTTCTTCTTTATGTTCTCTGCCAGCATGTCGTTGCGCTGCAGAAGATCTTTTTCAAGTTCAACGTAATGCATATCATTCCTCCGGATTTTCTATATCAATTGATTCAACGTACATCCTGTCGCCAGAAACGATCCTGACCGCACCTGACCTGCAGCTTCCGCAAACAAAAACATAGTCGGCCATTACAGTATCCGCCCCGCAGGCCGAACAGTTCAGTATTGTCTTTTCCGACCTGATCACAATGGCAGCGTTCTCGAAGACAGAATCCTTCTTCGCAACCTCCATTGCAAACTCGAGCGCGTCAATCGAGACAGAGCTGAATTCACCCACTGCAATATTCACCGTGTTGACTTTTGTCGCTCCGTTCTGCTGCGCGGCATCCTCGACAATCTCCCTAACGCTCATTGCAAGACTCAGTTCATGCATTGTAAACTCCGTATACGGCCTGGCCGGCGGATATCCCTGCATCATTGGCAGGTATTTTCCTGTTAAAAAAGACATTTAAGCCTGCTGTTGCAAGCCTTTTTTCCATACCCGAGAGGATTAATCTGTTCTGGTAAACTCCCCCTGCAAGGAGCACATTTTGAAGTCCCGCAGTTGAACATACGCTCATCGCGATTCCTGCCATTGCCTCAATTATTGAATTATGAAACAGCCTTGCAAGGCAGGATTGATCGCGTCTGCCTGAAAGTAAAAGCAGCTCCCGGATTATTACTGCAGGGTCGCATGTGATTATTCCATCTTCCTCATTATAAACTGACGGAATAATATCTGCGCTTGAATCCTTAAGAGCAAGCATCTCAAGATATATCGCGGCCTCAGCCTCGTAGCTTACATTTTTATTAAATCCCAACAGCGCGCCCGCAGCGTCAAAGAGCCTCCCTGCACTTGAAGTAAGCGGAGAAAAATTCCTGTTATCCCTGATGCTGTACACCCCGGCAGCGGAACTCCCTGCCCATGAGCATTTATCCATGAACTCCCCTTCATCAAGGAATCCAGCAAGTATCCTCCATGGTTCCGCGATTGCCCTTTCACCGCCAGGAAGCGGAAAGTGTCCTATGTGCCCCCTGCGTTCGAACGCATGCAGGTTGCCCGTGATAACCTCGCCGCCCCACACTGTACCGTCGCAGCCGAAACCTGTTCCATCCATGATTATACCTAGAGCAGGGGAACTAAGCCCTGATTCGAACATGCATGAAAGGAAATGCGCGTAGTGATGCTGCACCTTTACCAGTTTAATACCGTTCTTCTTCGCATAACTCTCTGCAAACGATGTAGACTCATAATCAGGGTGCAGGTCTGATACAATTATTTCAGGCTGAATATCGTAGTATTCAAGCATCTCTGATACTGTTTCGGTAAAGTGGGTGAATGTTTCAGGCGTGCCCAGGTCTCCGATGTGGTTGCTGGTTACCAGCCTGTCCCCTGACACGACCGAGATATTGCTTTTAAGTTCAGCGCCCACTGCGAGTATGTTCTTCCCGGGAACGGGAAGTTGTACAGGAAAGGGCATGCGCCCCCGTCCCATGCGCACGTTGATTTCAGCGCCTTTGTATATCCATGAAATGCTGTCATCGGCGCGTTTAAGGATTCCGCGGTTGTGGGTAAGGAAGACGTCAACAATCCCCGCAAGTTCTTTCTTCGCTTTTATGTCGTCGATGATTAACGGGTCACCTGAAACATTTGCGCTGGTCATCACGAGCGGTACGCCGGTTGCATCAAGTATGTTCTGGTGCAGCGGGGTATAGGCGATCATGATTCCAAGGTAGCCGTTTCCGGGTGCGACAGAAGGGGCGATCGCGCAGTTATCTTTTTTCTTTGCCACTATGATCGGGGAGACTTTCGAATTCAGGCATATCTCCTCTGTCTCGTCAAGTTCAACGTATTCACGCGCCTGGGTGAGCGAAGCGAACATGACAGCAAAAGGTTTTGCGGGTCTTCTTTTTCTTTCGCGCAGGAGTGATACAGCCGTCTCATCCACTGCAGAACATGCAATGTGGTATCCGCCCAGACCCTTCAGTGCAGCAATCCCGCCGTTTTTCAGCACGCCTATTGTTTCATCAAACCCTGTTACATGCGGACCGCATTCAGGGCACGAGAATCCCTCTATGTGAAACCTCCTCTCCGCATGGTCATTATATTCCGCCATGCACCTGCTGCACATGGGGAACTCATCCATGGTCGTCCTTGACCGGTCATAGGGCATATCCTTCATGTACGTATACCTTGGGCCGCAGTTACCGCATGTAATAAAGCTGTACCTGTACCTGCGGTTTTGCGGATCATTGAACTCTGCCCTGCATTCAGGGCACATGGCAATGTCCGGGGGGATACTGAACCGCGTGGGACCTGTATCCCTGCTTTCAATGACCGCAAAATCATTCTCACCATGAACTGCATCAATATCGCAGCATGAAAAATCTGTAACAACGGCATTTGGAGGAATAAAGCTGCTGAAATCCCGGACAAATGCGTTCACCGCATCTTCAGTGCCCTGGACCGCCAGCTCGACAGAATCCCTTGTATTGAGGACAGTCCCGGAAAGTCCCATCGCATGAGCCTTTCTGGCCATTGCAGGCCTGAATCCCACACCCTGGACAATTCCCCGGACTGTAATTTTTTTTCTTATCATATCCTGAACCGAATGGATAATAGCTGTCACACCGGTGATTTTTGTAAATCATTTCTTTACCCTCCGGTGCGGGCATTATCCTGCTGTCAGCCTGTTTTATAGCCGTTATAAAGACAGGCCGCGGCTGGTACTATGCGCCCCCAGCCGGTAAATTTATCCCTGTTAATAATCTTTCAGCGGCTTCCCCCGGAGGGGGCTACTTAAATTTGATTCACCACATAAAAGCAGAACTGTACTACTCCGTGTCCTCCGCGCCTCCAGCGAAGCGGGTGGTAAACCCGTTAAGTAATTTAACCTCTCCCGGGGGTGGCGGATAAACAAACATGAAACACATACAGTTTTTCCGCCGGGGGTATGGAATAAGGTTACATAAAATTTTAATGGAAGTATGTATGACGGGAGATAAACTTAAAACTTCATGCTGAAGCCCTTCTCTATAAAGACCCTCATGCATGAATCAACAACAACCGGGTCAAAATGTGTTCCCCGGTTGCCCCTGAGTTCATCGAACGCCGCCTCTATGCCCAGTGCCGCCCTGTAGGGTCTGTGCGATGCCATTGCCTCGAGCACGTCAGCAACCGTAAGTATCCTTGCCTGGATCAGTATATCTTCCCCACTGATGCCGTTGGGGTACCCGGTCCCGTCAAATTTCTCGTGGTGCTGGAGTACTATATCCGAAATGGGCCAGGGGAAATCTATATTCTTAAGAATGTCAGATCCCATCTGTGAATGCATTTTTATAAGTTCAAATTCAATGTGGTTTATCCTGCCCGGCTTGTTAAGGATCTCTGCAGGTATTGCGATCTTTCCCAGGTCATGAATCTGTCCTGCTATATCAACGCTCTCGATTATATCCCTGCCAAGGTTCATCTCACGCGCAATCTCCTTGGCTATGTCCGCAACCCTTTTCTGGTGGCCCGCAGTATAGGGATCGCGCGTCTCTACGGTTTTTGAGATCGCTTCGACTATACCGTAAAGTACGCGCCTCAGCTTATCCATGCTCTCCTGGATCTTCCGGTCGTATTCCACCTGCTGCGTGATGTCCCTGATCACAATCACGGCGCCGCTTGTCCTCCCGTTCTCCTGCCGAAGAGGAGTTGAGGTAAAATCAACCGGTATACTTTTAGCTGCAGTTGTGATATAGTTGTTGAATTCTATATAATTCATTGACATGGGAAAGTACATTTCGCTTTTCTCGTGAGGGTCGCTCCCTATTTTAATCGCTTCATTGATACTTTTCCCCAGCATCGTATCCCTGCCTGACTCAAGGAGTGTCTCAGTAGAAGGATTAACATAGTCAATTATTCCTGACTCATTGACAACAACAACAGAATCCGCAATGGAATTAAGAATCGTTGTCATCCTGTTTTCATTATCGCGGATTTTTTTCTCCATCTCGTGACGGACAAGGGCCATCTCCATGGTTGCGCGCAGGTCCTTCTTGTCAAAGGGCTTGATTATGTAGCCGTAGGCATTCCCCTCCTTTGCTCTTTCAAGCGTGGAGTAATCAGATGACGAGGTTATGTATACAACCGGCAATGAGTGCTTCTTCATGATATTCTTTGCAGATTCAATGCCGTCGAGCTTACCTTCAAGGTTAATGTCCATCAGAACAAGGTCAGGTTCATTCAGGTCAATTTCACGCAGAGCCTCCTCGCCTGACGACAGGGCGGACGTGAGTGTATATCCGATATCGATGATATATTTCTGCAAAAGCCTTGATGTAATTCTGTCATCTTCAACAAGAAGAATTTTTTTCATCTGCAAATTCCCGGTAGCACGTTTTAAGGTATGATAAAACCCCTTTGTTTGCTCTATTATATAAACTTTATGCACAATTGCTTTATTGTCTACAATTTTTAATATAATACCTGTTTAACAAAAACGCCACTATAAAACCAAAATTCCGCAACCGGTTTCATGCTCTACCAGTTACACTAACATAACGATTTTTTTGTATAAATTATTGACTCAAATATCGCTTTTAAATAATATGCTTTTTTAATGGCAGACAGAATTTTTTATAAAAATTTCTGTATATCGGCCCCGACGCATAAACCGCAGGGCTCAAAATTTACCCGGTGTCGAATGATACTGTTCATTAATTTCTACGAAAATCGCTGGACATCCTTTTAACGGCCCGGTTTTCATTTAGTTGGATTATTTCAGGAGGCAGAAATGCATAGTTTGGGAATTAATATTGGTTCTTCCAGTATTAAATTCGTTCTTATGAACGGGGAGAGTATATCCCATTATAAAACAGTTGAACACGAGGGTGACTTTATCAACACCCTGAAAAATATTTTTAGCAGTATCGATATCCCTGCCGGTACCAGGATGCTGGTTACAGGAACCGAGGGGAGATACCTGATAAATGCCTACAATGTAATCGAATCGATCTGCGTTGAAGAGGCCCTGAAAGACCTGAGAATCGAGGCGAATGCTGTTGTATCCCTTGGCGGAGAAAACTTCCTTGTATACTCAATCAACAGCGAGGGAAGGATAATAACAAGTTTTTCAGGGAACAAGTGCGCATCCGGAACAGGCGAGTTCTTTAAACAGCAGCTCGGGCGCATGGACATGACCCTTGCTGACGTGACTGAAATACCTGAATCATCCAGGGTACATCATCTCTCTGCGCGCTGCTCCGTTTTTATGAAGAGCGACTGTACGCACAAGCTGAACAAGGGTGAAGCAACCAAATACGACATAGTTCTTTCACTCAGCGACGTCATGGCAACCAAGGTTGCAGACTTTCTTAAACGCGCCAAGATACGCGATGGCCGTGTATTACTCACTGGCGGGGTAACAAACAACCCGTACATTGTGCAATATATCCAGGAAAAACTCCCGGACATAAAAATAATCATACCGGAGCAGGCTACATACTTCGAGGCATACGGCGCAGCACTCCTTGCACAGAATTCAGGAAGCCCGGTTCCTGCAATAGAGGATTTATTTAAAACAGGCAGCTCGGGATTCGGCAAATACCCTTCACTGAAATCAGCCCTGGGCAAGGTAACATACATAGAACCGCTGCGTGCTAAAGTAAAAGCAGGGGGCGAGTACATACTGGGTATAGACGGCGGATCGACTACAACCAAGGTTGCGCTCATTGACATAGAGACAGATGAGATAGTTGCGGATTACTACGGCAGGACTCACGGTGACCCTGTAAACGCACTGAAGACATGTATCTCTGAAGTAAAAAAACAGGTGCAGGATCAGATAGGTGACGCGCCGATTACAATTTCAGTTGCGGCTACAACAGGTTCATCGCGCGAGATACTCGGCGTATTCATGGAAACAGGAGCTGTCTACAACGAGATCATTGCCCATGCAACGGGTACAACGTACTTTAAGTCAGACATTGACACAATCTTTGAAATCGGCGGCCAGGATGCCAAGTATGTCTACCTTAAAAACAAGGTACCCATTGACTACGCCATGAACGAGGCGTGTTCCGCAGGCACAGGCTCATTCCTTGAGGAGTCTGCAGCGGGCGACCTTAACATCGTGGATGTTCGGCAGATAGGCGACATAGCGCTCATGGCAGACGCGCCACTCAAGTTCGGTGAGCACTGCTCGGCATTCATCAATTCTGATATTCGCAAGGCTATACAGTACGGAGCATCAAGGGAAAATATTACAGCAGGGATAATTACATCCATAGTATCAAACTACCTGAACAGGGTTGTGGGAAACAGGTCAATCGGCCAAAGCATAGTACTACAGGGCGGCGTGGCAAAGAACAAGGCTGTCCCCCTTGCATTCGCAATGCTCCTTGACAAGGACATCACAGTTCCGCCAAGCCCTGAACTCCTGGGCGCTTTCGGTGTGGGAATCCTTGCAAAACAGAAACTCGCTGACGGTCTTCTTGAGAAAGGGTCTTTTAATTTTGACCAGATACTCGCAACAAAAATCGTCTACGAAAAAGAATTCACATGCCACGCCTGCGACAATCACTGCCCCATACGGGTGCTTAACGTAAATGAGCACAAGTACATGTTCGGCGGCCGGTGTAACAAGTACGCAAACTCAAGGAAGAAGAAGGTAATCGACGAAAATAAAATATTCAACTATATAGATACCCGCGAAGAGATGATGTTCGGAGAATTTTCTCCTGACCCTGCAGATTTTGTGCAGAAGAAGAATTATACAGTGGGCATACCTCGTGCATTCTCGGTTTATACCCTCTGGCCGTTTTACTCATGGTTCTTCCATTCACTTGGTATTAAAGTCCACCTGTCAGATGAAATTCTTCCCGAGGGTGTGGCAAAGGTTGAAAGCGCGTACTGCTTCCCGGCTGAGATAGCTCACGGCGCAGTGCAGTCCATAATAAATTCAGGTGATGATTTCATATTTATTCCTCACTTCAGGGATATGCCCAGTTACCAGGATGAGGTTCATGCGAACTTCTGCCCTATCACACAGAGCCTGCCCTATTATATAAAAAAGGCATTCACTGATTTACCGGATGAGAAAGTTCTTTCACCTATTGTCAGTTTTAAATACGGAACAGACAAGGCTCTTGAAGGATTCTTTGAGATGACGGGACCGCTTGGCGTATCCAGGAGTGAAATCGAAAAGGCTTTTAACATAGCATTTACAAAGCAGCATGACTTCTTTGTAAAATACAAAGAGATCGGCCTGGAAGCCCTTCAAAAAGCAAGGGAGTCTGATCATCCTGTAATAGCATTGCTCGGGCGTCCATATAACGCCTTCACACACGACGCGAATATGGGAATACCAAGAAAATTTGCAAGCCGCGGATATTCGGTCATTCCTTTCGACATGCTGCCGTTCGAGGAATCAAACATCTTCGACAACATGTACTGGTACTATGGCCAGCAGGACATGAGGGCGGCATCGTTCCTTAAAGATGAGGACAACATTTACATCACCTATATAAGCAACTTCTCGTGCGCGCCTGACTCGTTCATGCTGCACTACATAAAATGGATGATGGGGACCAAGCCGTTCCTTATACTTGAACTTGACTCACACTCCGCAGACGCTGGTATCGATACCCGTGTTGAAGCGTTCCTTGATATTATCGAAGGGTACAGGCTCAAGTACTCGGGAACAGACCAGGTCCGTTACGACAACGGGCTCAGGTTTATCAATAATGGTAATGAACCGATACATATTTTTGATTCAGCCAATAACAGGAAGATAGATATTTTTAACAACAGCCGCGTTAAACTTCTTCTGTCAAACATGGGAAGGCTATCATCAGAGCTGCTGGCCGCCGCCCTTAAAGGAACAGGCGTAAACGCAGAGGCCATGCCTCTGCCGGACATATACACGCTGCAGGCTGCAAGGAGCTACATGTCGGGTAAGGAATGTCTCCCTTCACAGCTTGTACTGGGCAGTGCGCTCAAGTACCTGCAGTCAGACAAATACAGGAAGGATGAAATATACCTGCTGTTTGTTCCAACCACGACTGGTCCGTGCCGTACAGGCCAGTACTTTATTTTTTATGAGAACCTGTTCAGGGACCTGCGTATGGAGAATGTCGCTGTAATCACCGTGGACTCTGAGAATTCATACAACGAACTTGGACCAACCTTTTCCATGAGTGCCTGGTGGGGACTTGTTATAGCAGACTACATGAAGGATATAAAGACATCGCTGCGCACATGTGCCGTTGATCCAGTAACAGCCATTGCCAAGTACGATGAACTCTGGCATGAACTCTCTGCAATTGCCGAAAAGGATATTACAAAGACAATCCCTGCGCTTAAACGCATCGCCGCAGAGATTTCACGAATCCCGCTGAAGCAGAAAATGAAAGACACGCCCAAGGTCCTTATAGTTGGTGAAATATACGTCCGCAGGGACGACTTCGCGGTTGATGAACTTGTCCGCATAATGAGCCGCAGGGGAATAATTGCAAAAGTTTCAGGAATTACGGAATGGATATACTACACGGACTTCACGCGTGAATACGAGATAATGAAGATGTACAACCTGCTTCCATGGTACAGGCGGTGGTTCTCGAAAGAGATGAAGCAACGCATGCTCTGGAGAATTGAACATATATGGAAACACGGTGTTGACAAAAAGGTAAAAAAAGCCCTTTCATCAACAAATCTGATACCGTCAGCTCCGCACAACATGGATGAAATCATGGGTAACGCGTATGAACATTTTGTAACCAGCGAACTCGATTCTGAAATATCCATCTCGAGCGGCGCAGCTTCCACAGCAATGATGCATGACTATTCGGGTGTAGTAAACATATCACCATTCGCATGTCTCATTGGACGTGTAATCGAGGGCCTCATTACTCCATGGAGCAGGGACAGAAACTTTCCCGTGATGTCAGTAGAGATTGACGGTGCGGTTCTCCCTCCCGGAATCGTGAACAAGCTTGAAATATTCATGCTCAATGTTCTCCGTTTCAGAAGGACACCTGACACGAATGATCTGATAGAACATGAAAATTCCACGGATACCTCGATGAGCAGAAAGATCATCAAGTAAAATAAAAGAGCCGGCAAACTGCCGGCTTTTTTATTAGCTCTGACCCTTACGGGGGTCAGAGCGTGATCAGAATTTCAGCTTAGGATACTACTGCTGATCCTCTTTATTCTCGTGCATGCTTTTTTTATAATCGTCAAGGTTCTTAAAAATCCTGGATTTGTCATCCTTGTACTTTTTCATAATACGGTCATAGGCCTCTTTATATTCCTGCTTGACCTTCTGTATTGCCTGGTAGTTCTTTTTCTGCTGTTCCATTACGGCATCACCTTTCTGTGACACTTTCTCAAGTTCCGTAAACTGCTCTGACCCCTCATAATCCTGCATCAGGTTCTCGGCGCTGAGTTTTGAAGCTTCATTCATGAGAATATCGTGTTCAATATCTTCCTCAGTCTCAGCAATTTTCATGCCTGCTTTTTCCAGGTCATCCTTGTTTGCTGCATTTTTTGTCCTGTCGCTCAGATCCTTCACATCTGTCTGACTCTTTTCGTTGTTTGCTTCAAGCTGGTCAAACTGCTCACTATATTTTCCGGCACGCTCATCAATTTCGCCGGCAACATCTTCGTTGGTATCAGTTTCCCATTCTTCAGAATTTAAAATTTTATCCTTAACGTCCGGGTTTTCACCGAGTTCAGCCTCTATGCTCTGACCCTCTTTTAGTTGAACTTCACCATAAGGATTATCAATATCAAGGCTTCCTTCGCTCAGGTTAACCATTGAATCGCCACCTTTACTTACTGACACCCCGAATTCAGTACCACGTACAGAACATACAGTCGTAGGAGTGTTTATCCTGTGTACACCCTTTTTCAGCTTACCAAACTTACCATTGATTGTACCTGCAATTATTGTAACATCCGATGAACCCTTGATATTTTTACTTCCAATTTGTACTACGGTATTTTCCTGTATTGTAATTTTGCTGTTGTCATCATACAGAACCTCGACAATGCCACCTTTGGCGGTTTTTATCATATCTCCGTCCTTAATTATATCCCCGGATTTGACAGCAGCGCTTTTACCATCCCTTGTAACAGTTGCCTGACCCAGGAAGAATGAAATCTTCATGGAAAATCCCAGAACCGGGAGCAGCATAAAAAATAGAACAAATGTTAACATATTTCTGTTTGATGTTTTCATATTAATATACCTCGATAAAATAATACAAAACGGCAAAGTATTGTCAAGTTTAAGTTTTTAGTGTTCTGTAAACAGCATTCAGGGTCAGAGCATACTTAATAAAAGTATGCTCTGACCCTCCTTAAAAAATTTAAATTTTATCCAATTTTTTTATTATTTTTCAAATTTCGCAACGTATTAATCATAAACAGTAACCGGAGTAAAATATGACAAGACCTCTGCGAAATAATGCACAAGGATGCACACATCACT
This sequence comes from Spirochaetota bacterium, assembly GCA_035403465.1. Classification (GTDB taxonomy): domain Bacteria; phylum Spirochaetota; class UBA4802; order UBA4802; family UBA5550; genus JAAYBQ01. Next base: position 30,122 of record DAONFG010000016.1, on the reverse strand, counting down.
GCTACACAATGTGTCACGCAAAAAAGTACCTGCTGCTGGGCCATTATGGAAAAAAATACTTCATCGAATCCATCAAAATGTGCCAGGAAAAATATAAATTTGAACTAATTGCTGCTGAAATTGTCGGGAACCATATTCACCTGGTAATCAGGACCCTTGCTGACAGGGAAACTATATCGCAAATAATGCAGTTTATCAAATCACGGATCGCCGAGAAATACAACAGGGCAAATATGACAAGCGGTGCATTCTGGAACGAGCGCTTCGGATCTAAGGTAATTGAAGAAACTGAAGATCCACGCCAGTATCTTCTATATCTTCTGTGGTACATAGGTTATAACCCGGTAAGAAAAAAAATTTCAAATGATCCCCGCAAAAACGAAATCGGGTTTATACGATGCTACCTTTCTTTGAATACTGAAATTGACATTAAAATCACACTTCATCATTATTTTAATGAACTTGGATCAACATTTGAAGAATGTATAAAAAAATTCCTATTCTATGAAGAGGCGTATCGTAAAAGACTCGCCATTTTATTTTAGATTCTAATATCCTGTCATGCTTGACATAAACCTTCAGATAGATAAACTCCATATATATTGATGGAAAGAATGCCTACTTTATGCCCGAATCTGACATAGTTGATATTATAATTATAGGCGCAGGACCTGCCGGACTCTTCTGCGCAATACACTGCTGCAAAGATAGAACCTGCCGTGTGCTTGTACTTGAAAAAATGAATGCTGCAGGCCGTAAACTTTTACTTTCAGGTTCAGGCAGCTGCAACATAACACATTCCGGAAAAATAAAAGACTTTGAACACAGGTACGGCAATAATGGCCGCTTTCTTCGTCACGCGTTTTCAGGATTCAGCAACATTGACATGGTTAATTATCTTAATAGTAACGGTATCCATACCATTGAAACCGAGAATGGTAAAATATTCCCTGGATCTATGAAAGCCCGGGAAATACTGGATCTTCTTATGAGTAAATGTACTGATCCGGGTGTGGAAATACTGTATGGCCATGCGGTGCAGAATGTTCAATGCAAAGGCGGGAAGTTCAGGGTCAGAGCATCCGACAGAATATTCGAATCCACATACTGCGTTATTACTACAGGTGGCTTATCTTATCCCGGTACTGGTTCATCCGGTGAAGGATTGACCCTGGCAGAAAACCTGGGGCATAAAGTAACTGATACTACACCTGCTCTGACCCCAGTAACTGTTATCACAGCCGCAGATGCTCTGACCCCTGGCACAAAATCACTCCCTGACCTATCAGGAATAACCATAAAAAATACCTCTGCAACACTGTACAGAAACAACCGCAAAGTTACCGCATACACGGGTGACCTCCTTTTTACCCATACCGGTCTTTCCGGTCCGGTAATACTGGACATGAGCCGCTATATTCAGACCGGAGATACCGTGGCTGTTTCCTTAATCCAGGGTACTTATGAATCATTCGAAGAGGAATTTATCCTGAATTCAAGAAAAGAGGGTAAACGCGCCATCAGGAACCTTCTGCATTCCGCCGGTATACCTGAACGCATTGTACAGATGATTCTTGATACATCTTCAATTCCCCATGATAAAAAATCATCCGAGATCAGCCGCGAAGAAAGGAAAAAACTGGCTTCACTGGTTACAGCTTTCCCCTTTATAGTTATTTCTAAAGATGACTATAATATGGCAATGGCAACCCATGGCGGTGTTTCACTTGAAGAGATAAATATGCGCACAATGGAATCAAAGATCATGCCAGGACTGTTTTTTGCAGGTGAAGTAATGGATATTGACGGTGATACTGGCGGATACAACCTGCAGGCGGCATTTTCAACGGGAAAGCTTGCCGGGGACACGATCCGCAGCAAAATATAAGAAAAAGGGTCAGAGCATCAATACTGTACTGTTCTGTGTACCATTCCGTTTTCCCAAAAAAAGGGTCAGAGCACCTTTACTATCCTCCACGAGCAGGGTCAGAGCACCCCAACAAATCCCTACCCCAAATCCCAATCCTGAACCAGTAAAAATCCTTGACTTAACCCTGCCCCGCAATATCTTATTAAACATGCTGCTTTTTGTGCTTTCACAGGAAACATTGAGCAGCCGGAAAATACTAACTTTATAGAAACCGGAAAAACAACAAGTATACCCGGAATTTTAGCAGACAAAACGGAGGAATTAACCGATGAAAAAAATATTTTTAGCAATTATAACTGCTGTTGTGGCATTAACGTTTGTTGCGTGTAATGAGGGTACAACAGTTAAATGGACGGCTGGATATGATCTTGATGGTGATGTCACAAAAATTCAGTGGGTATCGGGCGGAGGTGTTGATCAAGAATGGTCAGAGACATTAAATAATTCAGGAACTGATACATCCTATTTAGGAGTTGATGCCCTTGCCGGTACTGGCGATTGTTTATTTGACGGAGACCCTGGAACATTAACACTTGATTCTTCATCTACAGGAACTGTTGGTGCACCAAGCGGAAATGCAGCTACACTGGAAGAAAATGCACAAGTCAATCTTATAATCTCAAGTGCAGCAAAAAAGTAAACGAGATTTAATATTTTGAAACTTAAATTCGCAATTCTGCCAGTTATTATGTTAATTTTCAATTCTGTTTTTTCACAGGACAGCGACGATAAATGGCAGAGATTGGGTGGAAAATGGGAAGTAAAAAATTCTCGGGTTGTAGAGACAAATGGATTTACGGCCCCTTGGAAATATTACTACATTCTTGATTATAATACAATTTTATCTCTTCAAGACTTTAAAAATTATAACGCAATTGAATTTACGGCAGAGATGTTCGACAGAGAGAAAAATCCTGTAAAACTGATTCTTTCTTTTGCTGTACGCAGTGAGTATAAAAGCTGGTACTATCATATATTTAGCATCCGCTTCACAGGAGATTTCTGGAACATAGATACTATAGAACTTATACACTCAGACAGACAAGATAAGACGTTGTCATATAAAGTTGAAAACAATAAATTTGTAAATGTTCTGGCAACTGGCTGCTGCAAAATCAAGTACGGCAAAACATATAACTACCGTATCGCTTTCGAGGGCGATTACATAAACCTTTATGTCAATGGCGAAAAAATATTTGCTGCCAAACGCCCCGTTGAGGATATTTCAGGTAAAATCGCGATATCATCAGGGAACGCAAAACTTGCAATCGACAAAGTCCGCGTACTCAAGGACAGTGAAGTGATCTTTGAAGATGACTTCAACACTGATTCAATCTATGTAAAAAAAATCAAGGCCACCCTGGAAGTGAAACCCAAAGACAACGGCACAAATCCGCAATAAAACTTTCTTGCTTTCAAAATACTTTTAACTAATAACTGGATTTCAACATATTGCTTATTTTACCCTCTTAAAGTATTAATCCCCCTCCGGGGGAGGCTGAAACCAGCATATAAAAGTACTTTTTTATCAGCCGGGGGGTTCTATTTAGGGGGAAACCAATTTCATGAGCACAAAAAAATTCTACGCCGTAGCAAAAGGGGTCAGACCAGGTATTTATACAAACTGGCCCGAAGCAAAAGCCCAGATTGACGGTTTCGCCGGTGCTCTCTACAAAGGTTTTCCTACATACAAAGAGGCTGAGGAATGGCTCAAAAAACCTGTTCTGCGGCCAGCATCCGCCAAATCAGGGTCAGAGCACCCCAAATCCCCCGCATGCTCTGACCCCCGGAAAGACCCCCTGAATCCCGATCCCAACCGCGTTACCATATACACTGACGGCGGCTCATCGGGCAACCCGGGTCCAGGCGGATACGGTGTTGTCCAGGTATACAACGGGCAGGTTAAGGAGATCACCGGCGGATTCAGGCACACTACCAATAACCGCATGGAGCTCATGGGTGTAATAGTTGCCCTTCGCCAGCTTGAGTTCAGGGACAGACCTGTTACTGTCTATACAGATTCAAGCTACGTGGTGAACGGAATCACTAAAGGCTGGGCAAAAAGCTGGCGTAAAAATAACTGGATCAAGTCCGACAAACAGCCGGCGATTAATCCTGACCTCTGGAGTGAACTCCTTGACCTTACAGCAGATCTTGATGTCGCATTTGTATGGGTAAAGGGACATGCGGGGAATCCTTTAAACGAAAGATGCGATGAACTTGCTGTGAGTTCTGCAAAGCAGAAAGGATTGCCTGAGGATAAAGGATACAGAGGCTGATTCGTGTTCTTTAATAGTGCATTTTAGATATGTACATCTCTTTTTTTCAAAAAAATACATTTACCCCTTTCCTAATCTTTTGAATTTTTCTGATTTCTTATTAGATTATAATTAATTCATTCAAGGCTAATCAAACAGCGGAAATTACATGTCTGGCAAATATAAGTTAAAATCCGGCCATCAGATTAAGTGCCTATTTTGATGATTATAAATTTGGAGGAATTATGAAAAGATTCAATAACCTAAAAGTGGCATACAAGGTAATGATAAGTTGCGCGATATTGATACTGCTGCTGATCGCCGCTGTCTTTTTTTCCATAACTGCCATGAGATCCGTGAAGTCAAATGTAACGGATTACAGGATGAACAGTGTACTTGCAGTAATCAAAATGGATAGTATTGCAAAGAACATACTCCAGGGAAGACTGGATGCTTTTTATATGGAAAAGGCCCTTGCCCGCGGCGATAAAGATGAGGTAGCAAGGCGTCTTGAGGGTATACAGAAAATCCGTACTGAAAACCTTGAACTGCTTAACTTTATAAAAGAAAGAAGCATGACCGAAGAAGAAAAACAGCTTACTGAACAATACGAAGCTGATTATCTGCTTATGGGTGCCAAAATGAAAGAATATATGACAGCGCTGAACAGCGGCAGCAATGTTGATGCAACCCTGGAGGCGTGGACTGTACAGTTTGATGTTGTTTTACAAAAACTGAAAGAGCTCCAGGCCCTGACCCTCAAGTATGGTGCTGAAAAAATAGTCACCGAGTTTTCCAGGATGGACAGAACCATAATAATAATGCTCATTATTCTTTTATTTTCAATTTCAGCAGGTGTCCTGATTACATATATACTTTCCAGGGCGGTTTCAATACCTGTAAAGCTTGGTCTTTCATTTGCACAGAAGATTGCCGACGGCGACCTTACAGAACGCATTGACCTTGATCAGGAGGATGAACTTGGTCAGCTCGCTAAATCGTTGAACAAGGCTGCCGACAATCTTGAAAAACTGGTATCGAACGTTAACATGTCAGTAAATAACCTGACCATGGCCGTGACTGATATTTCAAGCGGCAACCAGAATCTATCACAGCGCACTACGGAACAGGCTTCATCCCTCGAAGAAATCGCCTCAACTCTTGAAGAGGCAACAGCAACCATCAGGCAGACTGCTGATAATACAGTTGAAGCGAACAAGATTGCTGACAGTTCAACAAAACTTGCTGTGAACGGCGGTACAATCGTTGAGGAGACTGTCGGTTCCATAAACAGGATAAGTGAATCAGGCAAAAAAATCGGCGAAATAATTGCCGTGATAAATGAGATAGCATTCCAGACAAACCTGCTGGCTCTTAACGCGGCGGTCGAAGCTGCCCGTGCCGGCGACCAGGGACGCGGTTTTGCCGTTGTCGCCAGTGAGGTCCGTAACCTTGCCCAGCGTACTGGAAGTTCAGCCAAGGAGATAGAGGCCCTGATAAAGAATACCCTTGAAAACATCAACCAGGGGACCAGCCTTGTCAGTAAAAGCGGGGTTGCACTCAGTGAACTTATAACATCCGTCAAGGAGGTCGGCCGCATCATCTCAGAGGTCACGGCTTCGACAGAAGAGCAGAGGCAGGGGATCGACCAGATCAACATTGCGGTCATGGACCTTGATGCAATGACCCAGCAGAATGCTGCCCTTGTTGAAGAGACAGCGTCGGCAAGCGAGGAAATGGCAGCGCAGGCAGAGGAACTTGCGGAGCTTATGAAACAGTTTAAAATAAATGAAACTGCAGCTTCAGGCGGCACGCATAGGGTAACGCATGATTTTCAAAAAACATTAAAAAAGGAAAATCCGGCAAAAAAACCAGCAATTACGGCAAAACCCGTAATCAAGGACAAACCGGAGACTGCAGTCAAAACTGACACGAAGGTTAATCCTGAGACCGCGGCCAAGCAGGAAAAACCCGTTAAAACTGAATCAAAAACAGCCGTCAAAGATAAACCTTTTCCAAAAACAGATAAAGATATAAAAAAACATCTTGAAGATGAGGGTTTTGAAGCATTTTAAATTATCTTAATCCCTATTTCAGTTACCCTCGTTTACACAGGGGGTAACTGAATGTGATCCGGCTCCAGTAAATATGACTATGTATTTTGCGACACCCTACAATCTCCGATAATCCTGAATTTTTCACTACTTAAAAATAGCAAAATTCACTACACGACATTACAGTTTACGGCTATTCCATTTTCACGGTGAATAGTGTATTTTGACAGATGGTAATTATATTATTTTGAATAAAATCCAGCTAAGGAGCTTACTATGTTTGATTTAACTGAAGAACAATTAATGGTCCGCGACATGTGCCGCGGCTTTGCTGAAAAAAACCTGAGGGAACAGGCTGTAGAGATAGATAAAACTCACCGTTTTCCTCTTGAGACTACCAAAATGCTCGGTGAACTCGGAATTATGGGTGTTGTTTATTCCGAAGAATACGGTGGAGCAGGTATGGACTACCTCTGCTATGCAATCGCGGTTGAAGAGATTTCACGCGTCTGCGCATCATCGGGTGTTATTGTTTCAGCGCATAACTCACTCTGCCTTTCTCCAATCTACTACTTCGGTACAGAAGAACAGAAAAAGAAATATGTACCCAAACTTGCAAAGGGTGAGCATATAGGAGCATTTGCCATAACAGAACCCATGGCAGGATCAGATTCAGGCGGAACAAAAACTATGGCTGTTAAAGATGGCGGCAATTACATCCTTAACGGAAGCAAAAACTTTATCACCAACGGCGAATATGCTGATATACATGTTACCCTTGCTGTTACAGATAAAAACGGGCAGAAAAATAAAAACACATCTTTCTTTATAATAGAGAAAAACGATCCCGGTTTCAAGGTCGGCAAAGTTGAAGAGAAACTTGGAATCTGCGCTTCATCAACAACTGAAATGGTTTATGAAGACTGCAAAATTCCTGAAGGCCGTATGCTTGGCAAACCCGGTGAAGGTTTTGCAATAGCAATGCACACACTTGACGGCGGACGCGTAGGGATCGCGGCACAGGCTCTCGGTATTGCACAGGCAGCGCTTGATGCGGCTGCAGCATATGCCAATGAACGCGAACAGTTCGGCGCTCCCATAGGCAAACTCCAGGCAATCCAGTGGATGCTGGCAGACATGGCAACAGAGATCGAAGCTGCAAGACTCCTTGTTTACAAGGCAGCTGACATTCTCCAGAAAAACGGAAAGAATAGAAGGCCTGCAAGCAAGAATGCTGCAATGGCGAAACTCTATGCCTCTGAATGCGCTCACAGGTGCGCACATAAGTGTATCCAGATTCACGGCGGATACGGATATGTTAAGGAGTATGTTGCAGAGAGACTTTACAGGGACGCAAGAATCACAGAAATTTACGAAGGTACATCAGAAATTCAAAGACTCGTTGTTGCACTGAGTGTCCTTAACGAGTACGCGAAGTAGATAGATTTAGGGAATAACCCAAAAGTAAAAGTCATTGCGAGGTGCAGAGCACCGTGGCAATCCGTATTGTACAAATAGTGTTTAGATTCACATTTACAAACTCATGACACTATAACGACGACGAATACAGATCACCACGTCGACTTTCGCTCTCCTCGTGATGATATTTTATAGATCTGGGCACCCCCTTTACAAAGAACAAAATCCATGGAGGAATGATATGAAAAATGTTGTAATAGTAAGCGGCGCCCGTACAGCTATCGGCGCGTTCGGCGGGATATTCAAAGACGTATCAGCAATCGATCTCGGCGCGCTTGTTATGGGAGAAGTTCTCAGAAAAGCAAATCTTAAACCGGTTGTGGGAACGCTTCAGAAGGAGATTGCCCCGGACACACTCAGGAATGTAGGCCAGATCGACCTTGAAAAGAAAGCATATAAATTCGACGCAAACGCAAAAGAGATAGTTATTGATGAAACAATAATGGGCAACGTTCTCCAGGCAGGCCAGGGACAGAACCCCGGGCGTCAGGCTGCACTATTCTCCGGCATCCCGAAAGAGGCAGCGGGCTGTACAATTAACAAGGTTTGCGGTTCAGGTCTCAAGGCTATCGCAATGGGTGCGCAGGCAATCATGACAGGCCAGTCAGATGTCGTAGTTGCAGGCGGAATGGAAAACATGACACAGGCGCCGTTTGCGCTTAAAAAGGCACGCCACGGTTACAGGATGGAACTCACAGGTACAGGCGACATTCATGACCTCATGGTATATGATGGTTTATATGAAATATTCAACGGCTACCACATGGGCATCACAGCAGAAAATATAGCGGCCATGTATAAAATCAGCCGTGAGGAACAGGACAAACTGGGAGTCCTCAGCCACCAGAGGGCATTAAAAGCAATGAAAGAGGGCCTCTACAAGGATGAGCTTGTTCCTGTAATTGTTTCATCTAAAAAAGGAGACGTTATCCTCGATAAAGACGAGCGTCCCATGGAAACCACTCTTGAAAAAATGGCGCAGATGAAACCCGCGTTTAAAAAAGACGGTACAGTAACAGCAGCAAACGCATCCGGTATAAATGACGGTGCAGCTGCAGTTCTTATGATGAGTGAAGAAAAGGCTAAAGAGCTTGGCCTTACACCAATAGTAAAAATCAGGGCATTCGCAACTGGCGGAGTTGATCCGGCATATATGGGCCTTGGTCCTGTACCCGCAGTACGTAAAGCGCTTAAAATGGCTAACATGACAATTAAAGATCTTAAGATGGTCGAAATCAATGAGGCTTTCGCATCACAGGCTATAGGATGCTTCAGAGAGTTCGGTCTTGACAACGAGTTCCCGAATCAGGTTGGAAGCGGAATATCCCTTGGCCACCCGATCGGTTGTACCGGCGCAAGGATGGTTGTTACTGCCATGTACCAGATGAAGAGAGCGAACCTTGCCACAAGTGTTGTCACAATGTGTATCGGCGGCGGCATGGGCATGGCAATGATCCTTGAAAGATAAAAAGAGAAAATCATGATGGTAAATACAAATTTCGAAAACATCAGGTATGCGGCAGAAGGCAGTATAGGTATCCTGACCATGTACAGGCCGAAAGCCCTTAATGCGCTCAACAAGGACCTCCTTGTTGAGCTCGACAGGGCCGTTGACATGATAGCTGCCGATAAATCGATCGATGTGCTGGTAATTACAGGCGAAGGCAAGTCCTTTGTCGCTGGTGCCGACATCCTTGAGATGAAGGATATGAACAGCGAGCAGGGACGCGAATGGGGAGAACTCGGTGCGTCGGTCTTCATGAAGATCGAAAAGCTGAAAATCCCGGTTATAGCAGCAGTCAACGGTTTTGCCCTTGGCGGCGGATGCGAACTGGCAATGTGCTGCGACATACGCATTGCTTCGGAAAATGCGAAATTCGGTCAACCGGAAACTGGCCTTGGAATTACACCGGGATTTTCAGGATGCATCAGGCTGCCGAGAATTGTAGGTGCTGCAAAAGCAAAGGAGCTTATTTTAACTGCTGACATTATCAATGCCGGTGAAGCTGAAAAGATCGGTCTTGTAAACAAAGTTGTATCTGCAGAAACGCTCATGGAAACAACCATGGCTATGGCTAAAAAGATAGCGTCAAGGGCGCAGCTTGCGGTTCGTTATTCCAAGATGGCTATAGACAAGGGTCTACAGTCAGATGTGGATACAGCCGCTTCATTTGAAAACCAGGTATTTGGTCTCTGCTTTGCAACAGTGGACCAGAATGAGGGAATGACAGCATTTTCCGAAAAACGGGCTGCTGTCTTTACAAAAAAATAAAACTGGCCTGCGAGGGGGCGGTCCCTGTAGTCTAACGACTCGGGAACGTAAAGCAGGTCATAATACAAAACGCCGGTTTTAAAAAGATTATGAAGCCCTGCCAAAAGCAGGGCTTTTTTTTATAGTTCAAGAACAACGTCTCTGGTTATTTCCTTAATGCTGCCGCACCCGGTGAGCAGCATGGCCTTCTGCAGTTCATCCCTTATATGGTTCATGTAATAAGCTGTCCCTTCGACCCCCATACCCACAGCAGCAATAGCCACGGGCCGTCCTATAAGGACATACTGCGCTCCCATGGCCAGCGCTTTAAGTATATCAACACCGTCCCTGAACCCGCCGTCCACCATGATCGTAAGCGCACCGGCAGCGGCCTTCACAATCTCCTCGAGCACGTCCATCGAGCCTGGCATCTCGTCAAGCACCCTTCCGCCGTGATTTGATACGATTATTGCATCCGCGCCTGCCTTTAATGCCATCTCTACGTCGCGCGGATTGATAATCCCCTTGAGTATAAACGGCAGTTTTGTGGCAGACTTGATCTCCCTGAGCTCGGCTACGCTTTTTGGTGCCACTGCCTGGTTGCGCAGCGCCATGGTCTTGAAGACCGCAGCGTCGATGTCCATACCCACGGCAAGCGCCTTAGCCTTCTCGGCAGCCCTGATTCTCTTGATTATCTCCTCGTTATCAAGCCTGGGCTTGAATATCGGAATCCCAAGGCCGTTCTCCTGCTCTATTGCATCAAGCCCGATCTTGTACTTATCCGGTGTTGCACCATCACCAACAAACGCAATAGTTCCGGCCTCCCTGCAGCCCCTGACAACTGCAATGTTATATTCAAGCTCGTCAATGGCCCCGCTCATATTTGTAACAGCACCCGTAATGGGAGCGGCCATTACCGGAAGCGAAATCTTCATTCCGAAAATCTCGGTTGAAGTATCGGGTTCTTTTATATCGTGGATCAGCCTTGTCACGACCTTGTACTTTTTGAGGGACTGTATGTTTCTCCTGAACGATTCCCCGGTGCCGATTGCCCCCATTCCCGGCACTCCAGACGCACAGTTGTTTCCGTCACAGGTTTTGCACACATAGCATACTTTTTTAAACTTTTCGCGCGCTGCCGCGTAAATTGTATTCATCGTAATCTCTGAAAGATCAGTCGTTTCAATCTTCAACAGATTCAGACACTTTGCCACAGCAGCCTCCGCGTCTGCAAGGGTGTCTGCAACTGAGATCACGTTTCCATGCTTCTCCACGTTTGATGTGGGCATTACAATCTTGTCACCCTCTTTGATGTTCAGGAATATTTGTTCAATGCCTGGCACCTTGAGCGCATCCTCAAGACCGGAGATTCTTTTTACTGTTCCCGGTTTTGCAATGATTGCCCTTTCAATTGATACGCGGTTCAGTACAGGTTCCAGGTTGCCAGGTTCCTCGCCAAGCGCCACCTCTATCATTGCACGCATAAGATCAATGCCCGACGACAGGGGAAATGTATATGCAGACATGAATCCGCCGGATAGCCTTGCTGCAAGTTCACCTATCATGGCGCCGTTTTTAGTTACCTTAATATCACCCTTCGCTGCGCCTGTAGTCAGCCCCAGTGCTTTTATTCCCTGCTTCATAACATCACACGCGTTCTTAAGAACATCTGCAGGGAGCGATGAAGGCATTGTGTGGCCTGTTTCAACAAAGTGCGGCGGGTATTCAATAATCCTGTCAGCTACACCGGTAATGGTAATTTCACCTTTATAAATTATTGCATCAATTGAAAGTTCGGGTCCTTCCATAAACTGTTCTATAATAAGCTCGCCGCTGGGTGATGCACTCTTTGCAAACCTGAACGCGTCTGACACCTCATTGGCATTATCAATCCTGATAACACCGCGGGCACCCATATTATCACTGGGCTTTATTACAAGGGGGAAGCCCAGAATCTTGCACGCCTTCTTCGCATCTGAAAGCGACCATACGGGAAGGAACGCAGGTGACGGCACATCGAATTCCTTGAACCTCATGCGCATCTTGATCTTGTTGGTCGCGGCCTCTGCGTCATCAAACTTTATGCCGGGCAGGTTAAGCGCGTTGGCCACTGCAGCCACGGTCATTGATGCGTCTGTGCCCACGGTTAGTACGCCGCTTATGGGGGTGATCTCGTTCTGGCGCTTCGCAACCCGCACAGATCCCTGGATATCCCTGGTGCTCATTACAATGGGAATATCCGCATCCTTCATGCCCAGAGCCTCAGGATTATAGTCAGTAACTATAACCTGGCACCCCATCTTTTTTGCAGTCCTGATGACCGGTGCCTGTAAAAGGCCGCCGCCGATAACCATGAGTGTTTTTTTCACAGAGATACCCCGCATTGTATTATGGGCACCTCGAAAGATCAGAATTTTCCGAAATACCACCATTAAAAATTCTGTTCTTTACCGCAGTTGTGCCCACAAGGGAACATCCAAATGGTATTATATTAAGGTTCCCTTATGTCACATAACTGTAAACCGGTATATTCAAACCGTCAATAAAAACTTTATCCGGGGCAGAACAAAAAAAAATTTGTTCAGGTTAAATCAGTTTTTTATAGATACATTTCTATATTTATTTGAGCTTTACCCCCTTTATTAAAGGGGATGGGGGATTTAAATTTACATGAAACCTCCCTTTTATCATTAATCCGGTTATTTCATGGATACAAATCCTCCGGCCTGTCAGCCACCTCCTTTGATAAAGGAGGAAGGGTGATTTATGCACACAAGGTTGTTTTTCTGCCCACTGAAAATGTCTTGAAAATATGCTTTAACATGCATAATATGACATCTCCCTTGAAACAGGGGCAAGGACAACCGGAGGATTTATGAACAGGAACCTTATCCTGGAAGCAGCAAGGCTTACTGAATATTCCGCCCTTTACGCAAGCAGGCACATGGGTAAGGGTGACGACGAACTTTGCTATAATTCAGCTGACAGCGCCATGTGGAAATGCCTTGAAACAATGGACATTGACGGTGAAATAATCATCGGTGCAGCAAACAAGGATCTTAACATATGTGACGGTAAAAAGGCAGGCACCGGGGAAGGTATTTCGGTTGATATAGCAGCTAAACCTCTCGAAGGCAAACGCACATGCGCAACAGGCGGGCATAATTCCATCTCCGTAGTCGCCCTTGGAGGAAAAGGTTCGTTCATGAAGGTGCCTCCATGCCTTATGCATAAAATTGCCGTGGGTGAAGAAGCCAGGGGCGTGATCGACATTAACGAACCGCCGCATATAAATATAAAGCGTGTTGCACGCGCCCTGAATAAATACATCGAGGATATCACGGTCTGCGTACTTGAACGCGACATGAACATGGAGCTGGTTGAACAGATAAGAAAAACAGGCGCAAGGATAAAATTCATAACAGATGGCGATATCTCCGGCGTGATCTCGACAGCCATAGCTGATTCCGCAATTGATATATTCATGGGAATTGGCGGTGCAAAAGAGGGGGTCATTGCGGCTGCGGGCCTCAAGTGCCTTGGGGGTGACATGCAGGCAAAGATTTACTATAACGACTACTTTGAAAAGACCATTGCCGAAAACCTGGGCCGCGGTAATCCGGACAGGATTTACAAGATACGAGACCTGGTAAAAACTGAAGATATAATGATCTCGATAACCGGCGTTACTGACGGTGTTATGCTCCCCGGTGTGCAGTATTTTTCAGGGGGTGCAAAAACAAGTTCCATAGTGATTCGTCAGCAGACACATACTTTAAGATTTATAAGTGCAATTCACAGGTTCGACTATAAACCGATTTTCTGACAGGAGATGTCATTGAGCAATGAATCGCTGATCGACTTCTCGGTACTCTTCACAATCAATGAAGAGATAACACCAAGAAAAAATATTGATGAGCTTTATGATTCGATTGTCCGCGTATCAACGCAGGTGATCAGGTCCGAAGCAAGCTCCCTGCTGCTTTACAATAATGATGACGGTCAGCTTTATTTCAAATCAACAACCGATTCCTGCATGATCCCCATGCTGGGTAAAAAAATTCCTGCGGACACGGGCTTTGCATGGGACGTATTTAAAAACAGAAAATCCCTGATGATAAATAACGCGAAGGCCGACGGCAGATTCTTCAGCGGAGTTGATACTGAAACCGGGTTCAACACGCGCAGCCTTATATGTACACCAATGATGGCGCGTGATGAATTTGTCGGAGTACTTGAAGTTGTTAATTCAACAGTCGATACCTCTTTCACAACCACAGATGTGTCACTTACCGAAATCATTGCAATGATATCCGCACATGCAATTACAGGCCGCATGCTTTACGATGACCTGAAAAAAAGGATAGAAGAACTTAATGCCCTGTTTGAACTGTCCCGTGCCGCAAACATGGCAGAGAACGATGTGGACTTTTTTTCACGGGCGATTTCGATACTTTCAGATTCCCTCCACGTTGAAAGGGGATCTCTGATACTGTATAATGAAAAAAGTGGGAAGCTCGAGATTGCGGCTATCTATGGTTCTAACATACCCGTTGGTTCACCTGTGCCCGAAGATTCCGTTGCCGCGTACGTGTTTAAAACAGGTGAGGCAATGAACGTGCGTGACGTGCGTACCGATATCCCGGAATGGCTGAAGAAGAAACAGGCAAATTACAGTTCACATGCATTTGTCTCTGTGCCGGTATACTACAACAGCAAAATCATAGGTGTAATTAACCTCACAGATAAAAAAAACCGCAGGCTTTTTGACGAATTTGAGCTGCAGGTACTTATCGCGCTTGGAACACATATCGCAAGCGTATACAGGCTCTTTGCTGACAGGCGTGACGAAGAAAACCGCCGCAAGCTTAAACAGGAAATTAATATCGCGTCAGAGATACAGCGCCGCAACCTTGCCCGCATTCCAATGTCCTTTAATGATATAAAGATGACAGTATTATATGAACCGGCAAAAGAGATAGGCGGTGACTTTTATGATTTCATAGACATTGACAGCAAAAGATGCGGACTGATTGTAGCTGATGTCGCGGGAAAAGGTATCCCTGCGGCTTTATTTACGGGGACAGTAAAAAACATAATCAAGTTCGGTATAAGAGGCAATCCCTCACCCGCTGAACTGTTCCGTACATCCAACACTTTTGTTTTAAATGAGTCTGAATACGGCATGTTTGTCACGGTGTTTTATGCCATGATTGATACTGCTGCTAAAACACTGACTTACGGATCAGCAGGCCATAATGAACAGATTCTTGTTAAGCCAGGTACAGGTGAAATATTCATGCTGAACGCAAAGGGGTGTCCGCTGGGAATAATTGAATCTGCAGTTTACGGGGAAAGCACAATCAGTTATGACCACGGCGACCTGCTTCTCCTGTTCACTGACGGCCTGGTCGAGTCACTTGGTGATGACGGCGAAGACCTGGACCTGGGATATGAGAAACTGAGTATGCTCCTTAAAAGCAACATACATGAACCTGCAGAGCGCCTGCTTAACATTATGCGCAATGCAATCCGTGAAATATACCCTGACAATGAACTGATGGATGACCTTACAGTACTCACGGTGAATTTATGATCTGTAAATACCTGCATGGAGAGACTGTGTGCCGTTAAAACGAGTCGCCGTAATCGGTGCCGGCGCATCGGGACTAATAGCATCATGGTTTGCAGCAGACTCCTGCGAAGTTGTCCTGTATGAAAAAGAAAAAAAAATTGCACGCAAGCTCCTGGTAACTGGGAACGGCAGGTGCAATATATCCAATGTAAACGCAGACCGCACAAGGTACCACGGTCACAATCCCGATTTTGTGCGCAATGTATTGGCCGCCTTCAGCATAGACGACACAATATCTTTCTTCGAATCAATAGGAATTCCATTTATCGAAGAGGATGAAGGCAGACTTTACCCTGCTTCGCTCCAGTCCTCCATTGTGCTTAAAGTATTTGAATATGAGCTTGCTAAAAAAAATGTAGATATACGGCTGCACAAACGAATTGAAAAGATTATTCCTGAAAAAAACAGGTTCAGGCTGGTCACCGCAGGCATGGAGGAGGAAGTTTTCGATTCAGTAATACTCTCGTGCGGAAGCTGCGCATTTACCTCAGTAGGCGCCTCAACAATCGGTTATGACCTTGCACGCAGCCTTAAACACAAAGTGTTTGAACCCTTCCCGGTTATTCTCCCATTGAATATACCTGCAAAGGCGGTTCACCGCATGCAGGGAGTCAAGTGGGACTGCGGACTTAAAGTTTACCTGGACGGCCGCGTACTTGCACAATCAGAGGATGAACTCCTCTTTACCCCGTACGGAATATCCGGACCTGCTGCGCTTAAAATCTCACGCGCTGTAAACGAAGCAGTAATTGAAGCAAAGCACCCTGAAATATCGATAGACTTTTTCCCGCAGCATGAAATCACTCCCGTGCAGCAGCTTGTCGAATCCGTAACTTCGGACAGCGCAAAAAAACTTTCATTTGCCCTGATGGGAATACTCAAGGACCACATGCCTGATGTTATACTTGAATTGTCCGGGATCAAGGCCGACATGCGCTGCGGCAGTATGACCATGCAGGATAAAAAAAAGCTGGCTGAGACACTTAAGGATTTCCGGGTACAGCCCGGGAAACCCAGGGGCTTCAGCGAGGCAGTGGCAGCAGCAGGCGGTGTTGATGTGTCGCAGGTTTATCCTGCAACAATGGAATCAAAAATTGTGAAGAACCTTTATATAACAGGCGAACTGCTTGACATAGACGGCGAAAGCGGCGGATACAACCTGCAGTTTGCATGGAGTACGGGCGCACTCGCGGGCAGAGCCCAGTGATCAGCCCGGTCGCAAACCGCTTCAACGGCCGCTTACCCGCAGGAGTTTAAGGATACAGAATGAAAAAAAGAAAAATGAAATTTTCGGCAAAAACCATGATATTTCTCATGGCAGGCATGATCATACTCGTTCTCTGCTTTGCCATGGTCGGGATCAGGCCGATGATCGGGCATTTTAAAATCATCGGCTGGAGGTTTGTGATAATTGTTTCGATCCATATAGTCTCCAATACATTTCTCGCCATGGGCTGGTTTATACTCTTCACGCGTAGAATAAGCTGGAGGCATTTCCCGAGATTTGTCGCAGCCCGCATGGCCGGAGACTCGACCACATTCATAAACGCGCTCGGTTCAATTGCAGGCGAGCCGCTCAAGGCTCTCTACGTAAGGGACATTGTGCCGCTTAAAGAGGGCCTGGCAACAATATTCCTGGACAGGACAATTCATACAATCAGCAATACTTTCATAATGCTCACTGGCATAGTAACTGCAATCTTCGTGCTTGACCTGCCTTTAACATCTATCGTTCTAAGCCTGTCTCTCATAGCTGCAATATTCTTCGTGCTCTTCATAGTGGTCAAAAAACAGAGCGAGGGGATCATTGAATACCTCATCATAAAGATGCCTGCCTTTATCACAAAAAAATATATCACCGAAGAACGCATGCGCCACGTACGCGTACTCGACGACGAGATCAAGCTTATCCTGAACAACAGGTCAAAACGCAAACAGATCATCGCAAGCTTTGTTCTCCACTACTTATCGATACTTGTAATATCAACACTCGAGATCTACCTGATTATGATCTACACTGAACCTGCGTCCGGTTATACGGCTGTTGACGCAATGTTTGTCTACATTTTCGGATTCATACTCACTTCGATTATGTTCTTTATACCTGCCAATGTTGGAACAGGCGAAGGCTCCTATGCGCTGGCGCTCGTAATGCTGGGTTTCGGGCCCGAGCTTGGTGTTTCAATAGGATTTATCAGGAGGCTCAGGTCGTTCGCTTGGACCCTGATCGGGCTTGCGCTTATGGTTGTTTCAGGCATGAATAAGAAGGATTATGCTGAAAAACATGCGGGTTCAGAACAATGACATGTAGCCTTCAAGTGTGGTAATCTTTGAACAGACAGAGTTCAGGGTATCCTCTGACGGGAATACCGCTGTCACCGTGTAAGAAATGAACTTGCCTCCCGAACTCTCCCTGTGCACCACTTCCCCCGGCACAAGGCTCTCAGCAAGTATATTCCTGATACACTCCATGGTATACGGCCTGTTACGGAATATCGACTTGAAGATTAATTCAGCCGGGTAATTTATCTCTTTTTTTGTACCATGTTCAATCATAATCCGGTTCTCCGCGTAATACTATGCTCCTGGTACAGGAAAATATACTCTGTAAATGAGTCAATATTAATTCTGAATATTTTTTATTATTCGGGCGCACCCGCTGCACTGCCCGATGCATATATTTTGTATTGCCATTCCCGCGTAGGCGGGAATCTGCTGTAACATTAATCCGCAGTTATCATCGCAACGGGCCGGGCTGCTCCGGGCTGCGCTGCCGCTCCGGCCCTGCGGGCTGAACCCTCCACATCCCTTGCGCAATGTTCCCCGAATAATTCAGTTCGTATAAATCCTGTGTACCCTGGGTGAAATTGAAGTGAGCACCTCGTAACCTATTGTACTTGTCTTATCGGCGATATCCTCTGCTGTAATGCTCTCAGTTCCCTGTGAACCGATCAGAACGACCTCATCGTGCAGCGATACGCCGGGAATATGCGTCACATCGAGCATAGTCAGATCCATGCACACCCTGCCAAGTATGGGCGCACGCATTCCGCGAACAATCATCTCCCCCCTTGAAGAGAGCTGCCTGTTGTAGCCGTCAGCGTAACCTGCAGGCACAGTGGCAATGACAGTTTCCCCTGAAGTGACAAATGTTGACCCGTAACTTACGCAGAATCCCGACCCGACTTTTTTAACATGAATAATTTCCGACTTGAACGAAAGTACAGGCCGCAGGCTGATCCTGCTCCGGTCAACCTCCTTTGATGGATAAATTCCGTACATCATGATACCCGGACGCACTATGTCCATGTGGGAATCCGGCATCTCCATGACTGCAGCGCTGTTCGCAATGTGAAAAAGCGGCCTTTTGTCAAGCCTGGATGTCAGCTCACCAGCAATCTGTTTGAACCGTGCAAGCTGCTCAAGTGCATGCGTCTTGTCAGCCGAATCCGCATTTGCGAAATGCGAATAGACACCCTCGACTTCAAGAAAAGGCAGACCTGCAATCCGGACGATCTCATCTGCAAGTTTACCTTTACTGCTGTTAAACGATACCGGGTCCGAAAGGAAACCCAGGCGCCCCATGCCTGTATCAACCTTAATATGCACCTTCAGTATTTTACCTGCTGCCTTTGCTGCTGCGGAATACGCGTCTGCCTCGGAGGAATTGTTCAGCGTGGGCCGTATATCAAGTTCTATGTACCTTGCCGCAGATGCGGGTTCGCAGTTGTCAAAGAGCAGTATGGGACTTTTTATCCCGGCATTGCGCAGGCGTACAGCCTCGTTCATACGCGCCACAGCAAGGTAATCTGCGCCGTTCTGTTCAGCCTCACGCGCAAGAACATCTGCGCCATGACCGTATGCATCAGCCTTGACCACAGCCATGATCTTCGTGTTTCCGGAAAGCAGACGCTTTATTTCATGAAAGTTATGCCTGAAGGCCTCAAGGTCAACCTCGGCGTATATTGGCGAATCACTTTTATTGATATTCATTACAGTTTCCTTAAAAACATTTCAATCATACGATTGTCTTTGATCACCCGATCTGTCAAATGAAATTATTGATTCTCTCCTGTTCAGGATGATGAATACCGAAATCCATAAAAACATTAAAAAAGAGTTGAAATTATTATACCTTTGATTATGCTAGTCTCCGGAGCAACATATGAATTACACTACAGTGCATATAAAACCGCATGATCATGAAAACCTTGCAGTTATAATTCCGTTCCATCCCGGATTGTTGTCATGCATCAGAAGCATCCCCGGCAGAAGGTGGGACAATTATGAAAAGACATGGTACATTGCTGACCGTAAAGAATCTCTCGATAAAATACTCAGGGCTGTAATTGATACAAACAGCAGCCTGTATATCGGAAAATTTGATCCCCTAAACCCTCCCGAAGACGAACATATTTACAGGCTTCGCATGGAGCTCACTGTCCGTAAGTACAGCCGGAATACAATCAAAAGCTATATACACTACAACAAGGAACTACTCACATTTACAGAAAAAAATCCTGACGGGATAGAACATGATGATGTAACTGCGTTTATCTATAATGAGATAAATTCAAAAAAAATAAGTACATCAACAGTCCAGATAATAATCAACGCAATCAAATTCTTTTATGGTGAAGTTCTGCATAAAGATTTTACCTGCGAAATACAGGCTCCTAAAAAAGACAAAAAACTTCCGGTGGTTTTGAGTAAATCAGAAGTAACAGCAATTCTTGACAATATTGGCAACCTTAAACACAAGACAATACTGATGCTGATCTATTCAGCAGGATTACGTCTTAATGAAGCCATTACAATTCAAAAAATGGATATCGATATTGATCGGGGACTGATAACGATCAGGGCAGCAAAGGGGCGCAAGGACCGTGCTACCATTCTTTCTGAGAAATTTAAAATATTACTTGAAACATACATCAGGGCGTATAAGCCTGAGAGATGGCTATTTAAAGGCCAGGATAATGGAAGCCACATATCAGCGCGCAGTGTGCAGAATATATTCTCAACCGCGCTTGCAAGGGCGGGAATAACTAAAGATGCAACGGTTCACACGCTGCGGCACAGTTTTGCAACTCACCTGCTTGAACAGGGTGTTGATATACGATATATCCAGGAGCTGCTTGGACATCAGAATCCAAACACGACGATGATTTATACTCATGTGAGCATGGGTAAGATCAGGAATATTAAAAGTCCTTTAGATATATGATTCTTATCATCCTTTTTTTTGCGCATATCCCTGTTTTTTTCTCTCTTACACGCAATGCGGGTAAGAAATAGTTATGCAAAACGGTCGAAAACTTAGATCGGCACGTCCTGTGCCGGTTTATCCAAATTTTATATTTGACAAACATACCATATTTGATATACTTGCTTTATTATGAATTTTAAAATCGAGATTCTTGAACCAGCATATGAATTTATTTCTTCTCTAGAAATTAAATTCAAAGCCAAGACATTTAGGACTATTGGTCTATTGAAGGAATTTGGACCATTTCTTAAAGAACCTCATTCGAAATCCATCAAGGGTCAAAAAGGTTTATTTGAATTGAGAGTCCAGTTTGGCAATAATATTTTAAGATTATTCTATTTTCATCATAAATCTTCGCTTTATGTCATAACTTCAGGTTTTATAAAAAAAGATGATAAAACAGATAAAAATCAAATAACTAAAGCGATGGAAATAATGAAAACATATATGGAGCAAAATCATGAAAGCAATTAAATCTTACAACTTTGATTCATTACTTGAAAAAGAACTGAAAGATAAAAATTTCAAAGAAGCATATGAATCTTTTAATGAAGAATTTACACTTGCAAAAGAAATTATAAAATTGAGAAAAACTAATCACCTAACTCAGAAAGAATTAGCTATAAAAGTTGGCACTTCACAGCCAGCAATTGCACGATTAGAATCAGGTAATTATAAAAATGTATCTCTTTCTTTTCTCAGGAAGGTTGCTCTTGCATTAGGAACAACTCCTGAGATTAAATTAAAAAAAATAAAATCTTAAAAACTTTACGTAAAAATTTCGACGTCCGTGTCTCAATTTTAAAAAACTTATCGTAACACGACCGCATCGCATAACAACGCTTACCCACGGCGCTCGCGAAAGGACTCGCTTGGGCTCCGCCACATTTGCCACTTATAGTATCAAAAACTTCTTGCTTTAAAAAAACTATTCTACACAAAATAAATTGCTTACCATTTGCAAACGTCGGGTAAGCTGAACGTTATATGCAAAAATCGCAAAAACTTTTTAATCGCCCATCCGTGGGCTCACTTTCAAAAGGATTATATGAAAACTAAACTTAAAAAATGTGGAGAATGCAAAAATTTATTACCTCCTGATATTTTTGTTAATTGGTCAAGCGAATATACTACTCAAGGTAAATATTGCAGAGATTGCCATATTAAAATGGTGATTATAAAATTTTATCAAGAGCTAAATGAAAGTGTCTCAATTATGAAAAGTCTTCATAATAAATTTAATTATGAATGGGACAAAGTTTGTTTACCCTGCTGGCTTGATTCGCAAATAAACTATGAAGCAGATCATTGTATATATTGTGGAAATGATTTTAATTATGATAAAAATGGAAGATTAATGATTAATATTGACCACATGGACCCTATAAATTTAGGCGGTGAAGATTCAATACGAAATGTATTAGTAGTGTGCTCTACTTGTAATATCAAAAAAGGATCTATGCATTTTAAAGATTGGCTTAAAAAAATAGATTTAAATAATAGAATAAAAGCTGAAGAAATATATTTTAAAAAACATGGATACACACCGGATAATTTTATTCCGAGTGAACCAACATGTTTTCCATTATACCAAGGCACTTCCATGATTTTTGATGAAAGTATAATTAATGAAGTAATAAATAGTGATAATCTCAAATTAGAACGCGAACCAAAGAATACTGTTAAAAATCGTAACTCTTATGAATATTACATTGATTTAAGTAATAAAATGATAGAAGATCATGTTTTATTTTTAAAAGAAAGGTTTAAAGAACATTTCCCTGATGATTTAATTATAAAAAAATTTCGCTATTAAGCTCAACATCCGTGTTTCGCTTTTATAAACTTTTACTGATTGCGATTTCAGCATATAACAAAGCTTACACGCTGCGCTCGCGAAAAGACTCGCTTGGCCTGGCGGCACATTTGCGAACTTGTTGTGAAATGATTTTTATAGGATAATAAATATTTAGTAACAGTGACGTTTTGCTTTCCGTCGCAAACGTCGTGTAAGCAAAACGTTATACGACATAAGAGCTTGAAGAATATACAAAAAATCAATTCTTTGTGTGCAATAATCTTAGCAAGTAATTTGTACTTTTGAGTTTGGAAGTAATAATGTATGATTAAAAAATTTAAAACTGATTATACTCTCGAAGAATGCAAGATAATATTGAAGGTAAATAGATGGAAGTTCAAATATTACTTTTTATCCGATAAAAATAATTTTATTAAAAGCTATGGAACATTTTTTTATACCTGTATTCCTGAAAGAAATTCTTGGAATATTTTTTATTATGGATTATTAAAAAGAAAACATAATTATACACTAATTGAAGGAATTTTTTTTATTCATCCATATACAATAATTTTGAATATTATATTTATATTTTTGTTACTTTTTCTATCTCTAATAATAAACGAAAAAATGTATATTTATGAAAGTATATTGATACTCGTAATTATTAATTCGATAGGATTAATTGGTGCAAGAAAACACCCGTCTCAAATTAGTAATTATTTAAAGATAATTTTTAATGCTAAAGATAAAAATTAAAAACAATGTTAAAATTTTGATGTTATATCAAGAAATACAACGCTCTTACGTCGTATAACAAAGCTTATGCGCTACGCTCGCAAAAAGACTCGCTTGGCCTCGCGGCACATTTGCGAACTTATTGTGGCATAAATTTAATTTTTACAAATACTTTTTAGTAACAGTGACGTTTTTCTTTTCGTCGCAAACGTCGCATAAGCAAGACGTTATGTGCAATTAGGTCGCCAGACTATTTATATTAAAAAAAAATAGTTGAAAAAATGGAACCCCCCATGCCCCCTTTAAGAAGCCCGGCGTCCGTGCCGGGTTAAGTGAAAATAGAGTGAGAAGATATGGAATTAAAACTTGAACAGCTAAAATACCAAGAAGAAGCTATCAAATCAATAGTTTCAGTATTTAAAGGACAAGAAAAAAACACCTTTGATAATGCCTGCTTTGAAGGAATTAGAGCAAATGCTCTTTCTCTAACTTCTGGTGAGATTTTATCAAACATAAAAGATACAATAATTGAAAATGGTATTGATGAGCAAGTTGCCAATGTAACTAATTGCAATGACCTTTGCATCGAAATGGAAACAGGTACAGGAAAAACCCTTGTTTATATAAAAACTATTTTTGAATTATTTAAACATTACGGTTTTACAAAATTCATTATTCTTGTTCCATCAGTTGCAATAAAAGAAGGGGTTTTAACCACTTTCAAGACATTTGAAAAGCAACTTGAAGATATTTATAATATTAAACCGAATTACTTTGAGTATGACAGCAAAAGACTTTCCAGAGTAACCAACTTTGTTGAAGAACAACATCCTCAAGTTATGGTTATGACACTACAGTCATTCAACTCTGATGATAGAATATTAAATCAAGCACAACGAGAAGACCTTTTTGCAAATATGCCATATATTGAAGCTATCGCAAAAACAAATCCTATTATCATTATGGACGAACCACAAGAGGGAATGGATACTGATAATTCCATAGAGAGGTTGAAGACCATTAGCCCATTGTTCAAAATACGGTACTCAGCGACACATAAAGTTTTAAAAAATCTGATATATCGCCTCACCCCTTACGACAGCTATAAACAAGGTTTAGTTAAAAAAATAGAAGTTCTTACTGTTACAGAGAAAAACGATGAAGCATCAATGAAAATTGAACTTAGCAACATTGAATTACAAAAAGGCAAAAGCCCAAAAGCAGTTTTGAAGGCATGGCATCAAACAACCAGTGGTTTTAAATTTAAGAATTCAAAAAAACTTGAAGAACACTCTGATTTACATGAGGCAACTGGAAACATTATTTATAAAGACTACCAAATTGAACAAATCGCAAAACCGATAAGAGGCAAGGGATTTGTAAAGTTCAAAAACGGTGCAATAGTCTATGAGAATGAACAGGCCAAAGATTATTCTTCTATATTCTCAGAACAGCTTTACTGGTTAATAGATACTCATTTCAGAAAAAAAGAAGAATTGAGGAAGAAAGGAATAAAATGTCTTTCTCTTGTATTTATTGATCGTGTTGATAATTATATTCAGGATAACGGCATTATTAAAAAATCATTCATTGAGCAATATATTAAAGTTCATAAAGAATTTTACCAGAAGGACGCTAATCCTGAACAAATTGGAATATGCCAAGGATATTATTTTGCTCAAACTGGAAAAGGTGATTATACAGATAATGAAAACTCTATGACTTCAAATAAAGAACTTTTTGACTTAATCCTCAAAGATAAAGAAGAGCTTCTAAATATTGACAATCCTGTTGAGTTTATATTTTCACATTCAGCTTTAGGTGTCGGTTGGGACAACCCCAATGTTTTTAATATTGCTACACTTAATCAAAGCTATAGTGAAATAAAAAAACGCCAGGAAATCGGTCGTGGATTAAGAATCTGTGTTAATCAGGATGGTGAAAGAGTCTATGATGCCGCACAGGTAGAAGAAGGCAAAGAAATTAATCTTTTAACTGTTATTCCTAATGAATCTTACGAAACATTTGTATCTCAATATCAAACAGAAATCGAAGAAGTTTACGGTACATCAAAAGCAGGTGCTGAAACAAGGCATAATCACAAAGGCCAAAATACAACAGAAAAAGAAATAAAAAGAAATGAGACTCGCTTTAATAGTTCATCTTTTAAAGAATTTTGGAAAAGACTTTCAAAGAAGACAGAATATCTTGTTGCTTTTGATGAAGAAAGATTGATAAGCAATTCTATTGAAGCAATAAATGAAATCGTCATTCCTGAACATTTAATCCAAATAAATATTGGAAGAATACAAGGATTAACAAGTGAAGGCGTTACTACCAGTGGGTACGGTGAGGAAACTAAAAAAGCATCTCTTTCATTCTCACCGCTAGATATTATTGAAGAGATTAGCGAGAATACGGCAATAGCCTATCCCACTGTTTTCAAAATAATTCAGGGTATAAAAAATAAAAAAGAAATTGTTAAAAATCCTCCACGATTTTTACAGGAAGCCATTCAGCGAATACGAAATATTGAGCTTGATGAAATGCTCCGAGCCCTAGATTACAAATTAACAGGTGAAACATTTAATATTGATGAATTTAAAAAAAGTATCGTTAAAAATACTGAAAAAATTGAACCGACTCCAAACAAAGGTATTTATGACAATATTGTATATGACAGTGAACATGAACAAAGATTTGCCCGTGAAGCAGATACAGATACTGAAGTTGTTTGCTTCTTAAAACTTCCCTCTTTTTATATAATTAAGACACCTGCTGGACCTTACAATCCCGATTTTGGGCTTGTTTTAAAAAAACGGAAAATTAGGGATGATAAATCAAACGAATATTACTTTGTCATAGAGACCAAAGGAACCAATGATATTAATGACCGTAAAGCTATCACTGAAAATGAAATTTATAAAATTAAATGTGCTATCAAACATTTTGAAGCATTAGGAATTGAGGCAAAAGTCAATTTTGCAGCACCAATAAAAGAATTTGAAACTTTCAAAAACAATGTTGAGGGAATTATCAATGTCTGAATTAAATAAAAAAATGATGAAAACACCTAATTTGAACGAAGAACGGCTTGAAACTCTAAAAAATCTTTTTCCTGATTTATTTACTGTTGAAGGAAAGCTAAATCCTGATGAATTAAGTAAAATCATTGATCCAGATTTGGTGAAAGAAACTGAACGATTTGAGTTTAAGTGGTTTGGCAAAAGTGAAGCGAAAAGAAATGCTTTTACACCAAGTAAAGCTACACTGATTTACGATGAAGAACGTAGCGTAAATCCTGAATATGCTAACGGGAATATGATAATTGAAGGTGAAAATCTTGAAACGTTGAAATGTTTACTTTCGGCGTATCGTGAGCAAATAAAATGTATATATATTGATCCTCCTTATAATGTTGATGGTGATTTTGTTTATAATGACAATTGGGACGAATCTAAAGAAGACTATTGGAAGCATATAGGTATAACAAATAATGGGATATTAATTGATACAAATACTGAAGCAAACGGTCGTTTCCATTCAAATTGGTTAAATATGCTACTACCAAGATTAATTGTTGCAAGACAATTACTTAGAAATGACGGTGCAATTTTTGTTTCCATAGGCGATGAAGAATATCATAACATGAGAAAATTGCTTGATGATATTTTTGGTGAAGCAAATTATCGAAATACCATAAGCACAAGAAGATATGACAAAAATGTTAATAGACAATTTATTGAAAATGGTTTATCGACATTTAATGTTGGTTTTGAATATATAATCTGTTATTCAAAAACTCCAGATTTTAAATTTAATCCCATTTATAGAGAAGCTTCTGAAGAAAGGCAAAACTATGGATATTGGAAAGGTTTTTGGAACAATGCAGATAGAAAAACAATGCGTTATGATATTCTTGGATTCAAACCTGAAACAGGTCAGTGGAAATGGAGTGAGGAAAGAGCTAGAAAAGCTATTAGTAACTATATTAAATATCAAAAGGAATATAGCGAAAATGAAACTTTAGAAGAATATTGGATTAAAACCGGTAAAAATTTGGAATTTATTCGAAGAAATCCAGATGGGAAAGGTATGAATAAAGGAGTAGAACATTGGATTGCTCCAACAACTGGAATACTAAGAAATACAAATTGGTATGATTTTTTTGCATCAAAATCAACTAACGAGATCGAAAATTTATTTGATTTTCCTAAAAATCCCGATGTTATAAAATGCCTTATTCAGATGTGTGAATATAATGGAGATATAATTTTAGATTTTTTTGCAGGATCTGGTTCTACAGGACAAGCTGTTATCGAGTTAAACTTTAATGATTTAATGGAAAGAAAACTCATCCTTATTCAGTTACCAGAATTAATAACCGATAAAACTGATACTGGAAAAAATGCAATAAAAGCTGGTTATAAAAAAATCTCCGATATTACCATAGTACGTAACAAACGTGTAATTGAAAGGATTGAAAAAGGAGAAGCACAAAAAGCCCCCTCACTTTTTACTTCTGACCACAAACCTTTCAAAACAGGCTTTAAAGTTTACAAACTTGCCAAATCCAATTTTCCGCGAATTGATTTTACTCCTGACCCGGCAAAAACAGATGAAGATAACCTGAACCTTCTTGAACAGTATATCGAAGAGAAAGAAGCAATGTTTCTTGCTATGATTGATGAGAAAAACATTTTTGATGAAGTACTTCTTAAAAAAGGATTTATGTTAAATTACAGCAAAAATCAAGTTGATAGTTTCAAGAAGAATAAAGTATATCACATCAAAGATGATTATAAAGAATGCTTGATTTGTATGGAATTAAATATTAAGAAAGAGACCTTAAATGAACTTGAAAACTATAAAGACATATTATTCATTTGCCTTGAAAGGTCTTTGGATACAACGATGAAATGGAACTTAAAACATTTACTCGGTGATAAATTAATAGCTTTTTAAAAATACCGCCTCCGCGCGTCCATTCGCTCCGGCGGGAAAAGGGGGCATGGGGGTTGATTTTAATAAAACTTACCATAAGAGTTGGCGCCCTAACTGCATATAACAAAGCTTACCTGCGGCGCTCGGAGTACCTCGCTTGGGCTTCGCCACATTGCGGCAAAAAGACCGCCGCAACGTCAGGTAAGCAAGACGTTGTGCGCAATTAGCCCCTGTATGCCGGAGACATCGACTTAAATAGTTATGCATTGTACATAGTAATAAAAAATATAAACCGAACACACGAGGAAATTATGAAATTCGAAGAATGGATCAAAAATAAGCATATTCCATTTAAACCAAATGGCCTTAATGGTAAATACGATGATTTTAAACCGTTAAGCAAAATTATTGAAAATACCCGCGTAGTAGCTATAGGTGAAAATTCACATTTTATTAAAGAATTCTTTTTATTGAGACATAACCTATTGCAATTTTTTATCGAAGAACTTGGTTTTACAACATTTGCTTTTGAATTTGGTTTTGCCGAAAGTCAATTCATCAATAACTGGATACATGGACAAGGATCTGAGGATGAAATAAGTAAATACTTAACGCATTTTTATTATCCAAAAGAATTAATATACACATTTCACTGGTTAAGAGAGTATAATAGAGTAGCAAAGAATAAAATTACATTTCTTGGCATTGACATCCCCAGAAATGGAGGTTCATACTTCCCAAATATTGAGATAGTATATGACTTTTTTAAGACAGCAGATAAAGAAGCATTGCACATTATTGACAATGCAATTAATATTGCAAAGAAAATAGATTACTTCTCAACGTCACAGGCAGCCTTAAAATTGCATGAGCTAACAGATTCTGAGAAATACCAATTAACTTACCAAATAGCTAGAGCAAAGGTACGCCTTGAAGCTATGGCACCGTTTCATATTGAAAAATATGGAAAGAAAAAATATGAGACAATTCTTCATCTGATCAACGGAATAGAATATCTGGACTATAACATACAAGCAATGAATGGTTTTATTTCAGGCTTCGGATTACAGGGCGACATGGGGGCTAAAGATAAATACATGGCAGATTCTGTGCTGTGGCATTTGAATAACTTAGATATGGAACATAAAATAATTGTAGTTGCACATAATGCTCATATTCAGAAGACTCCGATTCTTTATGATGGTTTTCTAAGTTGCTTACCAATGGGTCAAAGGCTTAAAGACGCTATTGGGGCAGATTACATGTCCTTAGGCATTACTTCATATATTGGTAATACTGCAGCCCTTTATCCTGAAGCTGATACGAAATACGGTTTTCGAGTTGATAATTTCCAGTTACTCCAACCCATAGAAGGTTCTATCGAGAAAGCTTTGCATGATTGTGGAATAACTAATTCTTTTGTCTCCTTTAAGAGTATTCCTGAAAATGTCGAACCTTTACCAAACATGATTCGTTTTGATTCTATATACATGGAAACCATTCTTGAAAAGGCTTTCGATGGAATTTTTCAAATTGAGAAATCAACTGTGTCTGAGGTTATATATGATTAATTATGTATGATTATTTGAAATAGCAAGTATATAATATAACTAAATATCGTCAGCCAAGTTGAGGCAATCCAATTAAAGATCGGGCTAACATGCGCACAACAAAGCTTATGCGCTTCACTCCCTGGCGGTCGTTCGGGCTGCGCCAAATCGCGGCGGTAAGGCTGCCGCGACTTCGCATAAGCAAAACGTTATATG
>DAONFG010000015.1:28157-63237 GCA_035403465.1 Spirochaetota bacterium | reverse complement strand
TTAATCAGACCGTGTAAATACTGAACTAATTGCATTACTCACACGGTCTGCCCCGAAGGGGGCACGTATCCAATATTATTTTACTGATAAATATTCTTTCTTTGAATCATGATCTGTTCCATCTATTTCAATTTCCAGCCATACCTTTTCATGTGCCCCTCCGGGGGTTAGGGGGCTGTGTAACTACAGGCATCAAACCCTGTCCCCGAAAAACTCACCGTAGCTCATCAGCTTAATGTTATTCTTACGCGCGTTTTCCAGCTTGCTGCTTTTGCCGGCAGGGTCCTCGCAGATCAGTATGTCAAGGTCACGCGTAACTGTTGGGCTGAATTCGTAGCCCATTCCCTCTATCAGTTTTATCAGGTTATTCCGTTTACCAGGCCCAGACCCAGTCATGCAGACCTTCCCTTTGCCCGCGCTCCCGGCTTCTGCTGTAATCTCAAGCACCTCGAGCAGTTCGTTAAGCATACTCATATTGGCGGGATCGTTCTTCCAGTCGATAATATTTCTGCCGATCACATATAAATCATCGCTGAACGCGAGGAAATCATCAACGCTTGCTATACCCATCTTTGCAAGTGACTTTTTCTGTACCAGCGGTATGCCAAGCCTGCTAAGCAGTTCCCTTGCGGTCATCCTTTTCGATGCATTTATCTCTTTAATAAAATTATCGATCTTCTTTTTTGCGAATCCCTCGACACCCTCGAAGTCCTTCTCTTTAACCTGGTAGAGGTCACGGATGTTTTTTATCCGTCCAAGTTTAAAAAGGGTACGTACAGTAGCCTCGGCCACGTTCTCTATGTCGCAGCTTTTTACCCAGTATATGATCCGCTGGATTATCTGCTCCTCGCATTCCTGGTTAATACATTTTATATGCACGCCCGAAGTTACAGGTTCGCTGCCGCACGACGGGCATATTTTTACTATAAGTTCATCACTGAAAACGATCCTTCCATGTGAACTCAGATTCTCCTGCACAAAGGGAATAACGTCATTGGCACGCTGCACGACCAGTTTATCCCCCCTGTGCACCTTCAGCCTCTTTACATTCATGTAGTTGTTCAGCGTAGCCCTTTCAAGTTTTGCACCGCCTATGACAACCGGTTCAAATAGAGCAACCGGAATAATGTTACCCTGCCTGCTCACCTGCCAGATTACATCTTTAAGCACAGTCTCGCGCGACTGCGAAGGCGGCTTAAGCGCTATGGCATAGTGGTGATGATGGTCAACAATCCACCGGCTGTCTATTTCATCAAAGAGCCCCCTGTCATCAACCGAAACTATGAGCCCGTCTGTTTCATACTCCCAGCTCTCCCTTAACCTCTCCGTGTACTCGGCAAAAATTTCTCCTATACCGTCCGTATCTGTGGCTACACTGCAGCTGACAGTATTGAATCCCTCGCGTTCAAGCAGGGCTATCCTTTCACTTTCTTTTGTTGGAGAGTCCGGACCTGAAAGCTGGTAAACCGCGAACCTCACGTGCTTCAGGTCGCCCCTGTTCTCTTTCCGGTTGATCAGTCCCACGCATGCATTGCGCAGGGGCTTTCCTTCGGTGTTGAAGGCCGTATCCCTGGGCAGGTAGAGTTCACCACGCACCTCAACATCACCTTTAATACTTACAGTGCCGCGGATATCCTTCACATACTCAGCTATATGCGTAATATCCTGCCCGGTTACTCCGTCGCCGCGTGTTGCAGCATATACCAGTTTCCCGTTTCTGTACATGCATGTTGCAGAGAGGCCGTCGATCTTCGGTTCAATGACAAATGCCTGGCCTGCCGGAACTGCAAGTCTTTTAATCCATGCTGCTATTTCATCAATGTTCTTTGCCTTGGCCATTGAAAGCATCGGCGTCGTATGTGTTATCTTCACGCCCTGGGTTGAAGGCAGCCCCACGGATGTAAAATACGGGTTTACAGGATCGATACTGCGCAGCTTCTCCTCCAGTTCATCAAACTCTGCGTCACTCATGACCGGTGTATCCGTATTGTAGTATGCGTCCCTCGCATCAGTGAGCAGCCTTACAATTTCATCAGTATTCATATATTCTCCGTCAGTATCCCGGTATTTAAAGTATAAGGATTAATCTGGCACAGCAGTATTCTAAGTATCCTCATTCACCGAAACACCGTTCATAAAAGTGAAACTGTACTAATCATCACAATTTAGTAAAAAAATGTAAACTTTTTTATTGACTTGGCAACATATGATTATCATAATAAAGTATATGAAGATTCTGTTTAGAGTATCGGGAATTATCCGTAATCATTTTAAAAACAGGTCCTCATAATAGTAGAAGATAAATTAATTCTATCAAGGAAGGGCAAAATGGAAAGATCTCTCCAAATTCTTATCGGTTCCGTAATCCTGGCATTTGTAGTGAATGCTTGCGGCGGCGGCGGACAGGTTAAGACAGAACAGAAAACTGATGATACTCAGGTTAAGGTTCAGTCAGGCGGCGGCGCTGATGATATGGTCATCAAGGCAATCAACGACGAAATCAGTGAATTTTTTATCGACGGATTTTCGGGCGACAGCTCCAAGATCAGAGATGAAGAAGACATGGCTAAGATGAAAAAAATCGTCAAACTTGTAAAACCGATTGTCAACAAGGTTCCGGACGGTTATGTAATGCAGATTACCGGCCACACTGCAGACTATGAATCAGCCGCAAGACAGAAAAAAGTTTCTGAAGCAAGGGCCAAGGCTGTATATGATGCACTTATCAAGGAAGGCGTTTCAGCAAAGAAGCTTACATACAGGGGCGTCGGTTCTAACGAGCTGAGGCCGGGATATGCAGCAAAAGATTTTGCACAGAGATGTGTTTCCTTCAAGGCTGTTAAAAAGTAATCATCTTCCTTAGTGCAAAAAAAAGACCCTTGCGGGTCTTTTTTTTGCACTGAATTCATCCTGATAATTCCAGCCATATACCATACTTGCCCTTTACACCGTTTATGACACACGACGGGATCCTCGGTTCTACCGCCCTGAGAAATTCGGCGATCCCGGGTGCTGATGATACGGGTGTACCGCTGTCTTTAACGAATCTTGCGTAAATATATTCATCGAGTTTTACTATAAGTATGTTCTTCATCGCGGAATAGAATCCCGGTGAACCGTACTCCATACAGTAATCAGCGAATGATCCGGCACTGTCAAATGACGGTACAGGAGTCAGGGCAATTCTTGAAGCCGGTAGCATGATAAACGCTCCCGGGGAATTACCCCGGCCAGTTACGTTTATGATTGATTTTATCGTGTTCAGTATAAATCCGGATACATCCGGATGTTCCGCAAGGTATGCGGCAATATCAGCGGTAGTGCTGAACTCCTCCAGGTCAGCATTATGAGACCCGATGCTGCCTGCGGCACCCCGGGCACAGAGGATATCCTTAATGGAAGATGCGTATTCCCTCCTGAATACAATTCCGCCCCCGCTCCCCTTTGCGAGCATTCCCAGCATGTTCACCGCATCGGCAATCAATTCGAAACCCGCAGGTCCGGACGTACCGTTTTCAACAAGCCTGCGGCCAGTCTCAGTTACCACTTTTTTATACTTCACCCGTGCACCGGTCTCCCTGAGAATCGGATAAAGTGATTCATCGAATCTATAAATTCCATTCTCCTCCCTGGCAAGTTTAAGCAGGAGGAGCGCAGACCATAGCACGGCAGGCTCCATGTATTCATGGCCAAGCGGATCTGGAAAATGAAGCGCATTATTCCCGACGCTGTTGAATATATGCAGTGGTTTCACCGATGCAGTATTTTCATGATAAAATATTGAAAATTCATCGGGCCGGTTTAGATCCATCAGGTTAAAACCCTGCACCAGGCTGATCATCACTGCTTCCCGTGACAGGTTAAAATCAGGACTGGTAATTACCTGGAACATCCCGTTATTCAACCCTGTGCTCTCAGGTCCGGACAAAATATTACCGGGGAACGGGATGCATGTAAAAAGGGCGGATGTTTTTCCCTGCAGCCCCGTAATTGAGCTGTGAAAACTTATCGCAGGTTCTGACAACACGAGCATCCGGTTTACCTGGTTCTGCACATTTATGGCATCGGCAAGCAGGGCTTCGCCTGATGTTTCACCGGCCATGCAGCTTTGTACTGCTTCAGAAAGCTTATCCCTGAACCGGTCATATGAAGCGGGCGCTCCATCCCCTTCACTTCCGGTAACGGCCAGTAAATTTACAGGTTCGATGTGTTTTGCAATTCCGGATGTATCAATTGTCCGGGACAGAATCATGTCAGGGAATATATCGCTGCCATGGTCGCCTGCCATGGAACCGCCCGCTGCACCCAGGCCCAGCCCGCGTACCAGCCCGGCAGCAAGCGACCGGGACTCATCACGCAGCTTTGCAGCCTGGCCTATTATCCTTTCCGAAATAGACTCACGCAGATCACGCAGAAAAAGAATAAATTTTTCCAGGAAGGATATCGAAGCTTCAATCATACAGATATACACAAACTGCCTGTAATTGAAAAACGCAGTCACAGCAAGTGCTTCAGCTGTCTCATGCACGCTGCCGGCAAATCCGCAGAGCATTTCATCCGCGCTGTGCATTTCGATCCTTCCGGCAGAAGAGCTGAAAACATCATGAAATGATGAAAGCCTCTCTGCCATGCTGTCCAGTACCGCGAGGGTGAAGTAGAATCCCCTGCCGGGATCATTGACCATCGCGTATATTTCAGGCAGCAGCAGTATCTTTACCTTTTCAATTTCAATCGACCCGCGAATCTCCATTGCGGAGACAAGTCCGTACCTGAACCTTTCGATCCCGTGCGCGGAATATGTATCAGCAATTTCACGGAATACATCTGCAGCTTTCCCGGGATCATCCTCTGCTGATGTTTTATCAAGAGCCACGCGTATCTCCGCAGTGACCGATTCGATCAGTTTGACATGTCCCGGATGCATTTTGCGCAGGATATCAGAACATGCAGGACCGCACAGGCTGCCGGGAATCCCCTTGATACGCTCCAGTTCATGCAGCAGTTCACCGGGATTAACCGGTTTAAAGAATTCATCAAGTACAGCCGCAGCAGCGTGTGCCGCGATTGCATCTATGGCAGCTGCAGCGGGATTCAGGCTGCGGCATATCCCGAACGATGACCAGCATGGCACTCCGCGTTTTAGCGGGCCTTCAGCACCCGGCAGCACCGGCTGGCGTGCAGAAACGAATTCCGAAACTGCGGGAAGAGTCATCAGCTCGATGAAGCCTGCTGCTGAATCGATGTTCGTTTTGTCATGGGATGCGCACGGGGCATGGTGCTTCTGCCTGTCAAGGATGAACAGGTTGCCGCTGCTGAAAATTTTTCCGCTCATCACTGCGGCGGAACCGTCCGGGTAGATAATATTCATCCTCCCGCCCTGCATAAAGTAATCCGTCTCTTTGAGCATGGCATAAGCTTCAGCCCGCTGCATCTCTGTGCTGCCGTAACCGGGCATGAGCAGAATGCCGTAAAAACGTACAGCCTCTGAACCGCCGAAAGCATTATAAGCAAGCGCTGCTGCATCCAGGAACATAGAGCTCCCTTCGGTTTCACCTGCATCTGCAGCAACAAAGATCGAAGACGGCAGCCTGTCCCGCTGTTCAGAAGATCTACTTAACCGGATAAGTTCAGCCTTTATCTCTTCCACGGAATTAAATAGTGCCATCCTTGAATAGGACCGGGAGCCCGCCGTTTGATCTGACGGCCCGGATTTGCCGGGTACTATCAGCCAGTTCCATGCTTCCTGTATCCTGAGCGCGGCATAGTCTTCAGGAGTGACGATACCGGGGTCTTTCAGTTCAACAAAGCGGCATTGATCACCGGCAGGTGAACTATTATTCGCGGAAAGTCCGATGCACATGCATTGCACGCGCCGAGGCTGTTCAGTGCCGCTCCTTTCACGGCTGTATTCAATGACGCGCCTGCATATTTCAGCTCCTGCAGCGCCGAGCCCTATGACGAGCGTCCGGTTCAGGTTTTCAACGGGCGATGATGTTTCTGAGACCGGGGAACAGCTTTCACTGTTCATACTGGATCTCTCCGCTGAATGGATCGATCATGGGGTAGAGGCCGCCAGCATCAGGAGACGAAACATCGTATCCGGGGTAAATCCTGTAGAGCCTGAGCATAAAGTATTTCTCAACAGCGGGCATCCCGTTCTCCCTCTCCACTTCATGGTCCTGCAGGTACAGGTGAAATTCAAAGTACCCGGAAATAAACCTGTCCCATTCACCAAGTTCACTCCCCAGCCTGAAACGTACAGGACGGGCCGCGCTGATTGTGCTGAATGATATCCGTCCGTCGAGGTCAGGTTCGGCTGTTATATAAATTTTCTCGGAAGGATTCATCCTCCTGTAACCGTCAAGTCCGGGATAGTGGATGAGCACGTTCCCCCTGCATTTAAGCTCAAGGGCGTAATCCGTATACAGCGGATCAGGAAGCTCGTAAAGTTTTTTCTCTTTCATATTAACGTAATAGATTACATGCAGCTCAAGGTGGTCGTTGATAATCTCGGTTGACCATGTTTTTATGCTCCCTTCAGTACGGCCGATGGTGATCAGCTTGTCGCCGCCGTCATCGGGAAGCGCAAACCTGAATATCAGCCCCGGGTCAGGGAGCCCGGAGGGATCTACACCCGCTGGGGAACGCCTTGTCTTTTTCCTGCCAGGGCGGATGCGGACTGCGGCGGTACCGGGTAACCGCATCCTTGTGTAATAGAGCCGCTGCAGCAGGCATATTATGATCAGTATAATTACGGCAAGGATCATGGCCATCAGTACAACCCGGTATAATTCTATCTGCTTCTCAAGGTCATACACCCTTGCGTCAATCTGGCTGAACAGCTGAATTTTGTTGATCAGGTTAAACATACCGCCTCCAGAAATTTATCCCGGGACCGCAACGCAGATGTATCCTGCAGTTGTCCCGAACACCAGGCTGTTTCCCGCAACTACCGGCTTTGCCGATACTTCACCCTCGATCCTGAGCACCGACACCTGGCGCCCGGAAGAAACCTCAAGACAAACAAGCCTGTTCTCACCCGCACCGAAAAAGACCATTCCCTCATGTATGAGCGGCTCGATCCTGATACTACCGCCTGCGATGTACTCCCAGGACTTGCGGCCGTTTGTGTCAATGCAGTAAAAATTACCCTTCTCAGTCCCGAACAGGAAGCATTCACCCCCGGGAACTGCGCCGGCAGCAACACCACCCGGTGCAGGGGAATCAGACCTGAAGCTCCACCTGATTTTGCCGTGTTCAGCGTCTGCACAGAAGAGAGTGCCGTCTATAGTCACCGCAGATGCAAGGGCTGCAGCAGGTGCAACTGCAGGCGTGGTCCTGCACGGCGCGCCCAGTTCGCACTCCCATTTACCCGCAAGCCGGCCCGAACCGGAATCGAACGCCATGAGCCTCCTGTCCTCTGTGCCTATAAGTATTGTGTTTTCATAAACGCACGGGGTTGACATGGTACCGCTGATCGAGGCACCCCAGAGAACCGTGCCCGCCGCCTTTCCAGGCCCTGAACCCGACGCAAGACCGTAAAGCCCGTCGAGCGGTGCAACCAGCACCACGCCGGGGAGTGCGGCGGGTGCAGTCATTATCCCCTTTTTCATTTTCTTCTGCCACTCGATGCTGTTACGCAAGGGCCCGCCCTCTGCACCGGGATTTGTCCGGATTGCATACAACATCCCCTCGCCGGTAACACAAAAGAGAAGGCCTTCATGGAAGAGCGGGCGGGAGAAAATAGTTCCTGAAAGCGTAATCCTTCCGGATACCACGGGTGTATCACCGCGTAATTCAAAAAAATAGAGTTCCCCGTTTTCGTTTCCGGCGCAGAAGATATCAGGACCGTAAATACCTTCGATCCGCGCAAAACCTCCGCGCAGGGGCCTCCCGGATGAAGTCTTCGCAGCTATCCTGTATGTTTCATGCTCTGCTGAAGGTCCGGCATCAGTAACGCGCTGTGAGACTGCGGCAAGGAGACCGCATGCCCCGAGCCATGGAGGGACACGGAAAGAATCATCGCACTGGAGATCGCGGGCAGGATCAAAGGCTTCATGTTTCCGGGGATTTAAACTCATATATGATCTCCACGCAGGCTATGCTATAGCATGAGTCTGTAGTGAAAGTCAAGGCGTTTTTGAGTTGATTCAGTTTCACGAACAGGGTAAAGTCACTTTATGAAGGAGAGGAGTTCTTTGCTGCGCACGCCGTATTTCCAGTACAGCAGGTCTTCTGCAGTGCCGAAGACATAATCCTTTTCCTTAAGGCCTTCTATAATATCAGGAAGCACTTCGGCAGTTGTATTATGGGTGTCATGAAAGAGTATCACCATGCCTTTGCCATCTGCTCCGTTGACCACCCTATGATATATTCTTGTTTTTTTCAGGTTAAATGCCGCAGTTTTTGTATCTATATGCGGGCTGTTCCAGTACCATTCACCCGCAGCCCAGTCCCAGGCATCGGTTGAATCCTTCCCGTATGTCCATAGCACGGTAAGGGCATACCTTCCCGTAATGTCAGCCACCCTGATCTTTTCCTCTGCAGATACTCTGCTGAGCCATGGGCAACCAAGAGGCGGCCTGAATATTGTCATTGTTACAGAATCATCTCCCAGCGCATCATCAAGCATCTTCTGGTTAACCAGGATTTCCGACCTGATTGATTCAGCACTCATCCAGGTAAGGGTACGGTGAGTTGCTGTATGGTTTGCAATGATGTGACCTTCATGTTTCATCCTTAAAAGGACGTCTTTGAAATTTTTAAACGAAGTCCCGGTCTTGCCCCTCATGTTCCATCTCCCGGAGACAAAAAATGTGGCTTTAACATTTTCTTTTGCCAGGGTATCAAGTATGCCCGCAGTCCAGTAAGATGGGCCGTCGTCAAATGTGAGGTAAGCCGTCTTTTCAGGGAGTTCGTCGTGGTAATAGTACCCGGGTCCGAACGGATAATCCTTCTCGATTACATAAATCATTTTCGCAGGTGTCAGGGCTGCCACGGGAAAAATCTCCCGCTTTCCTGAACATGATGCGGTGAATACCATCATACTTATAATACATGCTTTATATATATTATGCATTATTATCCACCTGTAGTATATGAGAAAAATAAAAGAATCTCCTGTTACAGGCCGGCCTGCAGTATAATCATGTCTCATTAGCGTCAGGATCAAAAGGTTTCCCGAAAAGGTAACCCTGACAGTAGTTAATTTTCATTCCTGATAATTTTCCGTGGATCCACGAATTTTCAACATACTCGGCGACTATCTTTCTCTCGGCATTTTTGCAGAAATCTACAATACCGTTTATCAGCACAGCAGCGTCATCGTCATGCTCAAGCCTGCGTATCAGCGCTCCGTCGATCTTGACAATATCAACACCCATGCTGAGCAGGTTGGAATAGTTGGAATAACCTGATCCGAAATCATCTATGGCAATACTGACGCCCAGACTTTTTACCCGCGAGATAAATTCAAAACAGCTTTCAACTTCCTGGATGTCTTCACTTTCAACAATTTCGAGAATAAGCCGTCCGGGTAAATATTCCTTCATCATGGTAATTTCAACAACCTGGTTAAGGACACTGCTGCTGAGCATATCGCGCAGGCATATGTTAACGGAAATGGACAGTCCGCTTTTTTTAATAAACTCGCCTGACCTTTTAAGCATAAATTCTGTCAGATGCGGGTATAGCCCGGTATCCTTTGCAACGGCCAGGTAGGGGTAGACTGATCCGTAGACGCCGTCACTGCCTTTGATACGCAGAAGAGCCTCGTGCCAGCATACGTCACCGGTGTCGGTGTGAACAACAGGCTGCAGGTACGACTTAAGCGTCCCCTGGGTAATATTATCGTGCAGGTCTGTGAACCTTGTCACGACATCAAGCGCGTCTACCTTGACATCCATTGAATCGTTGAATATGGTTACGCTCCTGTGGTTCTTCAGACCTGTACCCAACGCGGCATCCGCGCCTGAAATAGCCTTGTCGTAACCGTAGTCACGGATTATTATCCCGCCTGCACATATCGCAATGCTGATCTCAGTCTGGCCCCACCTTGTGCGCGTGCCCCTTACTTTTTCAATAACACCCTTTAGCAGAGACTCAGCTTCGTCCGGTGAAATATTCCGGTTAACGGGAATCTGGAGACCGAATTCATGCCATGCGAGTTTATACACTGAGAACCCGGACACAGATC
Organism: Spirochaetota bacterium; assembly: GCA_035403465.1. Classification (GTDB taxonomy): domain Bacteria; phylum Spirochaetota; class UBA4802; order UBA4802; family UBA5550; genus JAAYBQ01. Next base: position 53,042 of record DAONFG010000015.1, on the reverse strand, counting down.
CTTCAGTCTTCAGAATGTCCGACAGCATCACAAGAATACTGTCAGAGAACTCATACCCGAATAGAGAAGATAGTCCACGGAAATTTATTATGTGTACAATGGCGATTATTGAATTCTCATCACTGTGCATGTTCCTGATAAAATAATCCTTTCCGGGCAGACCGGTAATGCTGTCAAAAACCATGCTCTTTGCCAGCCGGCCCAGCACGTGTTCATAGTGCACGCGTGATGCAAAGATTACAGCGAACATCACTGATAGTGAAAAAATAGCAACCATGTTCAATTCACTGTAGGCGGCAATATTCCAGACAGGAAGTAAATCTGCAGCAATTCCCGCTCCTGCGGACAATATTGATATTATAAAAAAGATTACCCACCAGGCCCCGACACGTGAACCTGCAAGTGAAAACGCAAGTGGAATGAAGTTAAGAATTATGAGTATACTGATTCCATAGTTTACTCCAAAAAACGCTGTAAGAAAAAAAGCAGTATATAAAGTAATCATGGATGCCATGACCATGAACTTCAGGTTCCGGGATATTAACAGATAGATTGTTAACGCGGCCATTGAGCATGAGAATATGGAAGTAAGAACCAGCATAGAAGTCTTTCCGGAAAAATAGTACCCGACAAGGAGGTAAAAAGATATACCCGTGATCACTACAAACAGGATAGAGAGTATCCTGAACCTGTACCTGTCATGACCGGGCATCACATCGTTGTAATAATGGAATCCCCCGTAACCAGCAAAGACACTGTTTTTTAAAAAATCCTTTTTTTCCATCAGCAAATCCTTTTGCCCTTAATATACTGATCAGTATATATAAATCGAACTATGTCAAGAAAAAACAGGCTATCCGTTCCTCAAATTCATTTTTTTAATAATTAATTTTTTATCACAGAGTTGATTACCATCATCAGTTCTCTTTTCCGGAATGGTTTATGTACATAGCCCTCAGCGCCGTCCATAAATATTCTGCCGGAATCAACTCCTGAGCCAAATCCTGATGCAATGATTACCCTCACTCCGGGATTAATCTATTTTATCCCGGAACAGGTATCACTGCCGTTCATATCGGACATCACCATATCAGGAACAACAAGATCAATTTCACTCCATTTCCGCCTGTAAAATCACGCTTAAGGCTATACGTGTTAAACAGCTTGACGTTCAATTGGATTCAGGCTTTTAAATTGTATGTGACAGTGGTGATATTGTATTTAAAAAAGGGGGGTGTATCAGGGTTCTTTTTCATTTCCGGAAGTAGAGTATTATAACCCGGAATAATATTGGAGTTGAATTCCTGAGCGTCAGGAATCCGTCAGTAAAAAATTTTTATGAACGCTCCCCGCTTACTCATCAATCTTGAATACCTTCACCTCGTTAGAGAGTTCTGCAGACCTGGTGTTAAGCTCGGTGGAAAGTAAACTGATCTTATCAGAATTTTCAGCGGTGAGCTGCGCATACTGGCTGATTGAATTGATCGCCTTTGTGAGTTCTTCGATTGTTATCTGCTGTTCAACTGACGAGTCGTGAATCCCGGTAGATATTATGCTGAACTTTTCGATATCGGATTCAATGCGGCTGTTTTTACCCGCGAGTGTCTCGCTGAAATTGTATGCATCATCGATGACTGAATTGGTAAGTGCAATACTTTCGCGTATCATATCAAGAGTCGCAGCTGTATCTACAATGTTATTAAGCTCGCTGTTTATATTACCGGCCTGGGCGGTCAGGTTCTTTTTGATGTCGCCTGCGAGCATGGAAGTCTGGTCTGCCAGCTTGTTTACCTCGTCCGCAACAACGGCAAAGCCCTTTCCATGATCACCTGCACGGGCCGCCTCGATTGATGCGTTAAGCGCAAGGAGATTTATCTTATCTGCTATATCTGTAATCATGTTAACCATGTTATCTATATCGCCCATGAACCTGGCTATTCCTTTCATTGTTTCGACTGTCTTCTGCATTGATACACGCCCGGCATCAGTCCTGGCGAGTGTCTCAGTCATGCTCTCCTTGATCTCGCTGGTGCGAAGCTTGAGCTCGGCGGTGTCCATTGCAATATCAAGGACCTCCTCCCTCATGCTGCCGAACTCTTTCTGCTGCTCTCTGATTCTGTCTACATTAAGATCATAGGTTGCAGACATCTCCTCGTATGCGCTGCTCGCCTCCTCTGTTATTGCAGAAAGGTTACGCGCAGTATCCGACATCTCTGATGAAGTATGATCCAGCTCCCTGCTTGTATTATCAAGCTCTCTTGAATTCCCGAGGATTGTCTTTGTCATGTTGCGCAGGCTCTGCCTCATCCCGTACACAGACTTGTTCATGGTCGATAGTTCGTCTATAACTACAAACTTCACTGCCCGGGACGCAAGGTTCCCGTCTCCTATATCTTTAAGGAGATTATTTACCCTTCTGATTTTTCCTGTTATTGTTCTTGAAAGGATATACGATATAAACACGGCAAGCATGAGGCCCACAATTCCTATAACAATAACCCTGGTATAAACAGGGCCTTTATCCATGTTAATTTTTGATGTGATCATCAGAAGGTACGTCAGTATACAAAGAAAGGGTATGAGCATAATGACTATTATTGATAAAAAAAGCTTCTGAATTGTTTTTATGCTGAATAAATTTCCGACCTCGATCCATCCGGGGAAAACACCTTCATCATAAACCTTCTGAAGAAAAACTTCAGTAAGGAGAAAAAAGAGGACCACTGAAAATGAACCGCTGATAAACATGAGAATCCACATGTTTAAAGTCTGCACAACATTTATTTGTGCAAATACCATAGTCAGGATATTAATAAGCGACATCCCCAGGGTCCACCTGAACATGGCCCCTATTGCATGGTAATATGGAAGTTTCCTGAATCTTTCGAAAGCCCTCGTATATATATCTTTATCAACACTCTCACCTTTTACCAGTGCTTTAAAGTAAACCGTAATCGGCCTGACAACCAGGTAATTATTCAGGTTTGTTGTAACGAATGAAAGGCTGGCACTGAAAATCGAGCATACAGTGAAAATATAAAGCTGTTCAGAACTGAAATCGAGATTGGAAAAGACATATAAAATCATCAGGGGAATAAGAACAAAATAGCTGATGGAATCAGTCATTAGAAAAAAGTTCAGGAAGAAATATTGTACATTGCGGGAATAATTCTGCTCGGCCATCAGACATGATCCTCTCTAAATTTTTATATGTTTATTATACCGCATGCTCAGCATACGGTATACGAGGTTAACATTTATGCCGGTATTTCTATATATAACTGATTAAATGGATTTTACTATTTAATACTGGATATGCAATTAAAATTTTTTTATTTTGATTTTTTTATCGATTCACGCCTGTGCTGTAAATACGGCACTATATTGCCGCTGCCGGTAAATACATTTATTCAGATGCCGGCCTGTCAACCAGCATGGGATCCAGGTTGCCGCCTGATTCACCGTCAGTGATACGGTAAATATCCTTATCCACTTTTTTGAATTCTTTTGACGCGGTGTTATAACTGTTTACAGTTGTTTCAAGGTTCTTGCCCAGCCTGTTCATGTGCTCCTCGTAAGCCTGCAGGTGCCTGTTCAGGTCCTTGATCCTGCCCATGATGATCTTTATATTCTCCTCAACCTTCTGCTGCTTAAGCCCCTGCATGACTGTTTCAAGATAAGCATAGAAAGATGTAGGAGAAACAATAATCACGTGTTTACTGAAGGCGTATTCAACAAGGTCCTGCGTATTGACGTTCACTGTTCCCACGTTATAAATGAGCAGGTTATAATATACACCCTCCGCAGGTATAAACATGAAAGCAAAGTCCGTAGTACCGTCTTCAGATTTGATATACTTTGATGTTTCATCAATACGGATCTTAAGATCAGCCTTGAATTCTTTTTCTATCTGCGCACGAAGTACAGAATCGGTCTCCTCCATGAGCCTGTTGTATTTTTCAAGGGAGAATTTGGCGTCAACTGGAATGATTCTGTCCCTGTAAAATATTGCAGCATCAACGATCTGGCCATCCCTGAACTTATACTGCATTTTATACTGTGAAGGCTGAAGTACATTACCAAGGAGAGTCTCAAGAAAATACTCCCCGAGTATACCCCTCTGTTTCGGATTCTTCAGAATATTCTCCAGGCTCTGCATCTGCTTTGAGAAGTCCAGCACCTGCCTGTTCGTTTCATCAAGCTTTGTGAGCCTTTCGGTAACATCTTTGATAATTGCAGCGGACTGGCCGAACTGTCTCTGCATGTTCGTTGCTGCTTCCTGCTGGCTGCGGCTCATAAGTGATGTTATTGAATCGAGTTTCTGCTGCAGCTCTATCCTCCCCTTATGAGAAGAATCCGCTATCTCCTGTTTAAGGGAACCAAGCAGGGTCATCACAATTTCATTTTTTGATCCGGCCTCCTCCAGTTTCCTCAGTTTCGAATAGCTTATGTAGATAAAAACCAGGCATGGCACTATTACAAGGAATACTGCAGCGGCAAAATATACTATATAACTATCATTCATTAAATAATCCCCTGTTAATCATTTTATAAACATTACTACGCTTTAAGGAAGCAAAATGTTCAATTTTTTTTCAGCATTATTGCTGCACATATTTTTCAAAACACCCATCCTTTAACCCGGAGAGCAGAGGGTCAGAGCATACTGGTTAATTGCCTTTATCATGAAAACAATTCTAAAATCCTGCAGGGTCAAGGTCAAAGCCCCTGTATACGTTTCCAGGCAACCCTTTATGTCTCTTAGCTACAAATTTTCATAAATTTCACCGTATTCAATACTTTTTTTTGAAAAAAATTTGTATTTTACTTACTTTTCCAGTGAATAACTCCATTAATATGTTGCCAATAATAGTAAGTCTTAATAAATTAGCTCAACTGGGCTTTTTATACCATATGAGAGGTAAAATATGAGAATACTTAAAAAACTGAATTTATCAATGTTCACTGCCCTGCTGGCAGTATCACTGATGGGTATTGCCTGCGACAGCGGTGCCGGCAATCAACCTACAGGTGAAGGCGGACCTGACATTTCTCCTGATACTGTTGCAGCTACAGATGTTGTGGCAGATGCGGCAACCGTAGATCAGGTTACTGAGATTTCAGCAACCGAGGAGAGCTCTGTTGTTATTGAACCTGAGGCCAACACCGTTCTTGAAGGTTCACTTGACACTGAACTGGCATCAACAGGTGGAGACACCACAAACATTGAAGAACTTCTTCCAGTTGTTGATACAACTGCAGATGTTACCGGCGGTGATACCGGTACAACTGAAGTAACTGTTGACACAACTAAAGAGAACAAAGGTGAAACCGTATCAACTGTTGCCAAAGATGAAACTGTAGCAAAAGAAGATAAAGGTGAAACCGTATCAACCGCGGCAAAAGATGAAAAGGTATCAGCCGGAACTGATCCGGAAGTGGTTATAAGCGAGATTGCAACTGAAGAGGTTACAACAGCGAAAGCAGAGCCTGAGTATAAACTTGAAACAGGTGAAGGAAAATGGTTCAAAGAAGAACCGGGTCAGGTAACATCTGATGCTGATGCAAAATCAACCAGGGCAAAAATTGCCGAGCTTCGCGCACAAATCAAGGCGATAATGGGAAAATTCGCCAACAAGGAAATAACGCGTGATGACGCAAAAGCGCAGATCGAGGATTTAAGGGAACAGATTGCTCTTCTCAGGGATAAAATCGGTAATGGCGGCAACAGGATTGAAGGTATTAAAACTGACTGGGCATACCAGGATATGTTCCTCAGCATCAGCAAGGGCGAACCCGGATGGTACAGGCTTGTTGTAGTTGCTAAAAATGACGGTAATCTGCCGGACTCTTATGACAGGTTCTCATTCAACCTGACAAACGAAAGCGGCGACATCATAGGCAGCTTTGACGTGAAGGCTTCTGATAAGTCCTACCACAGGGGCAGTATCGATTTTAAACTTGATCAGCCTGCAGGTTCAAAACTTAATATAGTATGGACAAACGACTACTTTGTTGAGAATAAGAAGGATAAAAAAGAGAATTACGATGCCAACCTTAATATCAAGAAAGTAGCACTCAAAAAAATCAAAGCGCCTGAAGATAAAAAGCATAAAAACAAAGAAAAACATCTCAACGGTGACCAGTTTTCACACATGGATGGAAGATGGTTCTTTGACAACCAGGGCGCATACACACACTGGAGCGGCCAGGAGATTGGCTACACATTTGAAAACATGGAAGAGGGTGTTTATGAAGTAACTATAGAAGCCCGGAACCAGGGCGATCTTCCTCTGCCAAAAGACTTTAAAGAATTCGAAGTAAACGTTGAATCAGACTATGATTCAGGCAACGTGGCAATTGAAGCAAATGATAAGGAATCAAAGAAGGGAACAGTAACAATGAGCTTCCCTGAAGGTGACACGACCATTTATACAACATGGACAAATGACTCACATGTAGAAGGTAAAGAGGACACAAACATCAAGATTCAGTCCATTTCAGTGAAGAAGGTTAAAGATTCGAACCTCACAGCATACCTCTTAAAAACAAAACCGGGCAACAAGGTGTTTATCCTTGCGGCGTTCCTCATGATATCAGGCGTACTGCTTGGAATATACATGAAGAACAGGTCAGCATCATCTGCAAGCTGAAACCGGAGTTTCATGAAGTAAAAAAAACGGCCCCTGCAAAGGGCCGTTTTTTATTCCTCCTCGTCAGTATCGGGTACTGCGCTGAAGATCCGGGTAACGGATTCTAAAAAGTCCTGATCGGTTGAAGGATCGCCTCCGTGCTTAAGAATTGTCTGCCTCTTCATGAACAGCGATGAAATCTGGGCTGCTGCCAGGTCGTCCATGTGGCGAATAAACCTGAGTATCTTTTTTGAATCGATATTTATGTCAAGCCCGCGTTTTGATGAATCAAACCCAAGTCCAACAAGTACAAGCATTGCGGACACATGGGCCAGCTTCGCATTTTCGTTCTTGAGGTCATCGATCTCGCGCATGCTCTCAAAGAAAACCTTTTCGGACAGCACGACCCTGCTGGTCAGTGTCTCGATAAGGTCAATATTGAATTCCGGGTTATTAGCGAGCAGCGTGTCAAGGTTGTCCCTTGAGGCTATGGCAAGTATCGTATCCTCCGCGCACATGGCTGTGGCATTACGTGTCTTGTTATCACTAAGGACCGCCAGCTCTCCAAAGAAATCGCCTGCTGCGGCAGTGTTTACGGTTATTATGGTATTGTTGTCCTTGTACTTGTAGAAGATCACCCTGCCCTTTTTAATAAGGTAGAATTTGTCACCCTCTTCACCCTCTCTGAATACAATTTCTCCCTGTGGAAAATACTCCTCCTCCTGCGTCATGATTAGCGGTTTGTAGAAGAGCCCCTTGATCGCATCGAATCCCGGAAGGCGCAGTAAAAAAACAGTCCCCTTCCACAGCCTGAGCAGGTTGTAACTGATGATAAACCTGAAAAAACCGGCATAGGTCTGTTCCAGCCGCACTATTGTACCAAAGGCTTCATGCCTCAGGTGGTGGTTCTCCCACATTACCCGGCCTGTAACAGTTTTAGATTCAAGGTTCGCGAGTGTGAACTTCAACTGGACAGTTTTTCCCAGACCAAGTGATTCAGTCGTCTGAAGGAAGCAGTTCTTGTATGAAAGATCATTAGTAGCCAGGAACTCATCAACGATCCCGTTCTTGATTATCTCAACATCAGAAATTACAGGAAGGCTCAGGAGGCTCTTGACAAAGTACGCGGGATTCACGGCCCCGGAGATGATAAGCACAAGGGCAATGCAGAGCGGAAAAAGCACAAAAATCGCGACAGCCTCCTCCCGGAGAAGCGGGAGTTTGTATTGCTCATCGATAATCCTGTAAAGGGTCATACCGGCGCCTGCAGCGATTATCATGAGCACCATGAATGAAAACTTTGTTATGCCCGGGTTCCAGTTGAAAAAGGGGGCCGGGCTGCTCTTCAAAATGCCGGTATACCTCTTGACCCACCTGTCGTAACGCGGCTGCCTGTCATGGAGCCTCCATTCCTCCATGTTCATGTTAAGCATGGCAAGCTTCTTCTCTGAAAAAATCGACTGTGCCCTTGCAAGAACTACCTCAAGGTAGACTACCGAAAGAATAAGAACCGGCGCGGAAATATACGATAATACCCCGCCCTTCATGAGTACCGTATCGAATACGCCGTGAAATAACAGGGGTATAAGAATCGCTTTAAGAATATTTATAAACTTCCCGTATTTAAAATGGGTAAGTTTTGATATGCCAAGGTAATGGCCCGCGATGCCGCATGTTGTTATGTGCAGAGGAACTGCAAAGACCATGCGTATATAAAGTATTGAACTGTCAAGTTCAAGGGCGTAGAAGAAGTTTTCAACACAGGCGAAACCCAGGCCAACGAGCATGCCTGAAACTATGCTTCTGCTGATATCAAACTCGGGGTACCTCTTCAGGAGCGTATAGATAATTATCACGGCACCGGTCTTTTCAAGAAGCCCGGCCATGACAAATCCCTTTACCAGCGGGTTGATCACGGTAAGGAGATCAGAAATAAAGCCTCCGGCAAGAAGCAGGAAAAGGGCATATCCCATCCCGGTAAGGAATGATGATATGTATTTTGTTGAACCGGAACTCGAGGTAAAATATCTGAAATAGATAAGATAGAAGAGCACAACCGGTAAAAATGATAGTAATAATTTTTCAATATTCATCAGCTGCCGTATTTTTTAATCATATTATTTACTTCCAAGACTATGGACAATTATCCAGATCTTATACTATTATCGTCCCTGATTGTAATATAATGAGCAGAAAAGATGATAACGACTTTTACAGCAGATTTTGTAAAATCCTTGACTCTACCTGTGTAAATTGTTTAAGAAAATAACTTCAAAAGGATTATGGAGAACGTAAACTATAACATATTATCTCTGATCGGACCCACTGCTTGCGGCAAAACATCGCTCGCGGTGAAGATCAGCCTGAAATACGGGTGCGAGATCATATCAGGCGACTCCCGCCAGGTATTCCGCGGCATGGACATAGGCACAGGGAAGGACCTTGATGAATACCGCACACCATCAGGCAACGTGCCCTGCCACCTTATTGACATAGCAGCGCCGGGTGAAGAGTACAGCCTGTACAGGTACCTTGATGATTTCAATACTGCCCTTAAGTGTGTGAAGTCCAGGGGCCGGATACCGCTGCTTACGGGCGGTTCAGGACTTTACATCGAGGCGGCACTGAAGGGCTTTTCGCTTCCGGAGACGCCGTGCGACGCCTTGCTCCGTGCGATCCTGGAGGAGAAGCCTACAGATGAACTTGAAACCCTGCTGAGGTCGGAATCTCCTGAGGTCTATTCCAGGACCGACAGGTCAAGCAGACGGCGCATTATACGGGGGATCGAAATCGCACGCTCCATGAATGAGCCTGAAACGGTTAAAAATGCGGTGTACCCTGAACTGCGGCCGCTGATCATATGCATAACACTTCCGCGCGATGAACTTGTTGCAAGGATTGATAAAAGGCTTGATGAACGTATTTCGCAGGGGCTTGTGGCCGAGGTCAGGGATCTGCTGGAATCGGGAGTACCCCATGAAAAGATGATCAGGCTGGGCCTTGAGTACAGGTACGCTGCAATGCATATTGCAGGTGAAATGAGCCTGGATGAGATGACCGTTAAGCTCAGGACAGAGATTCACAGGTTCGCAAAGAGACAGATGACATGGTTCAGGGGGATGGAACGCAGGGGGTTCAGGATACACTGGTTAAACGGCGCTGATGCGGGTGCTGCAGGAAAAATAATCGACTCGCACAGGTATGTTCCCTGAACAGGGGATCAATTCACTGCATCATTGATTATAACAATTACGGATTAAGAAGTCCGGGCACTATCAGACAATCCTGTTGCGGCCTGAATTTTTTGCCATGTACATGGCCTCGTCAGCACGCCGCACCATATCCTCCTCCCATTCATCAGCCATTAGCGATGCAACCCCGACACTTATTGTTACCTTAATATCCCTGATGAACTTGTGCGCCGCAACAGCTTCGCGGAGTTTCTCTGCTATTTTACGTGCACCCTCGGTGCTTGTTTCCGGTGCAACCACCAGGAATTCCTCGCCGCCCCAGCGTCCCAGGCTGTCAGCTTCGCGCAGGTTTTCTTTGAGCACTGCGGCAACGTCCCGCAGCACTGAATCACCGATATTATGGCCGTGATTATCGTTCACCAGTTTAAAATGATCAATGTCAACCAGCAGGACCGACAGCATCCGGCCGTAACGCCTGGACCGCAGCACTTCGGCTGTCATTATCGGTTCAAGCTTCATCCTGTTGTATATCCCGGTAAGGCTGTCAGTCGTGGCCATGCGTTTGAATTCCTGCACAAGCCTTTCACGTTCAGACAGATACTCGCTGATATCATGCAGCAGCCTGCTGTTGATTACAATGACAAGCGAGAAGACAAGAAGTATGAACAGCATTAAAATTGTAAGTATCAGGAGTTTATCCGGCAAATTCATGCCTGCCAGGGATACCTGGTCAATGCTCCCTGTTCTAAATATGATCCTTGCTGCATAAACGACTGCCAGGATAATAAAAACAACCACAATCTGCCTGTACAGGTACCTGTGTTTTTTATCAATCCTGACATTGAGAAGGTGAATAAAATTCAGCGATATGAATATTGCTGATACTGAAAAAATTAATATTCTTACATTAAGCAGCGGTGTTACAAAAGTGAAGTAATAGTATAAGGGGATCACAGGGATAAGAAGGAGGAAAAACATGCCGTGCCTTCCCCTTGCAGAGGTAAAAATCTCCATACCGTAAAACAGCATCAATCCGGCAGATATAATTAATAGGTTGGCCAGCAATACTGATATAAAATCATTGATGCTGCCCTGAAAAAGAAGCAGTATCTGCCCGGTTACCTGCAGAATGCACGCAATAAACCAGCAGCCTAAACCCTTGAACTTTTCACGGTACTTCCGCCAGACAAGAAACATGATCAGAATGATAACAATGTCTGTAAGGGAGTTTCCCAGGATTATTGAGCGCATGTCCAGAAAATCTATCATATACCACCACAATATAATTATAAGCCATGGAGGCAACATGTCAACCTGAAAGCAGTGTATTGCACTTTTTTTTAATAACGGCTGCAATGATCCCTTTTTTTAATTGAACTCGCTGTAAAACTGTTTTACACTTAACAAACTAACAAATATAATCCGGTCAAAGACCCGCTAGGTTCGGCATATGAATAATACGGAAACAACAGAATACAACAAGTTCAGGCTGTTCTATGTCGAAGCAATAATGCACGACTCCTCGTTTCCCCAGCTTAACAGGATAAAGCCGATTTTTGAACACCTGACCATCGATGAATTTCTTGAACTGGTGGATAACGTATTCAAAGAGGACGATTATGAACTGACACAGCAATTTTTGTACTTCCTTCTGCTTTTCAGGGATATGAAACATATGCAGGAATTCATGAACTCGCCTGAATTTACCATCGACAAACTGGAGAGACTTATAATCTTTACATTCGGATACTGCAGTATTAATGATAATTCAACCGAACGGATAATCGACGAGATACTGTTTTTTCTTGATAAATCAAGGCTGTATGATCTGGCCGTACATTCAAAATACATACAAAACGACAAACTGCTCCTGTTCATGATACTTTCAAAGTTTGAACCGGTCATGCTCAACCAGTACTTCAACTCGGTAAAAGACATATCATCATTCATCAACTATTTCCTGAAACTTCCGGATGAAATACTCAGGTCCATCATATCAAGGAATTACCACCTGTTCCAGTACATAATGCTCATGATGTCAGAGAGCGAAACCGGCAGTACAGTGCCGGTGGAATTCTTTGAAAAATACAAGGAGGACATAGACCAGTTCAGCAAGCTGAGCGATATTATCCGCACCTACAAGAAAACCGCGGACCTGGACAAGGACAGGGACCTGCCGTTCAACATGCGCGACATGAACAGGATCTCTTTCCTTGTGAACATGGTGCGCGAAGTACCCGATCCCGTAAAGGCTGTGGAATACTTCGCAGGTGAGGGTGTATTCATAGACGACATGGAAAAAAAGATTGTCATGGCAGTGGTGACCGATCCCATGATGAAGGGACTTTTCAGCAAGTACGATTCTGTCATGGACACCGTACTCGCCGGGTAAAGGTCACTTCGTCTTGAAGGTGTATACCCCGTCCCAGTTCTTTGACGGCGGCCTCTTCAAAAACTCATCACATCTTTTAATATATGTCTGCGATGGACCGTCGTCAGACAGAATATCCAGCGCTTCATTAAAATGTTTAAGTGCCCTCTTCCACTGCCTTTCATCAAACATCTTAAGCCCCTCATGATACTTCCCGAGCATGTCGTAAACCTTCTGCGGCAGCGAATCCTTCTTTCCCAGAAGCTCGTATATGAGGATCGGCTCGGTCTTGCCCACTACCCTGATATTATCAAGCCTGCGCACCTCAATAACATCCTTCGCATTCCTGTACGTGTTCTCGCTTATCATCGCGGTGGTTCCGTAATGCTTGTTTGCCCCTTCAAGGCGTGATGCCAGGTTGACCGAGTCACCCATGGCAGTGTAGTCCATGTGCATCTTTGAGCCCATGTTTCCGACTACAGCCTCACCCGTATTCATGCCCATGCGCACGTAAAGCTCATGCTGGCCTATATGCCTCCAGTGCTCCTGAAGCTCGCGCAGCCTCCTCTTCATGTCTATGGCTGCCATGCACGCCCTGATCTCGTGGTCCGGGTACGGGTGCGGCGCGCCGTAAAATGCCATGATCGCGTCACCTTCGTACTTGTCGATTGTTCCGCCGTGCGAAATGATGATGTCGGTCATCTCAGTGAGGTACTCATTGAGGAGATCAACCAGTTCGCGAGGGGAGAGCTTCTCTGATATTGTCGAGAACCCGGCAACGTCCGAAAAGAAGATTGTAATTCTCCTGCTTTCACCGCCCAGTTCAAGGGCCTCGGGGTGTTCCATGAGCTGCTCAATAACGTCGGGCGCCATATACCGTGCGAAGGCGTTCTTGATGAAGCGTTTCTGGCCCTCTTCGTTTATCAGCTTGATCGAGATTATGCATACCGAGGGAATCAGCAGTGCAAGGTTTGCACCGAGCTGTTCAATCCAGACACTGTAAAATACGAACGCAAAAAATATGACAGCATTCAGCAGCAGGAATGATCCGATTGCCAGGGCGAGCGATTTGCGGGATGTGAGTCTTCCTGTCGCAAAACCTGAAATCAGTGCGACACAAAGGATCATCAGCACGTTTACCAGTGTACCGGGTTTCCGGATATACACACCGTTGATAATTGTATTCACTACGTTATGGTATGTGCCCACTCCTGGATATTCATTATGGAGCGGGATCGATGCTATATCGTGGGTCCCGGTTGCGGTAAGTCCTATGATGAGTATTTTATCCTGCACCTCCTCTGTTCGCAGGACAAGCTCCACGGCCTTTATAGAATCCTCAACTGCAGCTATATCATTTTTCAACTGCGCTGACTTTGATGCATTATACTCCATCTCCAGCCTTACTTTTTCATCTTTCAACAGTTCAAAGTATTTAAGCTTCTCCTGCCGCAATTCAGTCTTCAGTGATTTTATTTCAGCTGCCAGTTTTATTTTTTTATCAGCAGTACCTGCGGCAGAGTACAGCCTCTCAAGTTCAGCAATGCGCGCATTAAGCCCTGCCCTTTTTATAATCCCCTCGTCGCCGCCCGCACTGTCGAAAAACTCGTAAACTCCGGGCGCGAAATCATTGTATTCCAGCATGGCATAAAACGGCAGGATATGAAAAGACTGCTCACGCGCACCGGGGCCTGCCCAGTTGACATAGAGCATCCCTTCGTCATCAATTGGAATGACGATATCCTCCTGGATCATTTTAAAAGGATTATAGGCGTCCTTAAGGATAATATTCCTGCCGGGATTGACTATAATATTCTCTTTCTTTACACCGCACGCATCAATGAGCATAACCATTGAAAGGTTGAAATATATGCGGTTATTAAAGACCTGTATAATTTTTACACGGCGGATTGTTCCGTCAATGTCAGTGAACCTGTTGACAAAACCGAACATTTTTCCTGACTGCATCAGTTCGGGTATGGGATAAACTATGTTGATCATCTCATGGTCAGACAGTTTCTTAAAATCCTCCGCGTGGTCCCCGGGGACAGGGATTGATGATACAGCATCAAAGCGCCTGACAGCAGCCTGGTGCTCGCGCGTGTTTCTACGCGCCACCTGTTCAGGAGTAAGTTCGTCACCGGAGAAGGTGAAGGCGAGCATAACAGACCCGTTGTTTTTAGAACTGTCGGCAAACAGCCTGTCATTGTTTTTAATCAATGACGACAGTTCATCCGCCTTTACTGCTTTTCTCGCCGACATGTTCTCCAGTATTCCCCTGTATGATTCCTCGTTAACCTGCAGCGGGGAGGAGTCCGGAAACATTATATCAAAGGATACCTGCTCCGCTCCAAGCTCCTTCAGCAGGGTAAGGCTTGCCGCGTAAATATCGCGCGTCCATGGAAATTGACCGAGGGCGATCGTACTGTATTCGTCAATATCAAGAAAATAGAGTTTGTCCCATTCAGCAATAGACGGCTTGGTCTTGAAGCGCAGGTCATATAGTTTAAGTTCAAAAAACTGGTAGGCGTCTGTAAAAGTAAAGGGCAGTATAATAATAAAGGCTGCAAAGCCTATAATCAGCCCGGCAAATTTGTTCTGTTCAAAAAAACGGCTTACGGGTTCAATCAGTTTCTGGATTTTTTCACGGTTCAAGAATGGCCTCCTGTTCTATTGACTGTGGGGTGATTGTATTATGATATGTCAGGAATTTCAAGTAATTTAACCGGAATGTCTGGAGCGATGCCATGCCGCATGCCCTCATCCCCGGCCCTTCTCCCGTTTTGAGGAACTGAAGGGGAGAAGGGGGCAATACAAACATAAACATGTTTATGATAATTCCTCTTCCCCGTCCTTTATTCAAAACGACTGTTCACATTATGTATATGCAATAACCCTCGCCCGCCGAAGACGGGAGAGGGTGGACGGCCGCCAGGTTAGTCCGGGCGAGGGCATGCGGCAGCGAGCTCACTAGTAGCTTAAATTAATCCCGGCCATTGCGAATTGGGTCTCACCGGTACCTGAATCATACGCGGAACCGGGGAAGAATACTCCGTAGTTAATATAGAATGACAGGTCATAATAGATCTCCCAGCGGAGAGAAGCATCGACACCCTGACCCAGGAACGCCTCGTCAAGGCCGCCGTCGCCTTCATTTACACCTGCAGTTGTGACATCCTTCATGTAATATGAATATTTTGCCATTAGCGACATCTTCTTCAGCCTTGCTGATGATGAGCCCGCGAATGGAGCGCATGACGCGCCTGCGCTGATAACATGCATGTTGCCAAGTACAGGCTTGAGCGCGTAACCGCCATTGAATGTTCCGAAGTACATGAAACCGCTGTCCTCTGTATCCGATCCCTGCATGTTTGAAGTTGTATAGTTTGACCTGTTCTCGTCACCTGTGGCAAAGGCGTACTGGAGCATGAGAACCGGGTTCAATGCCACCGGCAGGTACCAGTCTAAACCTGAATTTATTGCAAAAGCTTTTATATCGGTCTCCTTGTTGCCTGTTGCATAACCCTTGCCCATTTCGTATACAAACTCGGCATAATATGCAAAGCCTTCAAGAAAAACCCCGTTTAAGCCCGCACCGTAGTACTGCGCGTCATATTTTGTCTTCTGTGTATCATCCTGATCGGAGAGATCAATCTCTGCAAGGCCCAGCAGGTAGAACTCCTGGTTTTCATAATAAATTGAGGCTTTACCGCCTGCGAACACCCTCTTCGCTCCGTCAGCAGTATCCCTGTCGCTGAAGCCGTAAGGATTGTTATCTTTAAGCAGAAGCCCGGTGTACATACCAAGCAGATCCATTGAGAATATGGAACCATTGTATGAAAGCTCGGCGCCGTCGCCCCTGCCGTCCAGCACAAGTCCTGTGCCCATGGTGAAGTATTTTCTTCCCATTGCAAACTTCACCGCGCCTGCGGATGAACGCGCGTCAAGGTACGCGAGGTCAAGGTCAAAGAGGTTGTCCGATTCAACGCTTGAATATGCATCGGCCGCGCTTATTACACCAAGGTATGAATCCTTTACACGCACATATAAAAAGCTGTCGGACCAGAGGTATGTCTTTGCCCAGAGCCGTGCGTTTATCAGGTAACTGAAGAGCCTGTAGTCATCGGCCTCCTGGTATATCATTGACGGGTTTATATCAAGACCGTACTGTATTCCTTTACGTGAGAATGAGTTCCCCGCATCAACCACCTTCATATCCTCATCAACCCTGGGGCTGTAGAAGAAACTGTCGTAGGTTTGAGACTGCGCGTAGAGGTTTACGCTGAAGAGAGCTATTATGACAGGAAGTATAATGTTAAATTTTTTCATCTTATTCACTCTCCCCGTTTCTCTGCGCGATCTTCGCCAGCACTTCAATGAGCTCAGGTCCGCTCATAAGGTCATTCGCGCTGCTGTCTGCATCCATCAGATCCTCGGCGATGCAGGCCTTGACCGCATATCTCTGGGACCCGAAAATGTTGTACATGAAGCTTCCTTTAAGGTCAAGGTACTTCGCGGTCATAAGCGCAACCATGCCCCTTGTTAAAGGTTCATCATTTTTATAGTTTAATGAAACATCTTTTTTTGTCTCTGCCTTGAACAGCGTGACAGCGTCTCCGTAAGTTGCTGTTACCTTCCGGTCAATATCGCTTATTTTCTCAATGCTGCTCTGCGAAAACAGCGAAGCACTTATGAATACTGCTGTGAGTGCAATAACCGTAACTTTAAAAAATTTCATTGTATTCTCCTTTTGATCATTCTACTGCCCGCTATGGGCGAAACACTTAGTAATCGAAATTACGGTAAGTACCATATAATGCTGACACCGACTTTCGCATCCTCTCCGGTCTTGTTGTCCAGCGGACTTGTATCGCTGTCTTCAAAGTCAGGAATTGAATCTTTACGCAGCCTGGATAGAATATTATCGGAACCGGGTTCACCCTTCTTCTGATGGAATACCTGCCTGCCCCTGATATTCTTTTTCCTTCCAAGGCGGTTGGAGCCTTCAATTTCACCATCAAGCACCTTGACAATCATCTCCTTTGTACCGGAAAAAATATCCTCAGCAGTTCCGCGCACACTGGATGTGGCGATAGGTGTTGTAACCTTGAACACGGTCTTTACCTTTTTATCTTTAGGCACCCTCACGATAATGTTTCCGCGTTTAAGCCCCACATTGGTATCTGAATTTTTACTGTCGGTCCTGCTGAAAACCTGGATCACAGTATAGGGTTTGATTGTAATAGTGTGGTTAAGGGCATTGAGCTTCAGTTCAGCGGATGAATTGGCCCCTGTACTTATCTTTACGCCCTCGGGAAGATCCATACCCGCACTGACCGCAGTCCAGTCTTTGCCTGTCTTGTACGCCACAGTCCCCTTGACTTTGAGCACTTTAATCTCCGCAAAAAGGGACGAGGTGCCAAGGAATAAAATCGCTATAATCAATGATATTATCTTCTTCATAATAGTACTCCTCTAAATATTTGTTGCAATATACATCTTATCTTATAAATTACAATTATATTTGAAAGAATCAAATAAAAAAAGAGCGGGTATAGCCCGGACGGGCTTTTATCCCGGAATGCTGCTTAACTCATAATAATGCAGCATATGGCAGACCAGAGCAAAGGAGTGAATAAAATGAAAAAACTAATACTGGCAATAATCACATTATCAATAATTACTTATACGGGATGCTACGATCCCGATACTGCAACTGTCCGCATAAACCTTGGGAATATACCAATAGCTAAACATGAGCCGAAGTCGTTTATTGACAGGATACTGGGACTTTTTGAGAAGGAGGCATATGCGCAGACTACAAATGCGGAAAATGCAGGTGTTGACGTTGTTCATGTTGCTGCGTATTCAGGTAATTCTGTAATAGCTACCGCAAGTATAGATGCTCATGATGTTGCAAATAGCGCCCTGCTCGATGTTAATGGCAGCTACGTTGAACTAAGTGTACCCGCAGGAGAGGACATAACTTTCCTGGTTGTGGGGCAATCTGTCAAGTATGTAAATGATTCCCCGGCTGGTAATTATGCGGCATACATGGGACTGACAAAACAGAGTATCAATGCTGGTGAAACCGCAAATGTCAATGTTTCCGTATTTACATTAACCGGAGTTCATGGAACTACTACTGATACATGGTCATCACTCATAAATTTTAATGTAGATTATCAGGAGACTTATAATCGACTTTACTGGGAGAGACAGGGGTTCCCCGTTAAATTCCAAGTTTATAGTCAGGTTTGGAACGATGCAACTTACCTATATGACGATGGCGAAAAAATCTACGAAGATTACGGCCAGTCAGTGGACATTACTGAAGGTTATGTTTTTGGTCTTTATATATACTTTGAATCCTTTGATCTCAAATCAGACGAAATGGAGCTCAACTTCGGCTAATAATAGCAATTGTTTAAGGAATATCTTTATCATCAAATACCGGGTCAACTGACCCGGTTTCGGAAAAAGACTTGCATCAATACTATTATAACGTATTAATATATCTGGTTTAAAGTCTGAATAACACAAAGGAAAGCTGTATGAAAAAACTTCTACTGACAATAATTACATTATCAATAATCACACTCAACGGATGCTACGATCCCGATACCGCAACAGTGCGCATTAATCTTGGCAACATGCCTGTAGCGCACCATGAGCCGAAGTCTTTTATTGACAGGATACTGGGATTGTTTGAGAAAGATGCATATGCTGTCCCTGCAGATATTGTTAAAGTACATATTGCAGCCTACTCTGGGGATGCCCTTCTCGCAACAGCAAGTATTAACAGTGGAGATGTTCAATTAGATCAGAAAGGGAACGATTACGTTGAATTGGATGTCCCTGCCGGTAAAAATATCACGATTCTTGTTGTTGGTGAATTATATATTGGCCAGGGTACCCCATATGCCGAATATTACGGTTACAGCAAAGTTGATCTGGAAACGGGAATAACATCCACTGTGGATGTTGCAGTTTATAACAATACTGCTACACACGGCAATTATCCGTCGTGGAGTACTCTGCTGGCTTTTACTTATCACTCCCTCAGTGAGTCCCTGACCTGGAATAATATCGGATTTAAGGTTAAGTACCATGTTTATGGAAATATAAACCCACAGACAGAGAATTACGTATTACTCTATAGCGGATATGATACTTCAATAAGTAATGTGGGATACTATTACGGAAACCGTATTTACCTCGAATTTGAACCTTTTTCACTAAAGACCAGCTATTTTACAGCAAGTACGGTTCAGGACTAATAGAGGTTAAAGAAACCGGAGCATCCGCTCCGGTTTCTTTAACCCAGGCGCCCGCAATTAATCACAAAAAAACACTTGCACAACGTATGCCATAATGCACAAATACTGTAAATTTAAACTCCGTAACAAATCACAGGTGGGTAGTATGAAAAAACTTCTATTGACAATAATTACATTATCAATAATCACCTTCACCGGATGCTATGATCCGGATACGGCAACCGTACGCATAAACTTGGGGAATATGCCAATAGCGAAACATGAGCCGAAGTCGCTAATTGACAGGGTACTGGGATTGTTCGAGAAGGAGGCCCAGGCGCAATATACTGCAGAAATGTATGTTCACAAAATACATCTTGCTGCATTTTCAGGAAATGGTCTTAGTACAAGTATGACTATTGATGCCTCGGATGTTGCGGTAACATATGTAATGGTAAGCGATCAAAGCACTGTTGAACTTACAGTACCGGCTGGGGATAATATTACAATTGCCGTAATAGGAGAAGATATTAATGGCGCAATCACCCACTATGGTCAGAACAATACTCCAATTAATATTAAAGCCGGTTCTGTCGAAACAGTAAATATACAGGTACTTACATTCGATAGTCTAATTGCATCAAACTATTTTAATTTTCATTACGAGGGAGAAGCCGTCAATTACAACGCCATTCTTGCATGGAATAGAATTTACGGTGCAACAGACTATTCTATTGAATACAACACTTTCCAGATTGAAGAAAATTATCTTCCCATATATTCAGGCAGTGATAATAGTTGTTTAAATACATATTATGATTCAGCAAATTCTAATCAGTATAGAATAAGAATAAAATTTGGATTTACGGGCAGTGAGTCAAATCAGATTTCTTTTAGTTTTTAATAATATTAATTCAATTACAGAAACAATTACCCGGAGTACCCGCTCCGGTTTTTTTATTCAGCCCCATTCATCATAGCATGATTTATCGCAGCATTTTCACTAAAACCCATCTTACGGCACGAAACATGAACAATAACAGTAAATCATCCTTTAAATTAATTTGATTTTTCTTAAAATCTCATTAAATTAATCTTCTTATTAAACCGGCAGCGGCATTAAAAGTTCCGGGAAAGTATTCTTAGTATTATTCACTTTTAACGCCTGCTCCGGCAAAAGTCGAAATTCGTGAAGGTGGATATTATGAAAAAAATAATAATAGCCGCACTATTAATCCTGATGGCAGCTGCAATATCAGGTTCATGCTACGATGCTTCACAAAACGCCACAGTGCGAATCAACCTGGGTAACATACCCATTGCACACCATCAGCCGGCGTCTTTTATTGACAGGGTACTTAACATATTCGCAAAAGATGCCTACGCGTCCAATGCCGAGACCTACGTGCAGAAACTGCATATAGCCGCTGTTTCAGGTGACTCAATTCTTGTTTCCGCAGGTATCGACGCTGTTTATGTGCAGGACGACGATACCGGTGGAGGAAGTTTTGTTGAGCTGAGCGTACCTGCCGGTAAAAGTATATCAATTGTAGTTGTTGGTGAGATTACCGGTTACGTTAACGATGTACTGATGACCTATATAAACTATTACGGCTATTACACCACAGACCTTGAAGCAGGTTCAACGGTCACAATCCCGGTACAAATGAATTACGCTGACATGTACTGGATAAACTTTAACAGGCAGAATAACATCCCGCCTTATTACCTGTACTGGGATAAAAAGCCCGGGGCTGTTATTACTTTGACCGATGATTCGGGCGGAGTGGTCTACAGGGGCACGGGAACAAGGGTCTATGTTGATGAAAGCGTTATAGGCAACACATTCTACCTGACAGCGGAATTCGAATTTGCCGGCGTATCAACACAGACATTTAATTACGGATGGTAAAAAGAGCTGATAGCCATACTCACGCATAACCGTTGTTAAATTTAAATGAATTTATACTTTTACTTCAGGCTTGTTATACCCTGACGGCACACCAGCACAGTGCACCAGTCGCTGTAACACACGGTTGTATTAGAGCGTATTTACTGTAAATGTATAATCACGGTGCATCGTGCTCCATTTTATTAAAAAACTGATAAATATTTGACACACTGCTGTTTGAAATCAGCAATTACAGAAAGTCCCCTTCATTCATTAAACATCTATTTCCAGGGGGATTATATGAAACACTTTAAATATATTGCAATGCTCATGTTTGCATCAACACTGGCATTTACGAATTGCGACAACGCCACGGGTGAAGATTCAAAAAAATACGCCATAGGCGATATCGGCCCGAGTGGAAGAGGAATAGTGTTCTACGTAACAGACGAAGGGTTACACGGATTGGAGGCAGCACCCGTTGATCAGTATATAAATGCAGGATGGAGTAATATTACATCTACAGAAATCGGGACAACAAGCACTGAAATTGACACCGGTTACGACAACACTGACGCAATTATTTATCAAGCGAATCATACTGCAAGTGCGGCTCTGAGATGCAGGGATTATCGAAGTGATGAAGAAGGAGACTGGTATCTTCCTTCTAAAAATGAGCTGAATGAAATGTATAATAATAAAGACACGATCGGTAATTTCGAAGAAGATAAATACTATTGGAGCTCGTCTGAGTATGCTCCTGGTGGCGCGTGGGCCCAGCATTTCGGTACTGGCACCCAGCCCGGGCGCTTTAAGACTGAAATCAACAGAGTCCGGGCTATCCGGGCCTTTTAACCTGAATCGTCTCAAAAATGGTAATACATGTGTGTATGTATTCAGCAGTTTTCTCTTTTACATGAAACTGCTGATTACATATAACGATAAAAAACAACTATTCCTGTGTTCTGAAATGAGATTTTCGGGGAATATACGCGCTTCTTCAATTCTTTCGACAGACTACCATGCCATAGTAAAAAGTCCCCTGCGTAAAAAATAAACCCCTTATTTTAAAAAATTTTGTCATTTTCCATCGTAAAAAGCCACATAAATAGTAGGGGGGTATTTATGGCAAAGTTAACGCTTAATCCGATGTTTCACAATTTAAGAGGCAGCATAGGCAGGATTGTACATTACAACAGGTACGGCATGCAATACTGCCGGATCCATGTTATTCCGTCCAATCCACGGACCGAATGCCAGCAGGCTGTACGCGCAACCTTTGCTGATGCGGTGCGCTCATGGCAGCAGCTTAGCCCGGATGAAAAGTCAGTTTACAACCGCAAGGCCAGGTACAAACCTGTGAAAGGTTATAACCTGTACATCTCACAATTCATGAAGGCAAATATGCCTGCAGCAGTAAAGAAGCCGGATAAAGGCACTCAGGAAGTATGCTCCAGGTTCTCACATAGTACTCCGGAAGCCTTCACCTCCGTTGCCACTCCGTTGTTCATAGCAGACAGCCTGTATTCACCTGTTACACATGGTAAAGGCAACCCGGGCCAGGGTTCGTAACCGAATTTTTAACCAATCTGTTACATCAAACACGCCATATCATACGCGGGATTAATTCCCGGCGGACGAACTATGCCGCTGCCGCTAAACAAAATGATTCAACACAGATGGACACAGATATTATCCGGCCCCCCGGTCGAAAAACATTAAACTGTTAATTAAACTAACAAAGCCCCCTTTCCCCCGGATGGGGCACGATCAAATTAACAACCGCATTAATCCATATATCGTTATTTAAATGGGAACTATGATTTATCTCAGAAGGTCGCATGGAATTTAATTTTCATGAGACACATTTAATTTACTGTGCGTGCCCCATCCGGGGGAAAGGGGGCCGGAGATTTAAGGTTACTGCAGGTACTATGCGAATCATTGAGATCAGCCAGGGCTCTTCCTCCGGTCGTCTCCTCGCTGGTGGTCGTTCGGGATGATAGACTCTTTACCCTTTGCGCCTTTGCGCCTCTGCGAGAGACATTCTTTAATCCTTTCTCCGTGCCTCCAGCGCAGCGGGTGGTGAAACCGTTAAGTCACTAAACCCACTCCGGGGGTGGCAGAATGAAGTGCATGAACTTCCGCAGGAATACTCTGCCGGGGGCATTAAGTTCAGATCACAGCAAGCACCATTTGTATCATTAAGATACCCGCCTTCGCGGGTATGACAAAATCTTAACCATCTTCTCTCCGTGATCTCTGCGCCTCTGTGGCAGATTCTTTGCACGGATCAGGAACAGGGTGAATCCTTTTAACATTGACAGGAAAATTAAATTATAATATGAATTATCAGTATGCCGAAGGTAAAATCAGGATTAACATTTAAGGGGACTTGCTGTAGTGAAGAGAGGAAAAAAGATGTGGTCAGAGACGGAATCGAACCGCCGACACGTAGATTTTCAGTCTACTGCTCTACCGACTGAGCTACCTGACCACGTCTTGTCAAAAGACTATACATGTCTATTCGCAGTGCGGAATATGTCAATAATAAAAAATTCATTTTTTTTAATATTTTTATTATGTGCGGTTCCGGGCATGGTTTTAGCGCAGAGCACCGCGCACGAAGGCTGGGAATACTTTTACAAACGGGGGATGCTGCAGTACAGGGAGAGGCTGTACAAGGACGCCAATGACAGCATGGTTAAAGCGCTCAGGCGAAAAGGTGACCTGTACCAGGCCGCCAACATTATTGCAGAGATAAAATTTATCCAGAAGGACAGGTACGCGGCCATCGAGTACTATGAACTCTCCCTGTCCATAAACGACTCGCAGCCCCGGGTCCACTGCATGCTGGGCGAGCTCTATGAATTCTATGTGCAGTACGACAAGGCCCTTGACCACTATATGCGCGGACACAGCCTTGACCCTGAAGATACGCGCATTATGATCAACCTTGCAAGGATACTTGTGGCAACAGGCAGGATTGATGAAGCTGAAAAGTTTTACAACATGTGCAGGGAGACCGGCATGCCGCGCAGCAGCGTCATTGCCGATGAGGCTGAAAGGATAAGGCGTACTGATCCCGTGGGCGCTGCCGCGCTGTACGACAACGCTATAAGTTACAATCCTGCGCATACCGAGGCATACATAGGGCTTGCAGACTGCTACAGGCAGACAAACGAAAACGAAAAGGCCGCGGCTGTGCTTGAAGAATTAAAGAAGGTCAACCCGCGCTACCCCATCACCTACATACAGCTGGGGAATATCTATTACAACAACAGGCTCAGGGGACACACGCGCAAGTATTACATTGACCTTGCTGTAAAAAACTACGAAGAGGCAATCAGGCTCCAGCCCGAAAATCCCGACCTCTACTTTCAGCTTGCTGCAATCATGAAGGCGCTTGGCGAAAGGGATAAGGCTGACAGGCTGACAGAGACCGCGGACAGGCTGGTGCGGGAGGGGAAGTAAATCCCCCTTTAACAAAGGGGGAAGAAGCGGCAGCGAAAGGGGGATTTAGTTCATGATACTGCAGGTT
>DAONFG010000015.1:0-28057 GCA_035403465.1 Spirochaetota bacterium | reverse complement strand
ACCCCCTTTACCAAAGGGGGAAGAAGCGGCAGCGAAAGGGGGATTTAGTTCATGACACCACAGGTTTAATGAGAAAACTTTCAGTTACATGATAAAATCCTCCGGCCTGTCGGCCACCCCTACTCCAGCACTTCCATCCCGGACTCTGTCTTTACATACTGGCACATCTTTGTAACCGAAACTCCTGTGCTGAGGACATGCTCTGCACCTGTAACCGTACGCAGGAACTCATCCGCCCTGATCGATGACTCGTTCCCGGTATAAAGGATAAAGTCCAGGCGGTTACCATCTATTTCGTATGAATGCAGGACCTCGCGGAGCGGGAACTCCTTCTCACCGTTTTTGCCGCGCTTTGTTATGCTGCCGTCGGCGCTGAGGATTTCCCCGACCGAATGCGGTATTGCGCCATGTTCAAAGACCGCACTGTACCTTACTGCCGCGGTGAGCGCCATAATCGCAGCCTTTGCATCTACCCTCCCGGCGCTCTCTACTTTAAGAAATTCCGGAAGTTTAGTGTTGATTATACTGATCCATTCATTGATCTGCGGGTCCTGAATCTCCCTGTAAAGTTCGACATCAAGCAGTTCAGCCATGCTCTCAACTCCAACAGGTGACGGGAACCCGGCAGATATCCTTTCGCGCTTGTTGAATCCCTGGCTGAAAGCAACGGGCAGCCCTGCCATGCGGAACGCGCGCTTCATGATCTCCATGAAGTCTATATGCGGAACAAACATCCCGTACCCTGTCTTGGAAACCCTGAGCCTGATCTTCTGAACAGCGTTGTACTTCTCCTCAAAGCGTTTCATGGAGTCTTTGTACCATGAGGTGTCCAGCTCATCGCGGTAGCGCTTTTCAGGCTGGTGATAGTTTTCAAGGTCCAGGCAGCGGCCGCGCATGGCCTCTACCGCGCGCTCGCTCCCTGTTTCGATCACCTGCCACGGGAAGTTTGTCCCCGGAGTACGGGGAGCAAGGTATTCCCTCCAGTGAGGCAGGTGTTCGTTTATGGCATCCATCCATGCATCGAACCTGAAGTGTTCGTGCCACGAGTCGAACTTCGCGCTGTTCCGGTATGCCGCGAGTATAACCGCGCCCATGCGGGTGTCCGCGCGCGCCATGAGCCCCTCGATGAATGACGAGCGTATGTCATGGTTCTTTATTGTTACTGAACGCGGCGCGGACCTTCTTACAGTGCGGATCACCGAATCAAAATATTCCATGTCCATCTGCTTATGGTACTGGAACGGCGTGTGGGGCTTGGGCACGAACGGCGATATGGTGACGTTGATCTCCCGCTTACCCTTACCCGGAGCGCGCGCGATGACGCCGAGAAGCCTGCTTATCTCCGCGGCCTCGTCGACCTCCTCGCAGCCGGGGAGTCCGATCATGAAATAGAGCTTGATTACACGCCACCCGTGAGTAAATGCGAATGTAACTATGTCAAGGAGGTCATCCTCCTTCACCTTTTTATATGCGCTGCTCCTGATCTCCGGTGAAGCAGATTCAACAGCGAACGTGAGCGATGTCTTTCTCAGGTTTGATACCAGTTCAATTACCGGCAGGGTGTTCTTGTCCACTTTCAGAGACGGGAGCGCAAGAGATATCCCCTCCTCGGTGAGCCTGGGCATCACGCTGTTCAGGAGCCTGACTATATCCCTGTAGTCCCCTGAAGAGAGCGAGTTTAATGTGACCTCGCTGTAGCCCGTACTGTTTAACTGGCGGAATATTTCTGATTCAACGTCACCGCATGCGCATGTCCTGTACGGCATGTTGTAGTAGCCCGCGTGGCAGAACTTGCAGAGGTTGTGGCACCCCCGGGCGATCTCGACTACAGCGCGCTCCTGCGATATGCGGATATTTGGAACCGGAGGTTTTGATGCCTGCCACTCCGCGCCCTCCCTGACTACGCGTTTCATGACCCTCTTCATGCCTTCAGTGCTGACGTTAATCCCGTCATAGCTGAAACTGTAATCAGCGGAGACCAGCACTCCCCCGATCTCTCCAAGCCTGGCTATTGTTTCATTGCGAGACAGCCCGGACCTTCTGCACGCTGCAAGCCCGGATAATATTTCAGTGAAACCGTGCTCCCCCTCCCCTATGAAGAACAGGTCAACGAAGTCAGCCGCCGGGAACGGGTTTGAGACGCATTCGCCCCCTGCAATTATTACCGGGTCTGTTTCAACGCGGTCAGCGCGCAGCAGCGGTATATTGCCCAGGTCCAGTATGTGCAGCATGTTTGTATAAAGCAGTTCATGCGAAAGGTTGAACCCCAGCAGGTCAAGATGGCACAGAGGCGTAAATGTCTCCAGGGTAAAGAGCGGCACATTGTTCATGCGCAGCTCCCTCTCGAAGTCCGCCTCAACAGCAAATACACGTTCGCATGCGATACCCTCGAGCCTGTTCCCGTACTCGTAGAGTATCCTGATGCCGTTGTTGGCCATGCCTATCTCGTACAGGTCCGGGTAGGAGATAGCGGCGCGCACCTGCACATCCTTTTTTACTATGGAGTTGTATTCGCCGCCTGTGTAGCGCGCGGGTTTCTGGACACGGTGGAGTATTGAGTCAAGGCTGCGCTTTATATCTTCATTTTTCATTATTGATTATTGCCTCTGTGAGTTTAATGTACGCGGAGAGGCCAAGTGTTTCGCCCCGCGCGCCTGTGTCAATGCCGCACTGTTCAAGGATCGCCCCGGCCCTCTCACGCCCCAGGTCCATGTGAGGTGAATCAGCCAGCGTCTTTAATATTGTTTTTCTCCTGCCCCAGAATGCGGACTTCACCACGTCGTGGAACAGGCTTTCACTTTTCGTATCAGGAAAATATCTCGTCTTCCTTTCAAGCTTTATGAGCGATGACTTCACCTCAGGCCTGGGATAGAAAGCATCCCCTGGAACAACAAAGCATTCCCTTGTGCTGAAATAGTACGCAAGGTTGACTGTCATTGCGCCGTAATTTTCGCTCCCTTCAGCTGCAGTTATCCTCTGCGCCATTTCACGCTGCACCATTCCGAAGATCACAGGCATGGAGAACTCAGATGCAAGCCTGAACAGGATCTCCGAGGCGCAGTAGTACGGCAGGTTGGAAACTGCGAGGTCAAACTCATCATTTACCCCTGTCTTCAGGAAGTCCCCGTGAATTATGTGCACTTTACTGTTCCCTGCAAAGAGGTCAGAGAGGTACCGGACGAAACCTGAATCTATCTCGACAGCGGTGTAGGCGGAACTCATTTCGGCAAGTCCGCATGACACTGCGCCGAGTCCGGGCCCTATTTCGAGTATGCGGCCGGCGTGCGGCCTGCACAGTTCAAGTATCCTGGACACGACGTTATCGCCCACCAGGAAGTTCTGGCCAAGCTTCTTGTTCGGCGCAAGGTTGTACCTTGCTGTTATTTCCATTATCTGCTGTTTGTTCATGGTTATATTTTACATTAAGTCCGGGGCTCTGACCCGCACTTTCTATGACAGATTCCGTTAAGGATAATTTTTACACAATACTTTATTTACTTCAGGATTAAGGCTCTGACCCCTTTTAGCCCTGGTGATAGCCTGGTCTCACGAAAATGGGCTCTGACCCTCGATTTTATGCTCTGCCCCCCTGAATCCCGTGCTCTGACCCCACGAAAACTAAAAAATTTTAGTGTAATATAGTATTTAAATCCCCCCCGCCGCCTTCGGCGGCGGGGGGGATAGAGCCTTTTACTCTGCAAAATGGTTAAGGAATAACACTGAAAAAAATGCACTATTTGAACAAAAAACCATTGAAAAAGTAACCGTAGTATACCAAACAGATCTTATTGGTATACTTAAATAAACGGGAACTCTTAACTCTGTATAAGCGGAGAAAATATATGTATAATAAAATTCTTTCACTTTTAACCCGGCTCTACAAAAAGCCTGTACCGCTGGCAGTATGCGGGCTGGTTATTACAGCTTTATTCGCGGCTGCCATCCCCTTTATTAAATTCGATAATGATATTAAAAACTTCCTGGCTCCTGACCATCCCCACAGGCTCTTTCTGAACAATTACGACAGCGTGTTCGGATCAAGCGAAATGATATTCATTGGAATTGAATCGGACAATGCCTACTCCGTAAAGACAATGGAATATATCAAATGGCTGAAAGGTGAGATCGAAAAGCTTAACTGGGGATTCCCTGCACAGAGCTTATCCGCTGAACTTGACCTGACCATTGATGAAGCGAACAGGCTTATTGACGCGGTTAACCAGTACGAAATCCAGGGCAGGGACGTGCTGAAAGCCATCCTTGAAAGCCCTGAGCGCATGAATGCTGACCTTTTCTGGGAGATGGATTTCGCGAAAAAGGTTGCAGGCAGGGTTTCCAGGTCCGGTATAGACAGGGTGCTGCAGCTGTATAAGTTCCCTGTTGATGATATCAAGTCTGTTATCAGTATAGATTACATCCGCGGTGAAGGGGACAAGTTCGTTGTTGAGAAGCTCATTGACCCTGAAAACATAAATGAGACTACTGTCGCTGCGATGCGCGGGAAGGTTAAGGGCTGGAATATCTATGACAAAATGCTCTTCTCCGGCGATGGCACACTGACAGCTGTCTCAATAGACATGAATCCCATCGACATCAACCAGAGGCAGAAGTTTGACCTTGCTGTTGAAAAGATTTTAAAGGATAATCCGCGCGAGGGTCTCACCATATACCTTGCAGGCGAACCTATAGTTACAGACAGGGTAAGCACATCTACAAAGGATGACCTGGCGCTGCTGCTCCCCTTTGTCCTGCTTGTTATACTTGTAATCCTGGTCCTTATATTCCGCCATTACGAGGGTGTGTTACTGCCTATGGCAGCCATGATCATTTCTGTTATATGGACAGTGGGCACAATGGCCATACTGGGCATACCAATGAGTATGGTGAGCATCACTGTGCCGCCCGTGCTCACTGCAGTGGCCAGCGCTTACGGGATCCACTTCATGACGCACTATTACATGAGCAGTTCAAACGACAGGTACCAGTCATCAGTGGACAGCATGAAGGTAAGCGGCCTTGCAATAATTTTCTCAGCCCTCACCACTGTTGCCGGTTTCGGATCACTGGTCACATCTGACATGACCCATATAAAAAATTACGGCGTAATAACCGCTATAGGCGTATTCTATTCCCTTGTCATAACAGTGACACTTATCCCGGCATTTCTGATCATAAGAAAAAGTCCCAAACCTTTTCTCAGGTTTGCTGAAAAAGAGAGCAGCACTTCGGATTCAGCATCCCGTATTATCACTGTTATCAGAAAATACACGGTTAAATATCCAGCCGCAGTCCTGTCCGTCAGCGTGCTTATAATCTGTATTTCCGTATACTACATCCGCGCCGTTGAGCTGAACATGAACACAATGGATTTCTTCAATAAAAAATCCGACATCAAGATCGCCGAGAACCATCTGAACGAAAAACTGGCCGGCACGCAGATGCTGGCCATCAACATCGAATCATCGGACGGTTCCGAAGTGATAACACCCGCTGTATTACAGAAGGTCCAGAGTTTCCAGGATGACATACAGGCAAGGTTCAGCCAGGTGGGCAAAACAGTATCGGTCAATGACTACCTTAAAAAGATGAACCAGGAGATGCACGGCGGTAAAAAAGAATACTACCGGATACCGGATAATACAGCCATGACAAGGGAGTACCTGCTTCTCTACTCCGGGGATATCGATGGAGTTGTCTCCAAGGGCATGGACAGGATCCGCGTTCACCTGACCGTAAAACGCGGTAAAATATCCGACCAGCTGAAAATAAGGGAATATGCCCTTAGCTACTTTGATGATGCATTTAGAAAGGAAAACAGGGTGAACGTGAACCCGTCCGGTTTCATGGACCTGATGGTTGAGGCCAATATGCTCATAGTCCGGGGACAGATCAGCAGCCTTTTATCATCACTGATTCTTGTGGCAATACTGATGTGGATAATTTTCAGGAATTTCAAACTGACCTTTATATCGCTGCTTCCCCTTTCTGTGGGGATAGCCCTGAATTTCGGGATCATGGGATTTCTGGGCATACCGCTCAACGCTGTAACAGCAGTCGTGGCATCCATAGCAATAGGCATGGGGATTGACTACTCAATACATTTTATCAACCGGTACCGTATAGAACTTGAGGCTGCCGCAGGAGATGTTGATACTGCGGTTACCAGAACGTATGATTCAACCGGGAAGGCTATTCTCTCAAACGCACTGTCGGTATCTGCAGGCTTCATGGTTCTCATGTTCTCGGAGTTCCCCATAATAAAACAGTTTGGCGGACTCATGGCATTTACTGTCGGTATAACAGGACTGGCCGCGGTATTTATTATTCCGGCAGCCCTGAAGATTGCGGCAAGGCTTGAAGAGAGAAGTATTGCCCGGGATAATGTACCGGAAGAAACTGAGGCATAAAATTCTGTCATTTCGAAGGAGCCGGAATAAAAAATATATTCAATTATGTCGAGTGTGCGACTGAGAAATCTATTCCTACATTCACCATGAGATTTCTCACCCGATAAATTGAAGAGGGTTCGAAATGACAAAACCAAGACAAAGAGACGGAATATGGTATTTAAAAAATAACAAATTATTGTAATACGAAGGAGAAATTTATGAAAAAATTAATCAGTCTCATTTTAACAACAGCATTTGTCTGCGCAGTATCAGTTACTAATGCACAGGACAACCTGACAGGCGAGCAGATAGCGCAGAGGGCCCATGATGCCAACAAATCCGCAACCGGGCTTGTTATAAAAGGGACCCTGACAATGAAGAACATGGCAAGCGGTTCAAACGAATCACGCAGTGCTATCCTGCTGACTGTAAAACAGGACGGGCAGAGCAAGGCGCTCATAAGGTTTACGAATTCATCTTACAGCGGAACAACCATGCTTACAATTGAGCGTACCGGGAAAGAGAACCTCCAGTACCTGTACCTCCCATCCGTTGGCAGCCCCAGGCAGATCGAAGGTTCGGACAAAGAGAAAAACTTTGTTGATACAGACTTCAGCAATGAAGACCTGGGAGGATCGCGCATCCCGGACTACAGTTACAACCGCCTTGCAGACCAGAACTTCGGCGGAAGCGACTGCTATGTGATTGAGCGTTTCCCTAAAAGCAGCTCATCAAAATACAGCAAGCATGTTGTTGTAATAGATAAGGCATCGCTGCTGCCCGTAAGCGTCCAGTTCTATGGAAAATCCGGGCGCGTGGTAAAGACAATGAAAGCATCACAGGTCAGGAAAGTAGGGAACGTCAATGTTCCCATGTACCTTGAAGTAACCGATATCGAAAAGAAACGCCAGTCTATCCTTAACGTGGCAGACGCGCAGGAGAAGAAGGTGAACGCCGGGTACTTCAACCGTAACAGGATGAGTGCCAGGTGGGCCGAGGAATAAAACCGGACAGGTACAGATATGAAAACCAGCAAGAGTTTACTGAAAATATATAAAATTGCCGCACTTGCATTCCTGTTCATCTCTTCACAGGATGCAGGTGCGGCAATCACCCTAAGTGGTGATGTGACCGCGAAGAACCAGACCGGTACACACGAAGGCGAAGTATACAGGAACTACCTGAAGGCCGACGTTAACCTGAATGAGACCTTTGAGAACACCGAGTTCAAGGTGATTCTGCGCGCGGAGGATGACACCATGCGACCCGATGATAACGCGGCTTACCTGCGCGATGACACGGGCTCCGGAAGGATTTATCTCCGCGAGGCATTCATAAGCCACGACTTCTACTTTGAGTCTGTTATCGACAGCATCAACATAAAGATGGGCCGCATCATATACACATGGGGCAATTCGGACGAGGTTAAACCTGTAGATATAATCAACCCGCAGGACTATTCAAACCTCTACTTCACCCCCATACAGGACCGCAAGTACGGTGTATTCAGCGGAACAGTTTCTGTTTTCTTTAACGAGAACTTTTTCATTGAAGCTGTGGCTGTTCCCGAATTCAACCCCTCGGAGATGGCATCCTCTGTGTTTGTGCTGAACGAGTTAGAAACACTGCGCGCAACTGAATACATTTCCGGCGGTGACGGCATCATTGAACAGAATCTGCCGGGTAAAAAAATCAGGAACAGCAGCGCTGCCGGCAGGATAGGTCTTACCCTTTTTGACATAGACATGCATGCCAGCTACTATAACGGGTATGATAATCTGCCGGTTTATAATATGAACCTTACCCACGACTACCGGGCTGTTTACAAAAAAGTTCAAATGTTCGGATTCGATTTTCAGCGCGCGCTCTTCAGCGGAATATCAATACGCGGTGAGGCAGCATTCTTCGAAAGAGGCAAATACTTTGCATATGACAGTGCCCATATTATGGCTGATGTCAGTACAGGCGGCACCGGTTCAGTGGAAAAGAAATACACCGAGTACACAATAGGTTTTGATGACCAGGACTTCATCTTCGACGACCTGTACCTGAACCTGCAGTTCCACCAGAAAATAATTTCGTCATACGAATCGGGACTCTCATCGGACCAGTACACGAACATGATACTCTGGAACGTAAAGTATTACCTGGACAATAAAAAGTACAGGTTATCCTCACAGGGAGCCTGCGACATCGGTGAAAAAAGCGTATATGCCAACGCCGAGTTCATGGCAAAACTGGCGGACAACTTCGAATTTACTGTTGGCAGCTGGATCCTTGAAGGGGACGCTGATACAAGTATAGGGCAGTTTGATTCAAATGATATGGTTTACGTTTCGGGAAAACTAACATTCTGAAATCAGTACGCCACGCCCCATCCGCCCTGCGGGCACCTTCCCCATGATACGATGGGGAAGGATTATAGCATAAATTTCCGGCATCAATTCTCTCCCCGTCTTTTCGCGGGGGGAGATGTCACGCAGTGACAGAGGGGGCATAACGGGCAATGATGTCTGAATCCCGGTTTACTTCTTCACGCTCTCGAGCAACGCCTCGACCCTTGTCCTGATCTGGCCGGAATCACCCTGCGAGTAGTCTGTTATTATTTTAAGGAACGGAATATTTTTACCCGAAACATGTGTGCCCACTTTATGGGACTCGACGCTGTACCCGTGACATGCCTGAAGTACTATGTCGACCACTGCATCGGGTTTAAATTTTTCTATAAGTCTGTCCATTTCAGTTAAGCGCCCGTTATTGGGTGTCATGCAGGCGCATGGTATTTTCAGGTACCTCTCTGCGATTGCGCGTACAGGGTTGCCTGTATTCTCTGCCACCTTTTCAGAAAATGCTTTAAGGCCAATGCATGAATCGAGCGCGACTATAACACCGCCCGCCTCTTCAATGATCTTAAAAACTTTTGCCGCGTCCCCGGCAGTCGGACAGCCTGTAACAAGCACACGCGGCGCGTTTTTCGCACCGTAAACGTAGCCGTCACTCACCCGTTTCTCAAGGCGTTTAACCAGCTCTGCTAGTTTTGGATTAAGTTCGTTACCCCTGGCCGGTGTGGACAGGAAGATTACATCGTGCATCTCGCCCCAGCCTATGACCGGGTTGGGCAGAGCTGCAAATTCAAGTATCTGTTTCACAAGGTCATTCTTCTTGTTGTTCTCTTTAATCGCTGCTTCAATGTCGGCGTCTGCTGCTTTCATTGAAAATGTTTTTTCAAGAAATACCTGGAGCTTGCGTATCATTGCCTCCCAGTTTGTCAGCGCCTCTTTTTCATCAGGGAGCTGCGGCAGGTCCATCACATGCATGGGCTTTTTGTGGGATATCATTTCAAACATCTTCTTCTTGCCGTCGCAGGTCGTTTCGCCGATTACCGCCTCGGAAAATGAATAGAAGGGGCATGTATCCTTTGCAATGAAACCGTAACTCGATTTGATCAGCGGGCAGAGGTTTGCGGGAAGGACTGTCTCAGCCTCCTCGATTGTCGCGTTTGCAAACGCGCACAGCACTGCCGGGACAATGTCCATTGCATGGATAAGTTCAAGCGGCGCGTAACCGCAGTAGATCCCGGCAACGTGTTTACCCTTCTCCCTCTGTGACTGTATATACCCCACTGCGCGTTTGGCAGGCGGTTCACCTGTAAACTGGTCCTGGAATAATGGTTCTGCTTTCTGTGTCATATAGTTCTCCTTTAATCATTAATATTTTTGTTTTATAATATTTCTGTCATTCCCGCCCGGGTATGTGCGAAGGTAAACTTTGGCAGTACAGCAACGCACATCCCGCTGCCCCGGTAATCTGCGGGTCATCGGGGATAAAGACTCTGCACCCCAGTTCATTCTCTATAAGCATCCTCATGCAGCGGTTGAATGCCACTCCGCCTGCAAAAAAAAGATCGCCCTGCACCTGTACCCGCCGGAGCAGGCTGATTGCACGCGAAGCCATGGACCTGTGTATGCCAAGTGCAATCTCGTTACGCGGCACTCCCCTTGTCACCAGGGATATAACCTCGGATTCGGCAAACACTGTGCACGTGCTGTTTACCTCCTGGTAACGCTCTGCTGAAACCGCGGCATCAGCAAAATCCTCAAGGTGCAGCCCCAGGGCAGAGGCCATTATTTCAAGAAAACGGCCAGTGCCTGCTGCGCACTTGTCGTTCATTTCAAACTTCTTCACGCTGCCTGCATCATCCAGGGTGATGGCCTTGGTGTCCTGCCCCCCGATGTCAAGTATGGCTGTACAGTCCCTGTTGAAATGACGCGCGCCTGCAGCGAAGGCCTTTATTTCGCTTATTACATTACATGGAAGGTAGTTGCTGATCAAATGGCGTCCGTAACCTGTTGCGGTGAGTGAATCATACTGTACACCCTCAAGAATCTGCATGCATGTCTCGACCGGGTTGTGCGAATTGAGGACCTTCCTGGTCATGACAACTGAACCGTTCTCTGCGAGGGCAAGCTTAACCGTTCTTGAACCAATGTCTATTCCTGCGCTTATCATGTTTTCCCCTTCCGGTAAAGGAAAAGGGCTGATACACCGAGGTCAAGAATAAAAATTATTAATGTTATATATTAATGATACTTATTGCCACAATTATTGACATTTAAGTGAAAAAATATTGCATACAGGAATGCCGTTCTGTATACTATGTTTATTAAATTTATTGAAATCCTTATCATAATAGACTTTTGCAAATCTTCTTTTTATATGGGGTTTAAGGGGCGGAGCGCGTGCGAACACGATGTTCGCCTGCCAGCCGAAACAGGATGTTGCAATCACCCTGGCCTTAAATAGCCCCCCGCAGGGGCTTCCCTGCGAGTGCGAAACGGGTTTCGCAACAAGTCTAATCATTATTCACACAGGAGAGTGCAATGGCAAAGGAAGCAGTTAAAAAGAGCCTGGTTAAACGCATACTTAAATGGACAGGTATTTCATTCGGAATTGTTATCCTGCTCATAATCGCGGCGGGAATCGCGGCAATGATCATAGTAGATAAACCCTTTATTGAAACCCAGATGGAGAAGCAGCTCCACAGGCAGGTGCGCATAGGCGATGTGAGCGGCAGCCTTTTCAGCGCTGTTTCAGGATTCTCGGTCAGCGATGTAAAGATTTCCAACTACAGGACAGAGAAGGCGATAGCGGCACTCAAGGGTAAGCCTGTTGCCGCGGCAGATACATTCGCATCCATGAAATCCTTTAAATTCAGGATATCCATACCCCCCCTTCTGAGCGGAAAATTCGTTCTTAACGAAATAATGCTGTATGAACCTGTAATCAACATTGTCAGGTACAAGAGCGGCGCATTCAACTTCTCGGACCTTCTTGTAACAAAGAAACTGACCCCCGCGGAACAGGCGGAACTTGAAAGGAAACTCAAAGAGGAGGCCGAAGCAGCAAAGAACCAGCCTCCGTCAAAACCGCTCAAGGCAGACGACATCCCTGTTGCAATAAACATTGGATCTATCGGAATGCAGGACGGCAGCGTGAATTTCAACGACATGACATCGGAACAGAAGATCAACCTGTACAAGGTTACAGCAAAGGTGTATGATATAACCATTGATCCCGCGAACCTTGAAAAGAATGACAGCATACAGCTTAAAGTTTTTACAGGCATAAAAACAGTAAGCAGGCCCAAGTCAGGAAGCGTAGAGTCATTCGACATAGGGTTCGACATAACCGGCACAGTAATACCGTTCGATAAAAAGACAAGACTCCTCAACCCGGAGATTTCACTCAAGGCGGGTTCACCCTACGGAAAAATGACAGGGCTCCAGGTATTCAACGAAATGATGAACGTTGAGCAGCTGGCCAAGTACTGCGGCAAGTTCGACTTCCTGCAGAAAGATGTGCACTGGAAAAACGGCTACGTATTCATTCATTACAAGGACAATATCGCGACACTTAAAGACGGAAAGATCGGCAACGATGACTATGCCATGACATTCGGCGGGAAGGTGAATGTTGCGTCAATGAACCTTGACCTGGCAACAGACATGGCGCTCGCGAAGAAACACACTGATACAGTGAAGTCCAGGACGCAGAAGACCGCGGATAAACTGATTACCGGCAAAACACGGGATTACCTGAAAGCTGAAGATGTCGCGGATGCAGCGGTTAAACCGATGGTTAACGACAAGGGGGAGATCTACCTGAAGTACACAGTCAGGGGAACAGCATCAAAGCCTGAGGTAAAGATGGTACACCCGCAGCTCGGGTCACTTGCTGATATCGTGAAGAGCATGGCTAAAGAAGCTGCAGGCAAGGTAGTTGACAAGGCAGCGGACGCGGCAAAGGATAAGGCCAAAGAGGAAGCAGCAAAGAAAACCGACAAGGCAAAAGACAAGGCCGGCAAGAAGATCAAGAAGCTGTTTTAATTAAAGATGCCCTCACCCGCACATCGTTGGCACTCGTGCGACCTCTCCCGTCTCTGGCGGGAGAGGTTCAACCTGAATCTTTAATTTCATCCGGGTAAAGCGGATAAAACTTATATCGGTTTAGCCAATCCCTTCTCCCTTTTTATGTCATGACAATAATTGGTCTTATTTTAATTCAAGCAGAAACCATTTTCATGAGCCAGAAGCGGGAGAAGGTGCCCGGAGGGCGGATGAGGGCATCCGCCATATTTTTCTACCTCACAACCTTCAGAATCTCCCTGAACTTTCTGCCGTTCTCAACATAATGTTTCGCGGCCGCTTCTATAAGCTTTATATCCAGTTCAGTAATTTCCCGCACTATCCTGCCCGGTGATCCCATTACAACAGACCCGTCGGGAATTACGCTCTTTGCCTTTACAAGCGCGTTGGCGCCTATAATGCAGTTCTTCCCTATTACAGCCTCATCCAGCACCACAGAATTTATTCCTATCAGAGTATTGTCACCCACTGTGCAGCCGTGAAGCATTGCCAGGTGCCCCACAGTGACCCCCTTCCCCAGCACAAGCCTGTTCCACCCCTCGGCATGAAATACGCAGCCGTCCTGGACATTGCTCCGGTCACCGATTATTATCTTCCCTGAATCTGCCCTTATCACTGCGTTGAACCAGATACTTGCGGCGTCACCTATCTCCACATCACCCATTACATGCGCGCTCTCCGCGATGTAATAATCATTGCTATTAAATATTACTTTTTTATCTCCAAGATCGTATACCATAAATCCTCCGCAATATATGCAGAATGATAATGCAGGCACCATATTATTCAACCGGAATAACCGGCAAAAATATCTTTCCCGGAAAAAATTACCCGGTTTATGCTTCATCTTTCATCCCAAAACCCGTTGTTCAGTTTTAATAGTTGACATTTTTCCGGAACAATGTGTACAATGCTCCGGAAAATGATAAAAATACGCAGTTTTACACTAATAAAATACAAAAGGCCTGCGCCTGTATCCTTTTAAAAAACATGATGAGATTAATAGCTTATAAAACTGCTCCATAATTCCGACAATAATAAAGCAGCAGTATTATGCGTGAATATAATAAACTGCCGGGAAACAGTACCATGTTTCCGTTATGCAAGGAGGAACGCCATGATGAAGATCACGGTTGAAGACCAGGGAAGTATTTCAATAGTACACCTTAACGGAAAGCTTTTCATCGAAAGTATCAATGTCCTGCTGAATACATGGGAGGAATTGATAGCAAAGCAGCCTAAAGTTATAGCCATTGACTGTTCAAAGCTCACATCAATAGATTCAAGCTCAATAGGCACACTGGTCAGGTTTTTCAATGAGACCATGAATAAAAACATTGAACTGGTTTTTTTCGATCTTAATCCCTCCATACGAAAACTCTTCTACACGATACATCTTGAAAAATTCTTTTCAGTTATTACGGGCAGAAAGTTTGAAACAGATTACCTGCAAAAACTCTGCTCCACTGCCGGCTGAAACTGAACTTTAAATTTTTCCCCTTGAATAGTACTTGCCCCTTGTCACCTGCCTTTTGTATGATTGTTTACGTGCCATGAACAGAACCGATATCCTATATGAAATCTATCACAGGGCGGGCAACCG
Source organism: Spirochaetota bacterium (assembly GCA_035403465.1). Lineage (GTDB taxonomy): Bacteria > Spirochaetota > UBA4802 > UBA4802 > UBA5550 > JAAYBQ01. Next base: position 13,640 of record DAONFG010000015.1, on the reverse strand, counting down.
GGGATTCATTACGCTCTACCAGCTTGAAACCGAGACCGGCCTGAGCGGGAAAGCACTGCGGGCGATGCTTGAAGACCTGAAGTCCGAACTCCTGATATACGAGCACCCCGAGGGTTACCAGGTATCGTCTGAAGGCATGCACCTCTGCAAAACAAAATGGGTCTAAACAGGTGAACTATGCCCGTGGTATGGCTGTCAAAAGAGAAATGCGAAAACATGCTCCCGTTCCAGGTCTGCGGAAAACTTGCTGCCGCCGCGCTGACAATGTGCCATATATAACACCGGTGAATTATGTTTACCATGATGGCGATTGATTCACTCATGGAGAAGTACGGGCGCGGGTTCGAGTTCACACCTGCAACGGACGAGGACCTGGCAAAGGTCAATGTGATCCGCATAAATATAGACGAACTGACAGGGAAGATGGGTGTTGACCCGGAGTAGACTGATAAGTCGATTGTTAAAAACAGGTTTTGATATTAAATAATGTCATTCCGGTTTCCCCTCCAGGGGAATACCGGAATCTTTATGAATGTAAAAGTGTCCTGATTCAGTTAATGCCGCATCGGGATGACTGTAGTCAGCTTCACTCAACCCGCCCCCTTCACTCTAATCAGCCGAGCGTGCCACGCGGAACCCTGCGTAAAAACCGTTACTGCTGGGCAAAAGGTGAGTGCGGCGTCCAGACCTCAACAATACAGGCAGGTTGTTCCATGAACCCCCGCGCATTGTCCGGACAGTGCTGGTAACCGCACCCGCCGGATCCTTAACAGGCCCGGTGTATTCACCATACCAGTCCCAGCACCATTCCCACACATTGCCGTGCATATCACACAAGCCGTACGCGTTCGGCTGGAAGCTCCCCACTGCCGTTGTCGTGTTCCTGTTGGCGCCGGAAAAATTTGCCATAGTCGCGTCAAGGATGTTCCCATAGGAGTATGCTGTTGTTGTACCCGCCCTGCAGGCGAATTCCCATTCAGCTTCTGTTGAAAGACGGAACCCGTTACCGCCGAGTATTGTTACGGTGTATTTCAGATTATCTTCATTGTTTGAGTTATTGATGTCCCTCTTATTCCTGTCTATTTTGTAGTATGGCTTAAGGTTATGCTTTTTACTCAGGTTATTGCAGAATTCAACCGCGTCGTACCAGTTTACACTGTCAACAGGGAGGTTATCACCTTTAAAATTGGATGGATTAACTCCAGTGACATCGGTGTATTCCTTCTGTGTAACCTCGTACTTGCTTATCCAGAATGGCGACAGGGTCACCTCATGCTGCACCTCGTCACTTTCTCTTTGCGGTTCCATGTCAGGGGTGCCCATTGTAAAGATTCCGCCTTCGATGTAAACCATTTGCGTATCACCGAACTTCTCGGTAAAACCTGTCTTTTTCAAAGATGCGTCATCGACCTTATCAGAAACAGTCTCTGCATCCTCACTGTACCTGGACACCACCATTCCCTTCTTCAGCTGCGAAATCAGGCCCTTACCCTTAATTTTACATTTGGCCACGGTCTGCATGGGGTATGTAACTTCCAGTTTTATCTTACCGCTGCCGGAATCTATCTCAAGCATCTCACCCATTTTAAGGTCAATCCCTGACTCTACGTTTACTATAACTACCTTCTTCCCGGAATCTATGCTGGCGATCCTGCCGACCGCTTTTCCGGCACCAATAGTAAGGCCAGTAAACAGCATTAAAGTTCCTGCACATAAAAGCATTTTTTTCATATATCACTCCGAATAACCTGTAAAAGGATTTTGTGCCGGGCTGCAAAAGCACTTCAGCAAGGTAACCGGTTACGCAGGATAATTCAAGTACTTTTCCCGCCGGGGGCCGGGATGTTTTTTATGTAACAACGCGCGGCCGGGTACATCTCAATACTATTGAGGTTGAATTATGAAAACTGAAAATAGAGATGTCAATATAAACGGGGATTTACGTGAAATGTTCCCCGGGCTTCTTGTTGAGCCCGAGAATGAATCCTGGAGAAAAGCATGCTATTCATGTTCGGGAACAGGGCGTCTTGAAAAGAACTTTGACATGAGGTACCTGGTAATTAATTCTGCCGGACTTACCGGCAGGTAAACATATACCGGACCACGCCGCTTCCGCGTCAGTTTACAGACGAATGGAAGCGGCTGTTCCTCTGAATAACCTCGATCCTGCGGCCGAAAACCTCCGAGAATTTATTTTTACTTAATGCGTCATTTATTGTACCGCTGAAGAAACATGATCCCTTATCTATGATGAAAATTTTATCAAAAAGCGGGACTATCTCCTCCACGTGGTGAGTCACATACACTACAGCTATATTTTTGCGGCCGGCGACAGCGCTGATTGATTCGAGCAGTTCCTCGCGGGCAACTATGTCAAGGCCAGCGGCAGGTTCATCAAATATCAGGAGTTCGGGGTTGTTTATAAGTGCGCGCAGCATCATGACCTTCTGCTTTTCACCGTCAGAAAGGTGACCGATTGTATCGTGCTCCCTGCCGCCGAACCCGGCATCGGCGATAAGGCGTGACGCGCGCTCCGTGTCCGCCTGTGAAGGTTTACGGTAGAGTCCCACTGACGCGTAGAGTCCGCCCAGCACCGAGTCAAGAAGTGTCTCGTGCATAGTGAACTTCTCTTTAAGCGCGGAGCTTATGTATCCTATGCGTGTCCTGGTATCGCGTATGTCGTGTCCCATGCCGGCTTCGCCGAACCTGCAGACTTCGCCCCCTGAGGGATAAATGTAGCCGGTGATCACCTCCAGCAGCTTTGTCTTGCCCGAACCGTTCCTGCCGAAGAGAATCCAGTTTTCGCCCGGCCTGATGTGCCAGTTTATGCCCGAGAGGATCCTTCGCTTCGCGCCGTATATGTCCAGGGATACGTTTTCAAGTTTTATCATGGTATTCTCCGCATGACATGTTTAATACGGGTCAGCTGGAATTCAAGCAGAATCCTGCTGACCGGAATATGGCGGGAACAGCTATAAGGTCAGTGGGGGAATAATAATTCCCCCCTCCCGGCGCATGCAGTTTATGCCTGCGGTGCTGCCTCTTTCTTTGCATCCTTCTTTTTGTGACTGAATTTCCAGAAGACTCTCCAGCCGTGAAAAACCAGCATGCAGCTCCAGGCGATCAAGGGGAATTTAAACCACAGGTATGCCGGGTATAAAGTCAAATTGAGGTAGATTAAAACCGCATTGACCAGTATAAATGCTGTTAAATGATTAAAAAATCCCTTGTTGCTGCTTCCCGGGAATACAAATATACCCAATCCATGAAACATTAACCCGATCCCCCAGCCGACCGCCGGCCATACAGCCCATAAATACTGCGGGTATTTATCAAGGTTGATCCATACTAAAATTGCATTCACTGCTAAATATGCAGTTAAATGATACCCGAACCCGATTTTTGATCCTTTACTTGCCATAGTGTATTAAACCTTTTCCTTATTTATAATTTTAATTTTTAATCTCAAGATAAACCAGTCAGAATTACCCGCTGCTGATTAAAACATGCGGGAGACAGCATCACCTATCCTGCCATTGATCGATTTGATGATACCGTATACACCGTTTCTTCTCTGCTCTTTGCGGATACTTTTTGCATCTTTATTGCCCGGCTTTCCCGCTATATCACCATGAATATTTTCAACCGTTGACACAATATCGTTAATTCTGCCGAAAACCGCTGTTACCATTGATCCGCCCTTCTTCATAAGTTCTCCTTTGATGAACTCCGTTTATTTTACAACCCGCAGCCATAGTATACATAGAGCATCATTAAATGTCAATCTAAAAAGCAAAAAAAATAGCAAAATAAAAAAGCAAAAATAATAGCAAAATATATTGACAAATATCACAGCATTTAGTATAGCTTTAATTGGCAATAAGTGATTCTGCAGAATCAGGGATACCAGTAGAATGGTTCCTTCCGGGATTACAAGGGGAATGCCTGCTGTTTAATAACAATTATTAAACAGGCGGTTCCCCTGGATCCGGGAAAAATCTGAAATAAAGTATAACCGGAGGGAGATATGGCTGTTGTAAGAAAAGACCAGAAAGAAGAAATCAAGAATGTGCTGTTAAGGGTCAGCATACCCGCGCCTCTCATGGCCGAGATAAAAAAGACAAAAAAACTCTGCAAGGATAACGGCCTGCTTTTTGACATTAAGCCCGACGTTATCGAAGCCCTTACAAAAGCGGTTAAAGAGGCAAGGGAGCTGGCAGAGAGCGAAAAGAAAAAAAAAGCGGCTAAATAAGCCTGCTGATAATTTTATGCCGGCTTAGTCCTTCATGCCGGCAAGTTCTTCAAGTATATCTTTCATCAGGGTATCAAGCCTTCCGTCACAAGCCAGGACCTCCGGCATTGACGCGACAAGTTCCACGCGGTCAGCATGTCCCCCCACACCCAGGAAAAGGGGCACCATTCCCAGTCCAGGGGGAATCCCCCAGAACGACTCTGCAGTAAAGCCCCCGCCTGAAAAAGATTCCAGTGGCACACGGCCCATGTTGGATACATATGCGGAATAGCGGTATTGCCCGGATTTATGGTGAGCCAGTGTTTCGCGCTTCATGATCATGCCCAGAAGCCAGAGCGGGGTATGGCATATGAGCCTGTCCTCCAGTGTATAGGTGCCGTCCTCGCGGTTCTTCTGCCTTCGAACGATGAGTTCCGAAAGCTCACCCGGTTTCATCCCTGGTCCGAAATCGATGAAAAAAGCGTTAGTCAGGTTGTTGGTCGAACGAAGGCTCTCCCTGCGAGACCTCATGTCAACGGATATGCCGAAGCGCGCGTTTTCAGGTGAATGTTTCCAGACCTGCCGCGCCACGCAGATCATGACTTTGGGGAGAAGTAATTTGTAGCTCCCCTTGGCGATGACCCTTTTCCAGGTGATGCCCATTGCCCTGCCCCGGGCCCTGCCCGTGGGCGCGCCATAAACATATGATATGGCCTTTTCAATTTTACCCGCAGATATATTCAACAATTCATTTTCAGAGACAAATGGATCCGAACCTATTACCGGCTCACCCCTGAGCGCCCTGAATATATCCTCGGCCCAGGTCATGGTCCCCCTTCCGTCCATGACTCCGTGGTGCGTGCGGAAAAGGATGCGCAGCGGGTTGCCGCGGATTATGACCACCTCGCAGGATGGACCCTTATTCACGTAGAGCCTTTCACTGATGCAGGCAGGCGCTCCCTGCGGCCCCATGCCGTCCCACCCTGCACCGTCAACAACCCGCAGGCGTGGCGTAATGCCCGAATCGGCCCAGCGGCTGCGCCCAAGTGTACCCCTGAGCACATAACGGCTGCCCGGGTTCGCGCTTGAAGCTGTTTTGATCGCTTCCGCAAGCTTCTCAGTGTCAAAACTGCCTGTGCCGTCAAAGATGAGCTGGTTCACAAAAGGGGGCTGGATATTGTCAGCCGCAACCCAGAGCCGGGTCGCGTTGGTAAGCAATAAAGATGGGGTTTGTTTCATTTACATCTCCGCCAGGTTGATTGTAAATTTATAAAATAAGACATTTAAGCGAAAGAGTCAAGTTATTTACATCTTGCGGCCGTAACGCTTTCATTGCGGGCGCAGCGAAGCAATCTGTCCATGATACCCTTTGTCATTTCGAACGAGCTTCAGCGGCGATAAATCTCCAGGATACAGGGGTTACTGTTATTTTTTAATGACCGGATAGGAACCAGCTAAGAGCCAGCTGAGAGCCAGATAAGAGCCGGATAAGAACCGGAAATGACCAGAGGATGACCAGAAATGACTAGAAGATGACCGGAAATGACCGGAAATGACCGGAAGATGACCGGAGATGACCGGAACATGACCGGAGATGACTGGAACATGACTAGAAATGACCGGAACATGACCGGAAAGTGAGTTGAAAATGGTTCCTGTATCATGAAACAATCCAGACATTCCGGCCGCAATGCAGCGGAATGCCGGGATCCTGATGAAAAAGAATGTATATGAATTCATATAATATCGATGTATGGGTGTGACTATAACTTTTACCTCATGGTATATTGCGGTATTCAATACACGCAGTGTTTGTTCTTTTCTTTGCTCGTCCAAAGAAAGGAACCAAAAGAAAAGACGCTGCTCAATTGCCGCAGGGGCTCTAAGCGTCTCATGCGGCGACTGGCCTTCCTTGAAGCAGCATGCAGTTATTCTGTGCAGATACAACAGGAAGCATATATTCACAGTGGTATTGCTTTAGCATGAAGGCTTGCGGCGCTGAGTCCAACATCCATGTCAGATTCAGTCGCAGTCGCTGCCGTCCTGGCGCTCGCCTGTACGTTGCAGCATAAATTTTATGAATCCTGAACCGTAGAAATATAAAACAATCCAATACGCAAATTTTTCTATTCTTTCTTGACATGATAATTTTGGCATGTTAGGCGGTTAGATGAGTATTTAAACCATGGCGAATACTTTGGCAGCGAGACAGACTGTGAAGATTTGACGCAGATTGTGACTTATATGCAACTTTTTTGCGTGTAAGAAGACGTTAGGCGCAATTGTTTTAACTCAAATTTGAGAAAATATGATTAAAAAAAGAAAACATCATTATGTTTGGAAGTACTACTTAAAACCGTGGGTTTCCGATGACCAGGTTGTGTGTTTGCGTGATCATAAAGTTTTCAAAACATCCTTAGAAAATGTTGCAAACAGTCGCGATTTTTATAGGCTGAAAGAAATGTCAGAAGCGGATATATATTTTTTAAAGATGCACATCCATTGATGAAAAATTTTAACGAAAATTGGATAACTATTTTTACAAATATATTTGAGGTTAGAAATAAAATAATTAAATCCGGAATAGAAAATATTGAACACGATGAAATGATTGATATTTTAATTAACAATTTGGAAGAAGAATATCATTCTCTCATCGAAAATATGGCAATGAAATATATTGATCAACTCAGATCAGATCAATATGAATTTTATTCTATTGATGAAAGCAATTCTGAATTTAATATTTACATTTGTATTCAATACTTTAGAACAGAAAACAGAAAAGAAAAATTATTGGAAGGTATTTCTAAAAAAGAAAATATTAATATTGAAAACATTTGGAATGTATTAAGAATTATAATGGCAACAAACATGGCTGCACTATTATCAATAAATAAAGAACATTGGGAATTAATTTTTTTAAAAAATGAAAACGATATTGCATTTATTACTGGTGATCAGCCTGTTATTAATCTTGCTGCTAAACATGGAGAAAAAACAGAAAGACTTGAACTTTACTATCCGATTACTCCAACTTCAGCAATAATAATAAAAAGAAAAACAAATCAAAGAGTTAAAGAAAAATATTTATCAGAATCTGAAGTAATATATTACAATAATCAAATTAAAAATAATTCATATCAGCAAATTTATGCATTAAAAGAAACTGATTTACCATAAAACAACTGCGCCTAACAAAGCTTATGCGCTTCACTCCCTGGCGGTCGTTCGGGCTACGCCACATCGCGCAAAAGGCCGCGCGACGTCGCATAAGCAAAACGTTGTGCGAAATGACCGCATTAAAATTATACTCGCGGCATCCTTGCCGCGAATCAAGACTTATATTTTTTCTTCGGGTACCGGAATTTTTAATGGTTGAGTATCGAATTTTAAACTCATACCTTTTATTTTACTACTTGCTGTATGTAATCGAAGTTGTATTTCCCATTTATTTGAAAAACTAATAGTGATATATTTATTATTACTGACCGTAGCATTTAAACTTTTTACGGAAGATATATCTTGATATTTATGGATTTTTATTTCATTATTTTGAGCAATGATTTTTATATAATTATTATTACCTAATATAAATTTAAAAAAATTATTTGCTTCTACACCTTTAAAAGCATATTTATTTAAAAAATCAGCATATGCTTTACATACTGGTAAATATAAATAGTTTTCAATTAAACATTCATCATATGATTTGATCTCTTTAAATGATGTAACTTTTGTCGATAAGTTATTTATTTTATTCTCAAAATTACTAAATACCACTTTTAACTTATTTCTATATTCTTTATCTTCAGGACTATTTTTTTTATAACCACAACTCTGAGCTAAAGCACCAGGTCTTTGATGTTTCAAAGCATGATGATTATGTTTTAATGAAATATTTATTTTTTTATCTGAGAAAATGAGTTGAACATCTGTTACATCCCCTTTTTTTGCTATACTATCTGGAAATCTTTCAATTGAAATTATGTCATCTAAACCATAATTATTATTAATCCAGCTTATTATTTTTTTAGCATATATTTCATATTGAGATTTTATATGTTCATCAAGATTTTGGTATTTTGTTGAATCCCTACTCTGATCGTTAATTGTGTTTCCGAGTAGTTTTATTTTTGAATTATTCTCTATTATTTTTTTTACTACAATATATTCTAACGATCTACCCATTTGATCACTAACATTGGTCATTTTTTTCTCCATTTTATAAAAAAATTTTAAATTTATACTCTATAAATCGTATTAATAAATGTTAAACTAAAGTAATTGACAAATGAGACATAAATTATTATACTTAACATACGAATAGTTTTGGAGGTCTAAATGGATATCATTTCTTTATTTGCTGGTTGTGGTGGTCTAGATTTAGGGTTTAATAAAGCCGGGTTTAATACAACTTGGGCTAATGAATTTGATAGTGAAATATGGGAGACCTATGAATTCAACCACCCAAATGTTTTTTTAGATAAAAGAAGTATTACAGAAATTCAAACATCTGAAATTCCTGATTGTATTGGAATTATTGGAGGACCTCCTTGCCAAAGTTGGAGTGAAGCGGGTGCTCAGCGTGGTATATGCGATCATAGAGGGCAATTATTCTTTGAATATATAAGAGTGCTTAAGGATAAACAGCCATTATTTTTCTTGGCTGAAAATGTTTCAGGAATATTAGCCAATAAACATTCCGAAGCATTAAAAAATATAATTAATCAATTTAAGGATGCTGGGTATAATGTTGAAGTTCAGTTATTGAATGCTAAAGATTATAATACACCTCAAGATAGAAAACGTATCTTCTTTATTGGATATAGAAATGATACAAACTTAACATTCAATTTCCCACCACCAAATGAACATATACCAACATTGAAAGAATCAATCTGGGATTTGAAAGATAATGCCTTACCTGCTAAAGAATATAATTATACTAATGGTGAAGCTTGTAAAATCCCAAATCATGAATATATGATAGGTGGTTTTTCTACAATATATATGTCAAGGAATAGGGTTAGAGCATGGGATGAAGCTTCTTTCACTATACAAGCTGGCGGCAGACATGCACCTATACATCCACAAGCACCTAAGATGAATTTTATTGAACAAAATAAAAGAGAATTTGTTAAAGGCAAAGAAAATTTATATAGAAGATTAAGTATAAGAGAGTGCGCTCGTATTCAAACATTCCCAGATGATTTTATTTTTATCTATAAAAATTTGGTTTCTGGATATAAAATGGTTGGCAATGCTGTGCCAGTTAATTTAAGTTATGAATTAGCAAAAGTAATCTATAAAGATATTGCAAAATACTTACAAATAAGTCATAATATAAAATGCATTCAAAATACGGATTCGACACAACTGAAACTCGCTCGCGCACAATGAGCAAGATTAAGTCAAATGATACAAAAATTGAAATTGAATTCAGAAAAATATTATGGAATTTAGGTTATAGGTATAGAAAGAATTATAAAAAATTACCTGGGAAACCTGATATAGTATTTGTAAGCAAAAGAATTGCAATATTTATAGATGGCGATTTTTGGCATGGTTATAAATGGAAAGAAAAGAAAAAAAAGATAAAAAATAATCGCGAATATTGGATTCAAAAAATTGAAAAAAATATTAAAAGAGATAAAGAAAATAATAAAAAACTTAAAGAACTTGGTTGGTCCGTAATAAGATATTGGGAACATGAAATAAGAAGTGATATGCAAAAGCGCATTGAAGAAATAATCAAAATAATTCAAAAATCATAAAGCCTTTGGTAATCTTTACTTTAAAATTATATGAAATCATTCAAATTAAATCATGATAGTGTAGAAAGTCTTTCTTTAATTTCTGCAGATAGAAAATTAGCCAAAGCAATTTTGGCTATTGGCAATTTTAAAATTGAGATCATGAAAAATGAATTTGTATCTTTAGTTAATTTTATTATTGGGCAACAGTTATCTGAAAAAGCAGCAAATACAATTTATCAGCGATTATTTTCATCTGTAGATGTAATTTCTCCTGAAATATTAATTAATACGAATGATAACATTTTTAAAAATGCAGGCATTTCAAAAATGAAAACAACATTTATAAAAGACTTATCTTTAAAAATAATTAATAATGAGATTGATTTCAAGCAATTAAAAAAAGCTGATGATGATTTGGTAATAAAAAAATTAACTGAAATAAAAGGTATTGGGCAATGGACGGCTGAAATGTTTTTGATTTTTACATTAGGTCGCAAAGACGTTATGTCGTTGAATGATGTTGGATTACAGCGAAGCATTAAATGGTTATATCGTTTAGATGAAACCCCAGACAAAGAAATGTTGATAAAAATTAGTAATAAATGGAAACCATATAGATCTTTTGCTTCGTTGTATCTTTGGGAATTAATTAATCGTAATATGCTTAGTTGAATACTCTACCCGGCTTTTCGCCCGTCCATGGGCTCAAAGCGAATAAACTTTCTGAAATAATGCGGTCACTTCGCACAACAAAGGCTATAACGCTGCGCTCGCGAAAAGACTCGCTTGGCCTGCGGCACATTGCGCAAAAGGCCGCGCAACGTCGTATAGCCAAGACGTTGTGCGAAATGACCGCATGAATTTTTAGTGTTTGATAAATATATTTTGGAATGGTAATTACTAATGAAAACAGTATTTTCAGTCACATTTATGATTACAATAATAAGTTTATCAATACTATTTGCTAATGGTGGGAATGTTATTGGTGATGGTTTTAAAAGTTCAGGAAATATAATACTGATTCAGGCAAAGAATATTTCACTGGTAAAAGAAAATCTTTATATAAAATTCAAACCGAATGTAGTAGAGGTAAATGTTATTTATGAACTTGAAAATCGCGACAATGATCAGGTTGTGAAATACGGTTTTCCCTTTAAAATAAATGGTTCTGTAGAGTATAATATAAATAAATCTCAAAATGAAAACAGTGAATGGATTCCTGCATATAATATCAGCTTGAACAATGTGAAAATACCTTATAGTATAAAATTTGATAAAAGTGGTGTTGAATCTTCAAAGGGATATAAAGAAATTATCAGATGGCATTTATCTGATTTATATCTTAAGAAAGGTATTAATATAATTGAAGTAAACTATACAGTTATACCATATGATGAAGGTTTTCTTTCTCCACGACCGATTTTTGAATATGATTTTAAACCCGCTGCGACTTGGGATAATGGAATCGTACAAGAAATTATAATTACTTTGGACAGATCAAATATAAACGAACCGGGAATGGAGGTTTATTATTACGGTTTAATTAACAACAGCGACCGGAAATCCGATAAAATAATCATAGTAAAAAAAGATGTGGACTTGTCTAAGATAGAAAATATCGAGGTTCATTATGATTTCAGTGAATACAGATTCAACCGTGACTTTTCATTTATTAATAATATTTCAAAGAAGAGCATAAAAAAAATTACTACATCCAGTAATTTATCCAGTAAATATACAAAGAAAAATTTAGCAGATGGTGATTTTAATACTTCATGGGTTGAAGGCAAGACAAATGATGGTGTAGGTGAATGGATTGAGATCGAATTTGACAAAAAAATGGGATTGCCTTGTTTCATAGCTATTGCGAATGGATACTATCAGAATGAGGAACTTTATTATGCAAACAATCGAATTAAATCTATGAAAGTAACAACATTTAATTATTGGCTTATAGAGAGTGAGGATGATAAAAAAGAATCTCGTGTAATAAAGTTTGAAGAAGTTATCAATCTTCCTGACCTCCCCTATGTTAAACCTGATTCCGGTAATGCCAGTAAATACCTTTCAACAGTATTCCGGCATCAACCTGACGGTGATCATGACGGCTTTTCAGGGGTAAAAAAAATCAGATTTGAAATACTATCAGTTTATCCCGGGAAAAAATTTAACGATACATGTATATCTGAATTACTTTCTTTTAAAAAGTATTAAAATCTATTTTAAATTTTTATTGAAGATATGTTATATTTTTAAAAAATTTTCTGTAATTGAAGGTCAATTCTAAATTCAATATAAAGTTTTATAATAAAAATTGACAGTATCTCTTAATGCGGTCACTTCGCACAACAAAGCTTATGCGCTTCACTCGCTGTCGCTCGTTCGGCCTACGGCACATCGCGCAAAAGGCCGCGCGACGTCGCATAAGCAAAACGTTATGCGAAACAGCCACAAACTAAAGACCCGGCTTCCGTGCCGGGAAGAAAAAAAGAATTGCAGATTTTCAAGAGATCCTATAGTGATTGTAATAGAAAGCTTCTTTAACCACAGAGAATTAGCTTTAAACTCTCTATGGTTAAACACATTTACATTAATAGATTGATAAAAAAACTTTGAGGAGATTAAATAAATGACTAATTCTAATTTAAAAAAGAAGGTTCTAGCTTTTGGTCTAGGCGTTGCAATTATGTTGAGCGGTTGCTTTGATGATTCTGGTGGTGGAAACGACAACAATACTAACCCTGAAAACCCTCCTGTAAATGACAGAATTGTTCTTGTTAACACTTTCAACACGGCAGCTACAAATGATATCGAGCCTATAAATATTTTTGATACAAGAGTTTTTTACGGCAACCCAGATAATGGTGGTTATGACGAAACATTTAATACAGTTTTCTATAATGCTTCGCAATTTGAAGCTGGTAAAAAATATATCTTTGAAGGTCAGTTAGACTCTAATGGTAAAGTTAAGGATAGAGTTAATATACAAGGAAACGTGACTAATGTTGATATAGTTGTTAACAACGCAATTATTTATGCCGGCAACTTCTATGGTAACAGCAAACTTACCTTTGACGTACCTCACGGACCATTAAACCCTGTAACACCATTAGATAAAGTTCCTGTACTAGAGACAGATTCTGTAAGTGCTGAAACAATAATAACTGCTCCTAATGGTGCTAAGAAGAGAATTGGCGGCGGTGCTCCTGTTAAAATTTAAGATAATTAATGATTAACAAAAAAATCTCCAAGGTATAAGCCTTGGAGATTTTTTTTAAATCCTTTACTCTTTTATTTTTATATATAAGCCACAATATTTTGTAGAAACAGATTCATCATAAATATAGCCGCCATTCTCTGGTTTATAACAAGAATCTGTTTGACCATAAGCTTGGATTGTTCCCGTATAAGGGAGGCCGTTATCCAATTTCCTATCTATGTAAAAAGAAAAGAAAGAAGAATAAATGAAGTTGATTTTTTAGTATTACAAACATATAGTGAACTTTTCGGCGTCCGTGCCTCAAAGCTACAAAACTTTTAGTGATGTGGCTGCATCGCATAACACAGCTTACCCACTGCGCCGGAGTACCGGCTTGGCCTTGCGGCACATTGCACCAAAAAGCCGGTGCAACGTCGGGTAAGCAAACGTT
>DAONFG010000014.1:0-66185 GCA_035403465.1 Spirochaetota bacterium | reverse complement strand
TAAATACTGTTCCTGCGACACGGAAGTTTTCGGTTATCAGATCTGTTGATTTACGGTCATCCTTCAGGTATACCCGGCCAAGTTCAAAGATATCGAACGAGTCATTGAAGCGCTGGTTGTATTTGATGAACTGCACCATGTTGGGAACCAGGGACCGCCTGAGCCTGTCTATATCAAGTGAAAGCTGGTTCCTGAGACGGAGCTCCCTGTCTTCATTTACTTTCAGGGTGTTAAGGAGATCAGCGCCGACAAATGAGTAGCCCGAAACCTCGGTCATGCTGAATGCATCTGCCAGTATTGATTTTACTTCACGTTCAAAGAACCTGAACTCATTTTTAACGGGCGGAACGCACGGCACCATCGGCGGTTTGGCGCCTATGTTGCTGTACCCTATGATGCGCCCGACCTCTTCAACTATGTCATCCTTCATGGATATGTCTTTTGTGGCACGGAAATGTGGAACTGTGATGTGCAGCTTCTCCCCGTCGGCCTTCACCTCGTATTTCAGGGAGTTGAGAGTTTTAAGTATGGCCGCGTCATCAATATCCTGTCCAATCCTGCTGCGTATGTACCCGGTTGTTATATCAATAGTAATTGTTTTAAGTTTAACAGGGTAGTCATCAACAATTCCGCTCGTTGCCTCGGCACCCGGGATGATCTCCCTGATAAGCTCGTAGCAGCGCAGCAGCGCATCCACGGTGATTTCGGGTGATAGAGACTTTTCGAACCTCATGGCAGCTTCTGTGCGCGAGTCGAACCTCTGTGCCGTCTTCCTGATGTTCACGGGGTTGAATGTCGCCGCTTCAAGCACAAGCTCGGTAGTCGAGTCCTCGACCTCGCTGTTCCCTCCGCCCATTACACCTGCAATAGCGATAGGTCCGCTCACATCTGTTATGACAACGTCCTCGGGTGTGAGCTCATGGCTGCGGCCGTCAAGCGTCATGAGCTTTTCGCCTTTTGCTGCGAAGCGTACGATTATCTCGTCGCCCTTAAGCTTTTTCCTGTCAAAGGCGTGCATGGGCTCGCCCAGTTCAGCCATGACATAGTTGGTGATATCCACTATGTTATTGATCGGTCTCATGCCGATTGCTGTTACCGCTGATTTAAGCCAGTCAGGTGACTGCGCAACTTTTATGTTTTTAACCACAAGCCCGCTGTAACGGGAAGCACCCTCGGGATTTTTTATGCTTACCTTGAGTTTGTCTTCGTTTTTAAGTGTCTTGAGAAGAGAGAAATCAACCGGACTCTTAAGTTCGCGGCCGAAGTGCGCTGCTATCTCTCGCGCGAATCCCAGGTGTCCCCAGAGGTCGGGTCTGTGCGTGATCGACTTGTTGTCAATGTTGAGGCGCACATCAACCCAGTCAGAGTAGAGTTCCGAGAGCGGTACCCCGATCTTTGTGTCTGCGGGGAGTATGAGTATTCCGCTGTGGTCCTCTGAAAGGCCCAGTTCCCGCAGGGAACAGAGCATTCCGTTTGACTCGACTCCGCGTATCTTTGACTTCTTTATTTCAAATTCATCGCTGAATTTTGTTCCGATTGCTGCAAGGGCAACTATGTCCCCTGTCTTGTGGTTCGTTGCCCCGCACACAACCTGCAGGGTCTCTTTCCCGGTGTTTACTTTACATACTGTAAGTTTATCCGCGTCGGTATGTTTTTCAACGCTTTCAAGTTTCGCGGTGTATATTGAGCTGAAGAACCTGTTCAGGTATTCTATCCCTTCGATTTCGGCCGTTGACATTGTCAGCTTTTCTGCTATTGCTTCAGGCGTAAGGCCGGATAAATCCACCATCTTTCCGATTATTTTTAGTGATATCCACATATTGTTTTCCCTGTAATATTAGAATTGATTTACGAACCTGATGTCGCCGCTCATGAAATGCCGGATGTCATTTACACCCGCCCGCATCATGATAAGCCTGTTGAGTCCCATTCCGAAAGCGAATCCTGACCACTGCTCCGGGTCAATACCGCCGGCTCTGAGCACGTTGGGGTGAACAAGCCCGCACCCCAGGAATTCGATCCAGCCTGACTGCTTGCAGACCCTGCATCCTGTTCCGCCGCAGATAAGGCAGCTGAAGTCAAGTTCAAAACCGGGTTCAACGAACGGGAAGTACCCGGGGCGTAAGCGGACCTTTACCTTGCTCCTGAACACACCGCTCAGTACCTCTTCCATCACGTATATGAGGTGTGCAACAGATATATCCTTATCCACCATCATTCCCTCAACCTGGTAGAAGGTGTGTTCGTGCGACGCGTCTGTGGCCTCGTACCTGAAGACTCTTCCCGGCGCCATGATCCTGAATGGCGGGGTCATCTTCTCCATGCCGCGGATTTGTATTGCAGATGTATGTGTGCGCAGGAGGTTGCCGTCCTCTGTCCAGAAAGTGTCCTGCATGTCGCGGGCAGGGTGGAACTTGGGTATATTGAGCGCCTCGAAGTTGTAGTATTCGGTCTCTGCCTCAGGTCCGTCAAGAATCTGGAATCCCATTGATGTGAGGATGTCCTCGATCTCATACTGTGTTATTGAAAGAGGATGCAGGTGGCCAAGCTTTTTTTCTCTTATCGAAAGCGGGGGATTGAGGGTGACGTCGATCCACTCTGAAGTTGCAAGTCCGCTGAAGCTTGCCTGCTGAATGCTGCTTACTTTCGCATCGAGCGCCTCTTCAATCTCCTTTTTGATTTCGTTTGATTTTTTACCGACCGTGTTGCGCTGTTCAGCCGGGAGCTCTCCCAGTGTACGCAGTATGCCGGTCAGTTCACCCTTTCGCCCGAGCACGCGCACGCGTATCTCTTCGAGTGAATCAAGTGATCCTGTTGAAGAGATGGATGCAAGCGCGTCCTTTTTAATTTTTTCAAGTTTCTGTTCCATAAGTCAATTCCTGTGTATGTATTATACCGGCGTCAGGCCGGACTGATGTAATCAGTTTTGTCTGTAGATGGGTAAGGGGCAAAGGCCGCAGCAGAATCACCTGTTCCGCGCTTTGCCCCGGCTAAATATGAATCGTATGTAGAATAGAATATTTTGCATGGCTTTAATTCTGTACTTGTTCCCTCAGTGTTTCATCCATAAGGTTTATCCCGTTTATGACCGGGGTCAGAGCATTGTGAATAATTCACGGTGATCCGGGAAAACTTACACATTTTCACTTTTAATTTTTCAATTGGCGAAAATATGGGGGAAAAGTCAAGAAAAATGTATTCAAAAATTTGTTTCTGAAGGATAAATTGAGGTATGGATGTATCCGGGTGAATCCGGTTATGGCGGGGTCAGAGCAGATAACGGCAATATGGTTAAGCCGTAGGCTAAGGGGTCAGAGCATGGTCCAGGAGATAGGCTTAGGCTAAGGGGTCAGAGCATAAATGTTGAACAGCTGAATTCAGGTAAAATGTATGCGTTCAATCGCCATTTTTGCTGCACCCATTGCAGACATGCGGGACTGTCTGCGCAGGTGGATGAATTTTACGTTCTCTTTCATCCCTTTCATAGCGTGTTCTTTAACTATAGTTTTTACGACAGGAAAGATCAGTTTATGCCCCTGTGACAGTCCGCCTCCGAAAACTACTGCCTCTGGATTGAAAATATTGATAATGTTAACAACTCCGTAACCAAGATAAGTTGAAATTTCATTTATTGATTTGAGGGCCAGAGCATCATTGTTACTGGCTTCCTCATATATCATTTTTGAGGAGAGTTTTTCATTTATCATGCGTTTGCTTAGTGATGAATCAGGGAATATCTTCAGGTATTCCTTTGTTGTTTCAACCAGTGCCGTTGCTGATGCGTAACGTTCAAGGCACCCGCGGTTTCCGCATGGGCATTCCCTGCCATTTATATCGATGGTCATATGACCGACTTCAAGGGAACTGCCGCTCTGACCCGTATAGATTCGATTATCAATTACTGCACCTCCGCCGATACCTGTACCAAGCGTAACCATGATCCAGTTGTTGTACCCTTTAATGTTATCCTGCAGCCACGCGCCTGCTGTGGCGACTGTTGCATCGTTTTCAAGCACTACGGGTATACCTGTCAGTGATTCAATTTTTGCGGCAAGCGGATAATTATTCCATGAAGGGATATTCGGGCTGTGTATCGCAATTCCTTTCAGGTTGTCTATGGATCCTGCAGCGCCTATGCCTGCAGCTTTGAGTTTATTTAGTTTTATGCCACACTGCTGTGTCATGGAATTAAGGAGTCCGGCAATCGCGAGGTCAATTTCCCTGGCTGTACCGGGTGTGGGGATGTCATCTGATGTGATAATGGAAGCGTTATTGTCTGTAATTACGCCCTTGATGCCTGTTCCGCCTATGTCTATTCCTGCAAACATTGGATTCTCTCTTGTAAACTTTTTTGTTTTATTTTCGGCTCTGACCCCGATTTAGTTCTACTGTTGTATACCTGATTCTGAGTCGTCAAATTATTATGAAGCAAGGTATTAATCTGTCAATTTATAATATGCATCATACCTGCAGAAGAAAACGGAAAAAATGCTCTGACCCCCTGATATTTGATAAATATTTTTTCTTTTTTTACTTTTGAGATCGTATTAAGAGTAAAACCCGGAGGTGAAAAATGCCTAGAAAACCAAGAAACATAGGTCAGGGACTTACCCACCACTGCTTTTCAAGATGCCATGGGAAGAAAAATCTTTTACTTGGGACGTATGGGAAAAAGTATTTCATAGAAGCTATTCAAATGTGCCAGGAGAAATATGATTTTGAACTTATTGCAGCAGAAATTGTTGCAAACCATATTCATCTTGTGATAAAAACGCTTCATGGAAAGGAAACTGTGTCGCTTATTATGCAGTTTATTAAAGCACGAATTGCTGAAAAATACAACAGTGCAATGAATACAACAGGTCCTTTCTGGAACGAAAGGTTTGGTTCAACTTTAATCGAGGAGGCTGAAAATCCACAGCAATACCTTCTATGGCTCCTCTGGTATATTGGATATAATCCCGTAAGGAAGGGGATAAGCCGGGATCCCCGGGAAAACGATATTGGTTTTATTAATTGTTATCTGATTGAAGGATATGAATTACCGGTAAGAATTATCCGGCACTCATTTTTTAAACAACTGGGTAATACCTTTGATGCTTGTGTCGAGAAGTTTATATTCTATGAAGATGCTTACCGTAAACGTCTTTCTGTATTTTGGTGATCAGGCTTGTTCATGTAAGGTTCATGTAAGTTTTATGTAAGTTGGGGTCAGAGCAAAGATAATAAAAACTATTAGTTTTGTATACGCTGTTAATCTGGAAATATTTTTTTATAGACAAGCTGGTATGCCGGATGAAATTATCCTAATATGAAAATTATTGATCTCCACTGCCATACAACCGCTTCAGACGGGATCAAGTCCCCCTCTGAGCTTATTGATTTTGCCATATCCGAGGGTGTCGAAGTTATAGCAATTACTGATCACGATACTGTCGCAGGCTTAGCTGAGGCGCTCGATTATGCGTCAACTAGATCTTTTAAAGTGATTCCCGGCATCGAGTTCAGCATAGATTTCCCGGGCGGTTCTTTTCATCTTCTTGGGCTGAATTTTGATCACACATACGAACCGCTGCTGACAAAACTTACACATCTTCAGAGTGTACGGGATTCGAGGATTTACCGTATCATCGACGATCTTGCCGCTAATGGAATCGAAATTCCATTAAAGGAAGTACTGGATGAGAGCCAGGGTGGCACTATGGGGCGGCCTCATGTAGCGAGGGTCCTTGTAAAACATGGCTATGCACCGACGATTAATGATGTTTTTAAGAGATTCCTTGTTAGAGGAAAACCTGGTTACATAAGGAAGGAAAAGATATCATTTGCCGAAGCTATGGAACTTGTCAAGGGGGCCAGGGGTCAGAGCATCATTGCTCATCCCGTATCCCTGGGCTTTAAAAACTACGATGAATTTGAGTCTATTTTGAAAGGATTTGTTGAACAGGGAATTTCAGGAATCGAGGCATTCTCATCTATGCACACAAACAGGGATATTGAAGAGATCCTCAGACTTGCCGGAAAGTACGGGCTTCATGTTTCGGGCGGCAGTGATTATCATGGAGATAAAGATGAAAAAATCGGTTATTATATGCCTTCAAAACCGGTTCCCTATGAGTTATGCAAGTTTTTTATCTCTTAAGATCCTGATTTAACCTCTTATTTGTTTAATTAGTATTATAATTGTGACAGTAATTATCAGTTTTACGTATATGCTCTTGTTCCGCTTCAATGAAAACGGGAAAAAATAAGGTAAAAATAAGTGAGTAAATCCTCCGAAAAATATAATGGAGGATCAAATGATCAAGAAGAAAAGAAGACACTTTAGTCCTGAAGAAAAGTTTAATATCGTCAAGCAGGTTCTCAGCAAAGCAAAGACAGTTACCGAGATAAGCGAAGAGTATGGCATACATCCAAATTTGTTCTATCGCTGGCAGGGTGAATTTTTTGAAGCCGCTTTAAGTGGTTTTAAGGAAAAATCTCAAGGGCGGACAAAGGCTGCTGAGGATCGTGAGAAAGAAAGTATGGGGTCTGAAATCCAGAGAATGAAGGATGTAATAGCTGAGGTTGTCTCTGAGAATATTACCTTAAAAAAAAAGAATATGGAATAGCACCAGGTCGGCATTACCCGGAACTTATTCAGAAGAAGATCATGGAAGCGATTGAACGTGTAATACAATGGACAGGCTGGAAGCGTGCTGAAGTCATGCACTTATTCTGTGTCAGCTCCAGTCAGCTCAGCCGATGGAGGCAGGAGAAACCGGTTCGTCCATGCCTTGTTCACCCGTTTCATATTCTTGATGAAGAGGTTCAGAGAATTGTTGAATTTCGTAAAAGTTCAGAAGAAATCAGAAATATGGGATATCGCAAATTGACATGGAAGATGATTGATGAGGGTATAGTAATTCTCACGGAATCGTCCGTATACCGTATTTTAAGCATGTTTAAGCTGCTCGGAAAGGCTTTCAAAGAAAATGATGGAGCGCAGAAGGAATACGAGAAGAAACCGCTTTATGTGCATCATCACTGGCATACGGATATTGCATATGTCACAATGAGTGGTGTTCATTACTATCTGATATTCATGCTTGATGGTTTTTCCAGGTTCCTTCTGCATTGGGAGTTGATGACCGATATGACCGGTTTATCTGTTGAGTTGTTTACTCAGAGAACCATAGATAAGTATCCGGAAGCCAGACCGATGGTGATTCATGATAACGGATCTCAGTTTATCAGTCATGACTTCAAGTGCATATTGTCTGAAAATAATTGTATTGATGTTCCGACACGCCGGAAGCATCCGGAGACAAACGGCAAGGCTGAACGTTTTGTCGGCCTTGTCAGAACTGAAGCATTACGGCCTAATAGTCCATCATATTATGGTGAAGGATTAAAAGTCATTAAAAAATTTGTTGATGAATACAATAACAACAGGTATCATGCTGGTATTGGTTATTTAAAACCGGTTGATGTTTTTCATGGCAGAGGTCCGGCTATACTGGCCGAGAGAAAAGAAAAACTGAAGCAGGCCAGACAGGAAAGATTCACAAAAAATACTGAATTAAATCGCATTTTAATGGGGGAATTACCCGCTTAATTTAACCGGTAAAAATTCCCATTTGATTGAAGCGAAACAGCTCTGACCCGCTAAATCCCCTGCTAAATTACAGTTTCATTTCACTTAACTCCAAAAATATCTCACGGATCATAAACTATTGCCGAATATTAATAATAATAGAAGAAATTTATACATCAGCAGGAGTAATTCAATGCGTGAACTTATTACAGAAGCCGTACTGCCAGTGATCAATGAAAATGGCATTTCTTCAGAAAGACTTATCCACCTGATTTTTTTAAGGAATTTTATAAACAGGATTTCATCCAGGAATTATCTGAACGATGAGGATCTTGAAAAGATATATGAAAAATACGGAGTGCTGCCCCATGTTGTAAGCTGGGGGGATTTTTTTCAGGCTGAACTTGCGACAACACTCAGGACCGCTTCGGACGATGAATTCTTTAAGGCATATGAAGCTGTTAAGTTCGACATGATTTCAAGCTATAAAATATTTAAGGATAAAGGGCTGGAATTTTTTAACTGGGTTGATAACTCATACAGCTGGATTGCTGCTAAAGACCAGGCTCTTTGCACTGAAGAGGATAAAGAAATACTTCACCTTAAAGTACTAATGGACTACTTCCTTGAGCTGGGCATAAACGGGGAATTCACTGATGTTGAGTTGTACTGGCATTCGTCCTTTAAAGAAGCGGTTGCTATCTGATACAGCCAGTTTAGTATTTAGGGTCAGAGCCCTATGGTATTGGTGAATACAATAGGGCTCCGGGTCAGAGCATCACTGCTTTTTTTAACAAATGCTATTTCATCCATACATATATTCAAAAATTACCCTCCGTAAACCTTCAGTGATCGTTCGCTTCATTTATAACAACAGCAATACGTTTAATCCCCGCTTCTATTTCATTACAGTCAGGGTAACTGAAGTTAAGCCTTAAGCTGCTCTGACCCCCGTACCCGGGATAGAATGCCTCACCCGGTACAAAGGCAACTTTTTTATCAAGGGATTTTTTGAGCAGAAGTGATGTGTCAGTAATCCCGCCAAGTGTTACCCACAGAAACAATCCTCCCTGTGGAAGAGTATACGATGCCGATGGAATCATTTTATCGATACAGTCTTTCATGAGGTCGCGTTTTTTACTGTATATTTTTTTAACACGTTCAATCTGGCTATATATGCTGCCGTCAGTAATGAAATCATTAATAATAAACTGTGAAAGAGTTCCGGAACATGTATCCTCTCCCTGTTTGGCAATGACGCACCTCCGAATAATATCCTTCTGGCCCGCAATCCATCCGGTCCGCAGACCGGGAGAGACCGTTTTTGAGAACGACCCGAGATAAACCACACGGCCTTCAATATCGAGTTTTTTTACAGGCGGAATTTTGAGGCCGTCATAACGGATCATTCCATAAGGATCATCCTCTACTATAAGCAGGTCATATTTTGATGCAAGATCATAAAGCATGTGACGCTGGATAATCCCCATTGTCAAGCCTGTTGGATTGTGTATAGATGGGATTGTATAAATAAGTCGCGGTTTTTTTCCGCTGCGGACCAGTTCCCCGATCCTTTGTTCAAGCGCGGGAGTATCCATCCCCTGTTCATTCATATCGACAGCATGTATATCAGCCATAAATGATCGGAAAGTGCTCAGGGCGCCTACGTACGTGGGATTTTCGGTTATTACCACATCACCTGGATTAACAAGTATCTTGCACAGGAGGTATAGTGCCTGCTGAGATCCGCTCGTTACCAGGACATTTTCCGGATTAGTCGACAGTCCGTATACATTATCCATTAGTTGAGAGATCGATTCCCGTAGAGGGGAATAACCTTCTGTTGTGCCGTACTGGAATACTGATGAACCGTTCCTTAATATTGCCTTGTTGATGATCTCCTGGAGTTCATTAACCGGGAACGCTTCAGCGCCGGGAAGTCCTCCTGCGAAACTGATCATTTCGGGATCGGAGGTAAGTCTGAACATGTCTCTGATTACAGAGGACTTCATGTTCAGCGATGAGGCTGAATAGATAGGTTTATAATAATCGATCATAACAGTAATACCTCCGTTGTCTGAATCCTGCAGAAAATACTACTCCCGCTGAAACCGGTGCTGCTGCCGCTGTTTTGATTATTAACGTGTTCTTCATGACTGACTCCTGGTGTTTAATTTTTATTAATGAAACCTTAACAGGTTTTAACATGCATTAGTTAACAATTTGCATCTGTATGTCATTTTAATTCGAAAAAGAAAAAGGCGCTGACCCCTATACATCATTCAAGTCCTAAAAACAGAAAAGCCCGCTTTTTTTTAGCGGGCTCCGGTTTCACTTTGTCTGAATATATGTGGAAATCTACCCGCAGGGAATAAAATTATGTGCCGCAGCCGCTGCTGCAGTTATAATCACTTCGACGCGAATGAGATTCATTCTTTTCATACAACGACAATACAGAGAACTGGTATGAAGCGTCAAGATTTTTAGTGTAGAATCCGTTATATTTTAAAAATTCTAGAAAATTCAGAAAACTGCAGGAATTGAACAGGGCAAAGTTATCTGAAGGGTCAGAGCCCCTGGTAACTGCAGGCATAACTTTTGCAACACCTGTTCCTCATCTAAAGTCGGCTAAAAAGTTTTATTAAGCAAGAGGTTAGGTGCATAAATTAAATTTTTTCCTTGCAGTTCACCCTGATGTGATGTAAATTCAAATTATATAAAAAAAGAAATATTAAAGAAACAACACTTTAAACTGGGCTGAGGGAAAAGCAATGTTAACAATTGATTCCGAAGTGACGGGAAAACTTGTAGTTTTCACAATACTGGGCGAGATATCACCATCAACTTCAAGAGACTTTGACCGTGCTTTCGAAAAATATATCAGCCCGGAGTACGGTGTAATGGCAGTAGACCTTAAAAAAATCAGGTATATTGATTCATTCGGTATCAGCAGGCTCGTAAGGCTGTCAAGGTCCTTCGCCGAAACCGGGGGTGAGTTTCTGCTTGTCAGCATGAATGAAAATATACGCCAGCTATTCAGGATGGCAACATTCGATAAAATGTTTAAAATACTCACAGCTGAGCAGTTTGCAGCCGGCTATATGAATACAGGAAACAACCCGGCAGCTTCCCCGGTTAATTCGAGCGGCAGGATTAAAGCAGAGGCAGTTTCCGGACCTGCAAAGACGGTCCGGTATAAGCACAATGATATTACGGGAACTACACTTCTATTTGAAGATGAGGAAATTAAAAAATCCGGCAAATGACATTATTAAAAGGGGGATTTTATGGAGAAAACTTACAGGTGCAGCAAAGGCCACAAGTTTAAGAGAGAAGTTGCTGCATCAGTCACATGCCCCACTTGTAATGAGCCTGCGGAGCTTATGAAGTGGAATACGGTTGATGAATTCGGCGATTCGTCGAAGCGAAGCATCCTCATGGATGAATTCAGATCTGTGGTGGGTGAACTGAAAAATAAAAAGAAGTAGCCTGTTACAGTGCGTTTTAACGGAATTGCTATAAGTTGTGGATGTAATTCCTGATCCTCAAAAATTATGATAAGGAGTTACATAGCCTGGGCGAAATGTTTAACCAGTACTATGCGGTTTCCCTTTTCATTGAACTCGACATGGTCAAATGCCGATGTTATCATCAGCAGTCCGCGTCCATGACCGAGCATAAGGTTCTCCGGGCTGACCGGGTTCCTGTCCAGCATGGAGCGGTAGTCGAATCCTTCACCTTCATCTGAGATTTCATAGATAACCCGCTCCCGGTTAAGAGAATAATTTATTGATACTTTTTTTTCTGTCAGTGCCGGGTCCATCTGCCTCTCTTTTATAAGATTGAAATAACTTTCACCGTCGGGTAGCCCGGTTTTTTCAGCGAACGTCAGGTTCAGGTTCCCGTGTTCAATTGAATTTATTATCGCTTCGCGGAGGGCCACGCGGATTTGCATTATTACAGCAGAAGTAGTAAAGTGGTTCAGGTTGCGAACCAGCCGCTGGCTCATCATTTCCGCGTTCGTGAAATAATTATTCAGGTTGTATGAATACTGCTCTGTTTCAAGGAAATCTGAAAGTACGTCGTCAATTACCGGTGAGGCTTTACCAAGAAGGGTGTATCCCGTGTTCTTGTCTGCAGTGTATTCAAAGGTCATAGTGAGTTCCTGGGGCTCATGGCTGAATTTATTTATAAGGGTCGTGCGGAACTGGACACTGCGTTTATCACTGTTTTTTAGATCCGAAATGTATTCAAGTACCATCTGCCGGGCAATTCCGGGTTTATTATTCCATGTCTCCTGTACCAGGTCCAGGATATTCATACCTGAAAGTTCTTCGGGTTTGAATCCCAGGTGCATTTTAACGGCTGAATTTATGTTGAGTATCAGGTTATTTTCATCGAGTGTAAAGATGATTTCACTTGTATTCTCGACAAGGTGGCTGTATCTCCGTTCCGCAGCCCTGATTTTGTTTTTTTTGAACCTGAGTTTATCAGCCATCCCGAAAGAAAGAAACACAACTGCAAAGGAGATCCCGATCTCGAGAGCCCAGCGGCTCAGGCGGTTCGCCGGAAGTATGCCCGCCATGGAGAGTATTGCGACCAGAGCCATTATCCCGAAAATAGAGAAAGCAATGTTTGACATATGGGCCTGGTGTGACCCCGGTTTTCTGAAATATGCCGCATATATGCCGCTAAGAGATGCACCGGTAATATTACAGAAGGCAAGGGCATAAACAAGCATAAGACTCTGCTTTACATTTATAAACAGCGATACAACTGCAAGCAGAAGTGCTGCAAGCATCGCGAGTAGCGGCAGCCGGATAAAAATTTTATGTCTTTCGGGATTCTGTTTGAGCCAGGGCATTTTTATTCCATTGAAATCGTACAGAAAAAGTGTAATCCAGAAAATCACAAGGGATGCCATGAACGGGTTGGCGCGGCTGTTCCACAGGACAGCATCAGGCCACAGGTACAGTGATGCGAAACCCTTCAGGTTGAATTCAAGTATGGAATAAACTATTATAAAACATGCAAGGTAGAGATAACCTTGCTTCCTTGTGATGATAAAATATCCAAGGTTATAAAGAATCATGATTATCATCAGTCCGAAGAAAATCCAGTAGAGCGGCATCTCGTTGTGGAACCGGTCAAGAAAAGCACTATAACCAAGTATGTTGAGATTGAAAACAATAGAATCAACCGAGATGATTTTTACATAGCAGGTCATACTCCCGGGATTCTGGCTGATGTTGAAAAGGTAATTGATGTATTTAATATCTCTTGATGCAAATGGAAGCGAGTCCCCTGTTTTTTTAACTATGTACCGTCCCTGGCCATCGGGATAATATAATTCTATCTGATCTATCGGTGGAAAATCAATTTCAAGAAGCCACGATAATTTTTTACCCGTGATGTTCTCAGTGGTAAAGCGGAACCAGTAAGCCGATGATGTGTAACCGAAATTCACATGCTGTTTGACGTTTTTACGCCATGTCGGGGAATTTTTTCCGGTTACATCTGCAATGGTCAGTGAGTGATTTATATCTTCTATATACTCCAGTGAACTGCTGATGTTTTTAGTTGCCAGGGCGTCATCGAGCGTTACGTTACCTGCGGGGTATGCAGCTGCCAGGGGAGATTGTATCAGCAGCAATAGTAAAAAAATGCCGTGCAGTGTGTATTTCATGAAATCTCCCCGGGAGTATCTTGCAGCATTTAATCTGCGGCACGTAGAAAATTCACGCATAACCAGTGTCCAGGTTCCAGACAGTATTTAATGAATGCCAATTCCGGAGGGATGTCAATTTATTTTTGAATATGCAGGTATGCTTTTTGTTCAACTGGTGTATAAAGGCTTGACCTTTTCCGGCATGGAAATAATTTTTGTCCGGTTCGCATTCATTGTGGATATTCTTATATTGCCCGGAAAAGGATCAGGAAGATGATAAATATTAATAGCATTAACAAGTCTTACGGCGGCCAGGTACTCTTTGAGGATTTAAGCCTTAGTGTAAACCGCGGTGAGCGTGTAGGGCTCGTGGGACGTAACGGTCATGGGAAATCAACGCTCTTCCAGATGGTTGCGGGTCACGTAGAGCCCGATTCCGGGACTATCAGTATTCCTAAAAATTACCGTATAGGTCACCTGGAACAGCACCTGCATTTTACTAAAGACACAGTGCTCGAGGAGTGCAGCCTGGGACTCCAGCCGGGCGAGGAGTATGAAACTTGGCGCGTTGAAAAGGTCCTTTCGGGACTTGGATTTTCCGAGGCTGACATGGAGAGGAACCCGCAGGAATTTTCAGGAGGATTCCAGATCCGTATGAATCTTGCCAAGCTCCTGGTATCTGTACCTGACATGCTCATGCTCGATGAACCGAACAACTACCTTGACATCGTCGCGATCAGGTGGCTCGAGGAGTTCCTGAAGGGGTGGGAGGGCGAATGCATGCTCATTACCCATGACCGGAGTTTCATGGACAGCGTTGCCACGCATGTTGCCGCTATACACCGCACAAAAGCGCGCAAGATACAGGGTGATACCGAGAAGCTCTACACCATGATTAACCAGGAGGAGGAGATTTACGAGAAGACCCGCCTGAACGAGGAAAAGAAGCGCAGGCAGGAGGAGATATTTATAGCAAGGTTCAAGGCGCGCGCCAGCTTCGCAAGCCGTACACAGTCGCGGGTCAAGAAGCTTGAAAAACAGGGCGAGATGAAAGCGCTTGATGCTATCGAAGACCTGGAACTATACTTTAACAACGCGCCCTTTGCCGCACAGCAGATGATGGCAGCGAAAGATATATCATTCTCGTATAACGGGAAGGAACCGTTTCTCATGGAAAATTTTTCACTGGCAGTGGGAAAGCGCGACCGTATATGCATAATCGGTAAAAACGGCCAGGGTAAGTCGACGCTTCTGAAACTTCTTGCCGGTGAACTCAGTCCCCTAAACGGGAGTGTTACAAAACATCCGGTACTGCAGCAGGGATACTTTGGCCAGACCAACAGGTTCAACCTCACTGACAGTAAAACCATAATTGAGGAGATCAGGTGTGCTGACCCTGCGTGCAATGATTTCAAGGCACGCAGTATCGCGGGCGGCCTTATGTTCCCCGGGGATAATGCGCTCAAAAAGATTAAGGTACTTTCCGGCGGTGAGAAGAGCAGGGTGGTGCTGGCTAAGATCCTTGTGACGCCCTGTCACCTGATACTACTCGATGAGCCCACAAACCACCTTGACATGCAGTCGTGCGATTCACTGATCGAGGCAATCGATGATTTTGACGGTTCTGTAATCATGGTTACGCACAACGAGATGCACCTGCGTGCCGTTGCCACGAAGCTGATTGTTTTTGACAAGAACACTGTCCGGGTCTACGACGGCGGCTACGATGATTTCCTCAGGGATGTGGGCTGGTCAGACGAGGAGTATTGATAAAAACTGCATAAACAGTGTAGGCAGGGGCTGTAAAAATAACTTGCAATAAACCCGTAATTTTAAATTCTGTATCAGTACATCAAAGAACAGGTCAGATCCCCGCAATTTATTAAAACGGGGATTTGTTAATTATCTGTATAATTAACAGAATAATGGATCATACCCGGGGTGCGGAATGAAGAGCAGAATAGAATTGTATGATAACAAGATGCTTTTTAATGTCTTGAAGGATTCATGGAAACAGGCAGAATCAGCGTGGAAAAAAATCGATACTTCCGGAATTGATACAAGCCGCATACGTAATATTATTATCACGGGACTGGGCGGTTCAGCAATCAGCGGCGACCTGCTTGCGAATTTTCTCAGGGATGAACTCATGGTAAGCCTTAGCATAAACAGGACTTACAGTATGCCCCGGTTCGCAGATGAAAACACCCTTGTTATAGCATCGTCATACTCGGGGAACACAGAGGAGACCAACTCTGCTGTGAACGATGCTCTTGCAAAAAAATGCACCATAATATGCATCACAACAGGCGGTCAGCTTGCGGATTTTGCAGCGCGTAATAATCTGCTCTGTGTAAAACTCCAGGAGGGATTCCAGCCCAGGTACGCGCTGTATAATTCATTCTTTACCCTGCTGCGGCTTTTCCAGGGACTGGAGCTTGTGCCCGTACAGGAAGATTCCGCTCTTGAAATTATTGGAATGCTGAAATCAATGGGTAGTGAGCTTTCATCTTCATCAAACACAGCACTTGAAATGGCAGGGAAAATACAGGGAATGATCCCTGTAATTTACACTGCTTCAGGGCTTAATGATTCAGTTGGGCGCAGGTTCAAGGGGCAGCTTAACGAGAACAGCAAGATGCATGCATGGATAGCGGAATACCCTGAAATGAACCACAACGAAATCGTCGGCTGGGAAACTGCCGGAGATGGAAAAGACCGGTACTGTGTGGTAAATATTGTCGAGGCTTCGATGAACAGGCGTGTTTCCGCAAGATTTGAAATAATAAATAATTTGCTAAAAGAACATAAAATAGATATATTAAAAATTGAGGGTAAAAGCGGCAGTTTCAAAACAAGGCTTCTTGAATGTATCTATTTCTGCGATTGGGTATCTTATTACCTTGCTGTAATTAATGAAAAGGATCCAGGGGAAATAGATTTTATTCACTACCTGAAGAATAAAATGGCGGGGGTCTCCTGATGCCACTATCTGATACTGTAAAAAAACGGATAGCTGAATGGACTGCAAAACCATACAGCGATGAATGCATTGATGAGATTAAAAAACTTATAGAATCAGGAAATGAGGACGAACTTAATGAACGCTTCGCAATAGAACTTGAATTCGGAACCGGCGGCCTGCGGGGGATAATCCGCAACGGCACTAACGGGATGAACACATATGTTGTTGCCAGGGCAACCCAGGGACTTGCCAATTACGTGCTTAAGTCAGGGGAGAGCGATCCGTCTGCCGCAATAGCCTTTGATTCAAGGCGTTATTCACGCGAGTTTGCGATGGAAGCTGCAAAGGTACTCGCGTCAAACGGGATTAAGACCTACATATTCAGTGATATGAGGCCTACCCCTGAACTTAGTTATGCGGTACGGACTCTCGGATGCGTGACCGGTATTGTTGTTACCGCGAGCCACAATCCAAAGGAATACAACGGCTACAAGGTATACTGGAAGGACGGCGGGCAGATCGTTCCTCCTCAGGATGAAAACATTATCCGTGAGGTCCGCAAGGTCGAATCCTTTACCCAGGTGAAACGCGATGATTTTAACGCGCTTGAAAACAAGGGCATGATCGAGTGGATATCGGATTCCATTGATGAGCCATATATTGATCAGATACTTAAACTTTCAATATGTCCCGAAGAGATAAAGAAGAGTGGGATTAAAATCGTGTACACCCCGCTTCACGGGACCGGCGGCGAGATTATACCCGAAGTCCTTTCAAGACTGGGATTCACAGACATTATTTACGTAGAGGAACAGATGAAACCTGATTCCTCTTTCTCAACAGTGAGGAAACCCAATCCCGAGGAGCGGGACGCCCTTGACATGGCCATCAGGTATGCCGTTGAAAAAAACGCTGACATTGTAATCGCCACAGACCCGGACGCTGACAGGATGGGTATTGCAGTGCGCAATTCGGAAAATCAATTTACAGTTCTTTCGGGAAACCACATAGGCTCAATCCTTGAACATTATATACTCTCGAGGAGGGAGGAAAAGAAGATTCTGCCTGCAAACGGTGCAGTTGTGAAGACCGTGGTAACCACAGACCTCCAGGACAGGATCGCGGAATCCTTCTCGATGAAAGTATTTAATGTCCTCACGGGCTTTAAGTATATCGGCGAAAAGATACGCAGCTTTGAAGATAATAATAAGTATTCCTATGTCTTCGGCGGCGAGGAGAGCTACGGCTACCTGTCGGGGACATATGCCAGGGACAAGGATGCGGTTGCCGCAACTGTAATGATCGGTGAATGCTGCGCCTGGCTTAAAAACCGCGGCATAACGATCACTGATTACCTTGAATCGATTTTCCGGAAGTACGGATATTATGACGACAGGAATGTCTCGATTGATGCAGAGGGTCTTAAAGGCGGCGAAATAATCGCAGAGGTAATGAAGCGGTTAAGGGATAAACCCCCTATTGAGATTGGCGGACTCAGCGTGACCGGAACTATTGATTATAAGAATGATACTGTATATGACTCCCCTGCGGGTGGTGCAGTACTGCCGAAATCCAATGTGCTCAAATTCATGCTTGATGACGGTTCAACAGTGACTGTCCGTCCTTCAGGTACTGAACCCAAGATAAAGTTCTATTTTTCGGGATGTGCAACTTCAAGGATGAAAACAGATGCCAAACTCACTAAAATGATTGAAGATTTTATTCCGGGAATTAAAAATTTTATAGAGACCAGGATCAGGCAGTAGGGCCTGCGCATCAATGCTGTACCCTGAACGGGAGTCAGCACCTGCTCTTGTATCTCGCTTCGGCAGACTCTATATCCAGCCTTTTAAGCTTCTGCCTGAAATTGGTTGATTGATCTGAAAGTATCCTCTTCAGGTAATTCATGTGATGCTCGATCGCTTCCATGTACAGGTTGTAGTTGATTTCCTTCCGTACTGCAAAGTGTACTGCCGCGTATAGATAAGAACCCTTCAGCGTTGTCTCGAGCCTTGTCTGGGTCAGTTCGTAAAAATCAAGCGTCTTGCGCAATATGTCAAACTCAGTATTGTACCCCTCGATACCGGCTTCCCTGAATTCGTAGTAGAGAAAGAGCAGTTTCTCAAGGTATGCCCTGTCTGACATCTGGCCGAGGAGGTCCGCTGTGGCGAGAATGGTACCTGCAATCATCTGGCTCGAGTCGTAAAAAGTAAAGTCCTCCCACCTGTTGCGGAGCCCGGTACACGCAATGAGTATGCCCACGGAATCAACCGCGGATGGTTCAATTCCAAAATCATCCATGTTAAATTTTACAAATTCGATACTGCGTTCAACATGGCTTGCTGTATATTTAGCCCCTGTTCCGTTTATGTCATCATTTTTCTGAATATAGCCTGTATCATGAAGCAGGGTTGATAGCAGCAGTTCCGTGGCAAGCTGAACTGAAAAAGGTTCACCTGAAAGGTTGCGTCCATCCATGAGACGGGCACAGGCGAGCAGCGCGTCCAGCGTGTGGGTAAGGTCATGATATTCAGTATTGCAGGCCATGTAGTCTTTATATTTACCGTTAAACAGCAGAAGGATATTTTCAAAAGCGTTTTCTATGCGTGTGAATTCCTTTTCAGGATAGGATTCCAGGAATATTTTTTTTGTTTCTGAGAGTATCGCCCGGGGATTAGTATGATCAACAAGCTTCGAAATCTGAATATGTTCCATTAATATATCCTCCGGCGATATCTGTTAACAGTTTAAGCAGTCTTTGCACTTTTCCGGAAAAGGTCAAGAAATTAATTAACAGAGACAGGTCAGTTTGCACCTGTATCTGCTGCTTTTTGAATCAGTTCATTATGAAACAGGTCGAATTTACCCCTGTCTGTAAGACCGAAGCGCTGTATAACCTCGTCCTCCATGTATAAGTAGTCGAACTTGTTGTCTTCGATCAGGCAAAGCGCGTTGGCGAGATAGGTGATCGACACAATGTCCCTGAATTCATGCCTCGCATTCATCGGGGAGTGATGAAAGGCAATTGCTTCGACCAGGTATGGCGGGAAGTTCCATTTTTCAGCTATTATCCGGCCTATTGATGAATGGCTTATCCCCATAGTCATCTCTTCGAGAACCGTGGAGCGTCTCATCTGCTTTTTAATTGCTACTGTTTCGATTTTTGTGGTAAGCTCTGTATTCGCAGAAAGCAGGATTATTTTTCCAAGATCATGGAGCAGGCTTGCAAGGTATGCCATCTCCGAGATAGCAGTCATATTGAGTCTATATGCAATGAGCCTTGCATATAAAGCGGCCTTGTTGCAGTGGTTCCATATTTCTTTAAAGGATGCGAACCTGGTATCAAGTATATGCCGTGCTGCAGTTGCAACGAGCATCGAGTTGAGGTTCTTGAGGCCGATGATTTTTATTGCATCTTTGAGGTTGTTTATTTTTCTTGAAGTTATGAATCCGGCTGAATTCGCAAGTTTTAATATTGAAGCGGTAAGCGCCGGGTCTGTTGATATACCCATCGCAAGTTGCTCGATCGTCACCTCTTTGTTCCTGCATAGCTGCTGGAGACGTAAAATGTTTTCGGGGAATGTGGGCAGGTCATCAATGTCCAGCGATATCCTGGTTTTAATTTCTGTAATTATCTCGGACGGATGCATCGTGTTGGGAATAACAAACTCCGATTGAGTGATTCGTCCGTCAGTCCTTATGTTGAAAGACTCGTCGCCTATACCGGAATTTTTCAGGAAAAGCACTGTAAGAGGGATGCCGAGTCCTTCACCCTCGGAGTCATCTGCAATATCCATATAGATCTCGCCGAAGTCATTGTAGCTTCGCGCCTTATCAATCCTCTCCTTGATGCGCTGGTCCTCAAAAGGGAGCAGCGGCGAGTTGTTGCGTACCATTATTCTAAAACCGTCACTGCCCTTTTTCAGGCAGATTTCGACTTTGTATCCATACTCTTTTAATTCGTCGGCAAGTTTTTCGTTTTCACTAACCAGGAATGTCTTGAATTCCTCCATCCCTGTGTTGTAGTCCTTTTCATCATGGATATCAAGACTTCTTTGTTTGAAAAAGACCCGCTTCGAATTTGCCTTCACTGCATTTATGATCATCTCTCGAAGTATTGTTTCAACCATTCCCTGTAAATAGTCCTGATCATTTTTGGACAGCACTTTTACAAAAATGGAGTTAAGGAATTTATTTATTTCTTTTGAATTATAATGGAAAGCCAGCTTAACAGGTTCTCCGTTTATAATCTGCTCTGAGATGTCTGTTGTTTTGGTCTGCAGCATGCTGAATTCCTTATTTTAATGAATACTGGATTGTATATTTGCGTTATTAATGAGTCAATTATTAATTTAAACTCCAGACAATAATTGAAAGAAAAATTTTTATATGTTATTATCACCTAAAAGTTCAGGAATGTCATGGTTTATAATTTTTCCCTTTTATAACCGGATTTAAACAAATTTTCCCCACGCATTGCCGGGAGAACATTCATTAAATAGTAGATTAAATATAAGAAGATAACAATATAATCGGGCTGTAAATATCAATTATTTGCAGGGAGTATTTTCCTTGACATGAACGTTACTTTATGTCATATAAGATTGTGAATTTAATTAATAGCATCTGCCCTGCTGTTTCAACGGTTTAACGGAGGATTATAATGAAACATGTTGCATTTCTCATGCTTGCTATCCCGATACTTTTTTCATGCGGGGCGTCTGCTGACAAGCGTCTTGTTGCAAAGATAAATTCTTTATACTCCGTAAAGGCCGGCAGGGCTTACGGAGCTTCGAAAAATTTTTCACAACCGATGCCATATGCAGTGGGACAATACGTGGTTACTGGAACCACTGATGACGATGGCGATAGAACCATCAGCAGTATTGCCATAACCGGAAAACAGGGGAGGGCCTGGATTTTTGAATTCTACACGCTTACGGGATCTTCTGAAAGTGCGATGCAGATATGCATGTCCGGGATGGAGACTGCGGCCAGGACCGGAAATATGGATGCAGTTGAAATAATATGGATGAAGACTCGCGATGGAAACGGTGAAATTCAGAAAATCGAAGGTCCTATGTTAACAATGATGAAAGCAGCATACAAGAAAACTATTGTATCTCTGCAGGTAAATGTTTCAGGTATACAGAATGGTGGTCCAATTAAAGTCCCCGCAGGAGTTTTTAACGCTACAAAAATGATTAAGGGTGAAGCCTCATTCCTGGGGAAAACATACCGGTCAACCAGCTGGTATCACACCTCTGTTCCTGTAAACGGTATGGTTAAAAGTACTACAGATGATGGAGACATGGTGACAGAACTGCTCGATTTCGGATTCAAGGTTAAGGAATCCAGGTTTAAATAAAACAGGTTATTCAGATACGGTTTTACGGCCGTTCCTGTTTTTATAGAATCTCCAGCCCAGAGTTATCAGTACGAGTGCCAGAATGAAGGCAATAATCCCGAACTGAACATTTTTACCCACATGGATTACCCGCTCCAGGTATTCCCCGCCATAATAGGCTCCGAATATCCACAATGGAACGCTTATGATCGCTGCAAAAAAATCGAACATAAAGAATTTATAAAATTTCGCATTAAGTGCTCCGCCGGTGAAGTAAATAGGAGTCCTCAGTCCCGGGAGAAACCTTGCGGCAAAGAAGATCCTGTCGCCGTATTTTTCAAAAGCATCTTCCGCCCTGCTGAGATTCTGTGTGCTTATAAATCTCCGCGCGAATTTTTTTTTAAGAAATGGATAACCCAGTTTCCTTCCCAGCATAAACATTGTTGCATCGCCTGCCAGCACTCCGAACATCGCAAGGGGCAGGAATATCCTTATATCGAGAATATGCAGGTGTGACAAGTAACCCCCTGATATCAGTATTATATCTTCAGGAACAGGGAGTCCGAAACCGCATAAAAGAAGTATTCCCAGCAGGATAAAGTAAATCAATGATGCATGATCCATACCGCTGAGATTATTAATAAGTGTATATATATCCATTTTAATACTTTTCCTGACAATAATAAGTTTTATCCGTGTTAAACATTCGGTTTTAGCAACAGGCCTGTGCAGTGATCCGTCAAGCAGGCGGTTATTTTTAATTGGTGCCGGTTATAGCATCAATATCCTGATCAAAGTGTTGTATTTGACTATAAAAAGAATTTCTGTTTGCTTGTAAAGATTTTATGAAAACATTAATAAATTCATGCATCTCGAAGTCAAGGAGTTTACTTACAATCAGGTTTACGAATGCTTTTCTGTGATGGATATTGATATATTGTTACATCTGGTTTCTGCCGGTATAAATTATTCGATGATTCCCCTCAGTTTTTTCAGGTCAATCGGCTTGGTAATATACCCGTTGAATCCCTCCCTGATGCATGAATCAATTATGTCGGTCATGACGTGGGCACTCATTGCAAATACCGGTATGTTTCTGTTTGATTCACCGGCTTCCCCGGACCTTATTCTTAAAAGAGAGTCCCGGCCGTCCATTACCGGCATCTCCAGGTCCATCAATACCGCATCGAATTTTTCTTTTTTCAGAATGTCTATGGCGTCAGCTCCGTTTTCAACCAGGATGTATTCGTGCCCGGTTTTTTTCATGTAGGCGGAGATCAGCTTCTGGTTCATTATATTGTCCTCTGCGATGAGGATTCTTTTTGATCCGGAGCTTTTTTCAGGTGCCAGGTAGCTGGTATCCTCGACCGGTCTGTTGCCTTTTACCAGTGGTATTATGAACCTGAATGTACTTCCTTTGCCGAGTACACTATCTACACGGATATCCCCGTCCATCATTGTAATCAGGTTTTGGGATATGGTAAGTCCCAGGCCCGTACCTCCATATCTCCTGAACGTGCTTTCATCAGCCTGCGTAAAGCTGTCGAATATTTTTTCGATTTTTGTTTCAGGTATGCCTATTCCGGTATCGGTTACCGCGAACTCTATGTAATCATCCTGCCCCGGCTGTATGCTGTAATGTCCATCACGCCATATCCTGATATGAAGATTGATGCTGCCGTCGGGAGTAAACTTGATTGCGTTGCTGATAAGGTTGATTAGTACCTGTCGCAGCCTTTCGGGCGCGGCCTTGATGTATTGAGGCAGGTTCTCATCGATACTCCATGTGAAATGCAGTTTCCTGTTCTTTGCAAACATCTCCATTGTCCTGCATGAGATGTCCACGATTTTGTGCAGGTCTGAATCGATCATGTCGAGCCTGATCTTTCCTGCTTCTAATGAGGAAATATCCAGTATGTCATTTAGCAGTACAAGGAGGTATTCGGCTGATTCCTTTACTACTCCAAGGTAGTCGATCCTCTCGTTACTGTCATCGGATATCAACGCTAAATTTGTCATGCCTATGATTGAGTTCATGGGAGTCCTTATCTCGTGACTCATTGTAGCAAGGAACCTTGCTTTGACATTGGCGGCGTTTTCGTACCTGTCCCTTTCAACCTGGAGCTGTTTCTGGTATTCCAGTCTTTCGCTGAAGTCCAGAAGCATGCACAGCGCGGTCATCGATTTGTCAAGGGGGAAGCTTTCAATAGTAAGAATACAGTGCTTCGCTTTACCGTCGCTGGTAAGAAGGGTAATTTCCCTGTTGTGAATAAATCCCTTTGCGTTGGTTTCCATTACAAGTCCAACGATTGCAGCAGGATTGTCATAAAGTTCAAGGTCATAAGGTGTCTTGTTGATTACCTCTTCACGCGAATATTTAAGGAGAGTAAGGAATGCGTCATTGGCGTCAATGAACATCGCGTCCCTGAACCTGAGGAGTGCCATGGGTGCCGCTCCGGAATGAAAAGATTTGGAAAACTTTTCCTCGGATTGTTTAAGCCGGTTTATAATGCGGTCATTTTCGATTTTCAACATCAGCGATTGTATGAGCGTGCGGTTAATGATTTTAGATGTCGTGAAAAGTACATAACACCATACAAGTATAATGGTTAAGCCTGACCACTTGCCCGCAGTTATGAACTGCACAATGTAGGGGAGCAGCATAAACAGGTGAAAAAGTGTGACAGCCTTAAGGTTGGGCGAAAGAAGGCCCGTGGATGCCGATGAGAGGGTACCGACGACCATGACCAGGATTAAAAATATGCCGGGATTTTCAATCACGCGTGTATAGTATGCTGAAGAGCCGATTGCTGCACCTGCTATGGAAACCAGCAAATAAAAAATGTATCGCCATTTTTTTTCATTCAATGTATAAGTTGAAGATGCCTTCATGTATATTGCCGAAATGGTCATTTTGAGCAACAGGAGAATGCATGTAACAGGAAGCCAGAGCCTTATCATCGATGACGTTAAAAATTCCGGACCCTGGTCCCTGTAAACCAGATATGCTATTACAATGGCTGTCAGCATGATTCCGGTAAAACTCAGAATATAATTCTGGTAGAGCAGCCCGGTTGTTACCGAATAAAGTTCAGATTTTTCAGCATCTTTCTGCGGTTGATCACTCAATCTGTTAACCTTCACGGCATTCCAGCCCCAGCTCCTTTATCATTTTCAGCAGATAGACATCCAGGAAAACCAGCGTTGACCTGGGGAATGTTATTTTTGCGAGTTTTTTTATCATTTCATCATCAATATTTTTTATGGCGCTGTAAAGTTCTCCGAATGTCTTCCCATTACCATTTTTCAGCAGGTACTCTGAAACAAGTCTGTATACATGTTCATGGCGCCGGATAATATCACTAACATAATCAAGAATTTCGGAATTTCCAGTAATAGGTTCGTAATGTCCCATGCATATACGGTCAATATTCAGTTTTTGTGCCAGTTCAAGTATCAGCTTCTGTGACGTTAGCACGTCGGTGATGCTGCCGAACTGAATATCATTGGGATTAAGGAAATTCAGCGCATCGCCGCAGAAGAGCGTGCTGCTGCCGGGCAGGTAATAGGCCACATGGCAGTCTGAGTGCCCGGGGGTTTCTATTGCATAGAGGCCATCTGCAATTTGCCAGGCAGGGCAGGTGAATCCGCCAAGGTCATAATCATTTTTGTCACCGGGCTCAAGGTATGCTATGCGTTTTCTGCCTGTATAAATTCTTCCGATCATTTTAAGTGACTGCAGCCATGCCACAAGAAAAATAAGTCCGGGCATGATAAAATCCGACAGAATCCGGTAGCTGTTTATAGCACGGATAAAACCCTTTCCTGAAAATCCGATGCTGCGGAGTAATCCATCCCTGTCAAGGTCCCTGTACATCATAAGCAACTGGCCTGTGCTGTTCATTCTGAGCCAGTGTACCTTGCTCCGTACATTGTAATGATAGATTATCGGGGTCCTTCTGCCGCCTGTGCGCCCGTTATTTGCTATGTGGTCATTATGGTAGTGCGTGCAAAGGATCATGCTGCACGGATGTTCAGCTGTAAATGCACGGAGTTCGCGGTACCTTTTCTTCCCGCAGGACGTGTCTATGAGATACCACTTGCCGTCAAGCGTGAATGCATATGTATTGGAGAAGGTGCTTATTGAGGATTTGCCGCGCCTGTCTGAAAAAATATGCAGTTCAATGTTATCTTTGTGTAATGCTGTATTGTTCATAATCGATCAACCGGATAATTTTTTTTAACGAAGAGTTGGCCTGTCTCATGAATTATTCATATTCCACGCAGTGGAAGAGTAAATGAAAACTCCGCCCACTGGTTCTCGACAGATTCGGCTTTCATCGATCCTCCGTGAAGCTGTATGATCCTCCAGCTGCTGTAAAGGCCGACACCAGTACCCTTACGTTCCATGAGCTCCTTCTTGTCGATCCGTGAAAATTTTCTGAAGAGTTTCTGCTTGGCCTCTTCGGGAAATCCCGGACCCGTGTTCCGCACTGCAAGTGTAAGTTTATCATCTGTAACATTAAGGCTTATTGTGACATCTCCATCGATGTTCCCGTATTTGACAGCATTGCTCATCAGGTTGTTTACGACAATTTTAACCAGGGACGGATCGCATTTGAATTCCGTATCAGATTCAGATGGAGGCACATGGATGTTCATTCTCTTTTCGGCTGCCTGCGGCATTACTATATCAATCGCTTCAGCAACAATATCTTTCAGAATATGGACACTCTTCATATTCAGGTTGATTTTTCCAGTCTCAAACTGAGAGAGCGTCATGTATTCAGATGTCATCTCGCGCAGGTATTTTGCCTTGATGACCATGCGCTCAACGTATCCTTTATGTTTTTCATCCATTTTCCCGAAGTAACCGCCTGAAAGTGTGTTCCCAAGAGAGATTATCGAATCAAGGGGACTTTTCAGTTCATGGCTGACGAAGCTCAGCATCTCCATGTATGAGTTTATCGCTTCAGAGAGCTGTTCGATATGCCATGTCTTTTCAACAGCCTGGCCGATCCTCTCGATAATCATTAAGATCATTGCCAGGTGATCTTTCGTATAAATGTCTGTCTGCCTTGAGCTGAAGAAGAGCAGGCCTACCGGTCTCCCTTCGACAGATACGGGGCATGTCATGCTCGAATTAATCCCTTCGTGCAGGAGCAGCCGTGTCGAATCGCTTGCCTGGTGGGTCTTCAGGTATTCTGCGAGGTTGTTGATAATCCTGGGATCACCTGAACTGAAAACTTTTGTGAGTGAACTTCCGCCCAGGTCTGCACTGTAGCCGTCCTTTAGATACAGCTTTTTATATGCGGCGGCAACATGGTGTATACGCAGCCTGCTGCCGTTCTCTTCAAAGAATGATATTGCCAGCCTGTCGCACGGTATAATCCCCTGTGTATTGTCAAAAAGAAAGTCAATGGTTCCGGACAGCGTTTCAATCGAGGCTATTTTACGGTTGATATGTTCAATGGTCTCGAGAATACTTTTGTCATGTCCTGAGAGATTCTGTGCATCTCTAATGCTGACGAATTCAATAGGTTTTTTATCTGCCGTGTTCATGATTAATCCTCATGAAATTTTTAATGATAGGGATTAATCATGCAGATTCAGGAATCTGCACAGAAAACCCGGTATTTTCATATCATATATCTGGTTATCAGGGGTAGTCTATTTGTAAATACATTTTATATTCTGCAGATTGAAAGTATAATGTAATCAGAATGTATGTTATCGTGCCCCGGATCTTATAAAAAAAGGAACATACTCTTTTTTTTATATTGCAAATTGATCTTTTATAAGTATTTTATTGTTATCACATCGCCGGGAAAGGAGAGATAAATGAAAAATCGCAGAAAGGGACCTGATTTTATAATCAATATGATCAAGTGGATATCAATTGTTATCTGGCTGATCATCGGGATAGTGGTTATCCTTCTTATGATTACTAATCCGACTTCAGCGGGTATGCAGTTGAGCAGACCTACGCTGCAGACTACCTCTTCAAAGGCTGTCTCGAGCGCTATGTTTGCGCTTTTTGTTATTCAGCTGATCATGAGTGTTTCAGGGCTGGTTTTTAATTTCACAAGGCTTAAACGTAAAACAGACAGGCTCAGGATTTCACTTGTTCTTTCGGGATTATTCGCGATTATAGGCATTGTTATAATGTCTGTAAAATAGCAGCGGTTTAAATTAAAAAAAGTAACTCATCCCGGAATGTTGGGATTCAAGTACTAATGATTACGCAATAAATAATTTTTTTAAGGGGGTAAGGAGTGCAACCCCTTGAAAATCCCCGCAGGTGATCCCTGCGTATGGGAAACAACTTTTGTTAAGAAATAATTAAACGGTTTCCCGACAATCCGGCAGGAGTGAAAAAGGCCTGTATTTTTTAATAAATGAGTTGACATTATTGCCCATGTTTCTATATGTAGAAACATGGGCAATTTTATTATGAATGAAATTTTTTACGGATTCTTATTTATGAACTGGTGCGGGTCAGGAACAGAACCGCGGCTGCTTTCGTATTAATTATCCGGATAATAATACAGATCAGAAGACCGCGGAAATCCACGGTCTTTTTTGTGTTATTACATGGAGGAAAAAATGGATTACACGGATATCAGGAGCGGTAAGTACACACGGGTACCCATGTACAGGGAGTTGCGGATCAATTCATTTGATTTCATGTCGCTTGTGAAGGCAATGGATTTAAAGGGATACTGTATATTTCTTGAAAGCGCCGGGAAGACGAGGGATAAGGGACGCTTTTCATTCCTGTGCTTCAATCCCGTAGAGATTGTCTCAGAGGAGAATGGCAATGTGCGGGTTACAAAAAACTGTAACTCCGGTGTTCAGAAGTGCAGTATTTTTGAATATATCGATGCAAAGCTGTCTGAACATGTTTCTCCGGTGTCGGGAGAATTCGGGGATTTTAATGGAGGTTATGCGGGTTATTCCGGATCACTGTCTGCCGGGACTCTGCCCGTGGATAAGGTGTCGGCGGAATTTTTACTCATAGATGAGTTTGTTGTGTTTGATAACCATACCGGTAAGTATCATGTCTGTTCTGTTGTTTACCCTGATCCCGCAGACATTGAATCTGCAATTAAAAAAGGAGAGACCCGCCTTGCGGAACTGGAACATTTCATACTTGATATGATCGCAGATGAACGGATACATTTCCTGCCTTCAAAAGCCGATGATGTGATTGTTGAACCTGCCGTGAGTGATGAAATTTTTATGCAATATACCGCAATGACCAGGGATAAACTCGCGGCTCAAGGCATACCCCTCGCATCTGTATCCAGGGAACTGCATGCACACGGCCGATTCTCTGCATTCAGCTTTTACATGAAACTTCGCGGCCTGTCCCCTTCACCGTATATGTATTACATGCACCTGCCGCACTGCCGGATTGCAGGCAGTTCTCCGGAAACACACCTGAAAATAAAAAACGGCTCTATGATGATGAAACCTGCGTCAGGCTTTACTGCGGCACCTCAATCAAGACAGGGCAGGTCTGCTGCACGCAGGGAACTTCTCCGTTCAGACACTGACAGGGGCGTTCACAGTGTGCTTGTAGACCTGGCACGCGACAGCCTTGCGGCATCAGCGCTTGATGGTACAGTGACAGTGAAAAAATTCATGGATATCGAGGAGTACCAGAACAGGCTCCGCATAGTAACAAGGATAAATGCCATACTCAGGCCGGGAACAGGTATAGCTAAAGCATTAAGTGAAACACTGCAGGCGTGCAGCATAACAGGAATGGTCACAGGAGAGGCCGACAGCAATGAAAAACTGCAGGTTGCCGGGAGGTCTGTTGCCGGTTACTTTGGATATAACAGGTCATGCGATATCTGCGTAATGACAGGTTGCGCTGTATTTGACGCAGCGAAGGCTGTTATACAGGGCTACGCACTTATTCATGCTTCAGTTGTTGCTGATGATGTGCTCCTTTCTGCAAAAGTTTCTGCATACCCGGCGGTTACATGTCTCGGGTATGCGTTAAGGGGGTGATCCATGGTACTTGTAGTTGATAATTACGGTTCTGCTGCAAATATAACTGCTGCAATGATAAGATCCCTTGGATCCGGTGCGGTGGTGCTTTCATGCAGTACTGATCCCCGGGATGTAAATATACGGGATTACAGTGCAGTCATTCTTACTGCCGGGCCGGGAAACCTGCTTTATGATGCGCTCGGATCCAGCCTGGCAAATCAACATGGCAGAATTCCGCTGCTCGGGGTGTGCCAGGGTATGGAGATGATAGTCAGGCAGCACGGAGGGTCTGTGGTTAATACCGGTCATGTCCTGTCCGAGGATACGCTGAGCCATACCGGCGAGGGTCTGTTCAGGGGAATCGGCCAGAGGTTCAGGGTTGCGCTGCGCCGGAATCATACAATTGACAAAAAAAACCTGCCGCAGGTTTTTGAAACAGAGGCATATTCAAGTGACGGCGCAGTACA
Organism: Spirochaetota bacterium; assembly: GCA_035403465.1. Lineage (GTDB taxonomy): Bacteria > Spirochaetota > UBA4802 > UBA4802 > UBA5550 > JAAYBQ01. The sequence goes on along the minus strand of DAONFG010000014.1, from coordinate 36,158 downwards.
GTGTTTGAGCATTGCTTCTGAAAGAGTTTATGGTACAGGTTTTGATCCGTCAAATTACAGGACCGAGCATGGGATTAAAATATTTTATAACTTCCTGAATTTATTCTGAAATAACCCGCAAAGTGCGTTGACCGGTTTAAAGTATCTGCCACTGAGGCACAGAGTTCACAGAGATAACAAGAAAATTTTTTATTCGCTGTTTTGCGTCCTTGTGTGAAACCCCTTTTTTCCATTTTTAACTCTGTGCTCTGTGACTCTGTGGCAAAAATTATTTATAAGCTGTTTCGGCGGTAAATAAGTGTTAAGCTTTTAAATGTTTATTTTCTTGATCTTTAATTGTTTCTTAATTATATTTGTAAGGCTTAAAACGGGAGATTAAATTTCTTAAATAACCAGGAGAATTATAATGAGATCAATCCGTTTGATGTTTCTGATTCTTATGCTCTCTGTATCAACATCCCTCATGGCGCAGGAGGGTGAAGGCGGAGGCGGTACAGTCGATTCGGGGATGGACGTAATCGGACAGGAGCAGAGTCCGTATGGTTATGCAATTGCGGGGTTTTCGGCGCTGTAACAATTGACGGAATGAACTACCAGCAGATAGGACTGCGGCCTGAAATAAAGCTATGGAAACTGGGAATAGGTCTTGATATCAACCTGCTCTTTGATGATGAAGGGAAGGTGCGCGAAGAGGACTGGGATGACTGGAAGGACTACCTTGACAAGATATACTATATACGCTGGGGACAGAAGGGTGACTCTTTCTACTTCAGGTACGGCGGACTTGTGGCTACCACCCTGGGTTACGGTACGCTGATTTCCGGCTACACGAACATGCTGGAATACCCCACTTATAAAAGGCAGGGACTTGAACTTGGTGTTGAGACTCAGTTCATGGGCATGGAATTTATTGCCAATGACCTTAAGGAGCTTGCGGGAGGGAAAGCCGGGTTCATGGGTGGAGGCAGGATATACATTAAACCCTTCAGCAGGCTGCAGATAGGCGGATCAATCGCAGGTGACCTTAACGAGTACAAGGGACTGCGTGATACTGACGGCGACGGTATACCTGACGAGATGGATGCATACCCTGAAGATGATGATTATGCAACTGAAATTGAATATTATCAGGCTCATGGTATAACAGGAGATGCATCGGCTGGTGCTATTCATGATCTTGTCGTTGCAGGTCTTTTGTCACCAATTGAACGGGCAGATCTCATGAATGTGAATAAGAACAGGTCAACAACGGGCTTCTGGGCTATGGATGCGGGATTGAATCTTTTTAATCTTGATTTTTTCAAGATAGATGTTTATACGCAGTATGCAATGTGCCTTAATACCGGCGGCTGGGGTTACACGCTGCCGGGTGTAAGGATAAAGGGGGGTTCCCTCTTCGAGATTTATGGAGACTACAGGCAGCAGTCTGACGAGTTTATATTCGGGTACTATAATGATACATATGATCTTGAAAGAGCAAAATATGTCCAGAGCGGAACTGATTATATTATCCAGACCAAAAAAGATAAACTGGAAGCTGCCGATGAAGCAAAAGGCTATATGGCGGGTATGAGGATCAACCTCTTCGAGCTTGCTTACGGTAAAATTGAATACCAGGATATGCGCTGGGGAGATTTACGGGACAAGTCTCTTAAAGGCGAAATTGCTATGAACAAAAACATAATACCCATGGTCTCCAAGGCTAAAGCCTATTACGCGCAGAACAACGTTAACAACTTCAGGCTCAAATCAGAGAGCACAATCATGGGTGCTGTCCTGGGTATAGGGATGAGCGAGAATGTCTCGATCGATTTTAATTACCTGATAACGTTCCAGGACAAGGATGGAAATGGTATAATCGAGGGGAGCGATGAGACCATCACGAATATAAGCGTTTCGACCACCACGGTGTTTTAGGCCGCGGAAAGTAGGGGATAAAAAAAGGAGCCGGCAGGCTCCTTTTTTTATCCCCTGGATGTACAGGTGTAAAGACCACGTATCAGAATCTTAAAGAAGTATTTCTGCATTTAACCCGGCATACAGTTAAAGAACATGGAGTCGGCTCTATCCTGTCTGATCTTTGTTGTGTTGAGAACAATATCTTTTGTATCATAAATATACTGAATTGCGATGAAGCTTGACAAATACAGGCAGAATGATTACTGGTTGTTATAATGATTTAAAAGGTTCGTGCAGAGGGAACCGGGCAGTTGCGCGGTCCCGCAAGGGAAGCGAGGAAAGTCCGGACATCACAGGGCAGGGTGCCGGGTAACACCCGGGCGTCGCGAGGCGATGGAAAGTGCAACAGAAAACATACCGCTAACCGGTGCCGCAAGGTTCCGGCAGTAAGGTTGAAATGGCGAGGTAAGAGCTCACCGCGTTCCCAGTAATGGTAACGGCAGTGTAAACCCCATCCGATGCAAGGTCAAATAGTCAGCCGCACAAGGGCTGCCCGCCCAAGGCTGAGGGTAGACCGCAAAGACGCGTATGGTAACATACGTGCAAGATGGATAGCTGCTTAAACAGAATCCGGCTTATGGTTCCCTCTGCAGGAACCTTTTTTATCCTGGAATCCTGCATTTATTGACGTAACCGGAAATGAATGCAGGATGCAGTCATGGTCACCCTGCAGAAATTCAGGCGCAACCGGTACAGTCATAACATCAGGTTCTTCCGGAAAAAATTTAAGTACAACACCCGCAATCGATACCTGCGAATACTGATTGACAATTCCCCGTATAAGCTTATCATGATAAATAGACGCTGCATCATATAGCGGCAGTCTGAAATACCAGGACTATTCATCCAGATAAACGGATCGATGACCGGATGGATTCCCGTACCCGTGCTGAGGCACGCTGAAGCATTTGCGGGAATGACATTAAGTGATATGTAATTGAAAGAATATCTGTCGACCGGAACTGACAGTTTGTTTGAATGGCCTGTAATGAATATAAACGGCTGGTAAATGTATGGAAAAGCAGAGAAAAATCACACTTGCAATACTCATCATGCTTGTGCTGATTTCGATAATCGCGGTTGTTGATATAAGCACAAGGGTGGAAAAAAAACGTTCGATCCAGACAGGAATGGGCATGATGGCAGCTGGTCCCGGGATCGCAATTGTAAGGATCGACGGACCGATTGAACTTACAGGTCCCGGTGGTTTTATGGGTAAGCCTTCAGGCGCCGAGGCAGTTGTAAAAAGACTTGCCGATATTGAAAAGGACGGCAATATAAAGGCTGTAGTTCTACGTATAAACTCGCCCGGCGGAACGGTTGCCGCAACTCAGGAGATTTACCAGAAGATACTCTCGCTGCGCAAAAAAAATATCATTGTAGTGGCATCAATGGGAGACATCGCGGCCTCCGGCGGTTACTACATTGCTTCCGCGTGCAGCTATATCGTAGCGAACTACGGCACAATCACAGGCTCTATCGGGGTCATAGCTTATTCCCCGAACCTCAAGAACCTCATGGATAAATTCGGGATAAAGATGAACGTTATCAAAAGCGGAAAGTATAAGGATATACTTGCCACGCACCGCGATATGAGCAGCGAAGAGCGTGCGCTTATACAGCAGATGATCGACCTGTCGTATCATAAATTTGTAAAAGACATCGCGCTTGGCCGTAATATGAACCAGAACGACATATACCCTGTTGCTGACGGCCGCGTAATGAGTGCTGAAACTGCACTTGAACATAAACTTATTGACCAGCTCGGTACATTCGACGAGGCAATAAACAAGGCAAAGGAACTTGCAGGCCTTGATGCTGATGCCCCTGTTTACGAGGAACACCTCTCACCCTTTAATGAAATATTCAGTTCCATGAACAGTTTTTTTTCCGGGCGTCTGTTTGAGAGCCGGTTTGCAGATACTACACATAGAATTGAATACAGGTACATGCAATGAATATGGAAACATTACGCGAACTGGCCTGGACTGACTTTTTTTTCTACGCTATAGTCTCCCCGCGTGAACTATACAGGCGCATAAAACAGCGCGACAGCGGTATGCTGCAGTTAAGTTTTGCTGTCCCGGCGTTAAGTGCGTTCTTTGATATTATCATACTGTCATTAAACGGTGCTGAGTCAGGATTTTTCTATCATAAAATAAGCTATGGATGGCTGCTCTTCCTGTTTATCCTTCTTCTCAAGATAATTGTATACACGGCGCTAATTGATTCATCCGCCCAGTTTTTCGGATACAGCGGGAATATCAAAGATACGGTCAGCCTTGTGAATTTCGCGATGTTTCCAGGATTGATGTTCCTCCCGGTTTATTACATCATATATATTACAGGGATCGCACCAGGTTTCTTTTACGTATTCCTTTCGTTCGTATTTTTCTGCTGGTTTATTCTTATCCTGGCACAGGGGATCTCTGAAATGTACAGTATACAGTCGGGCAGGGCGCTTGCAATAATTCTCGCACCTGCGGTTGTAACAGGCGTGCTGATGTTTTTTACTTTTATTGTGTTTATTTTCTCACTTGTGGGATTTATTGCAAATTAAAAGGCATAAAAAAGGCTGTCAGATCGACAGCCTTTTTATTGTTTATGACAAACGTGTTATCTCGCCTGTTTTGCTTTGTCCATAAACCAGAGAGCAACTCCGCCGTCACCTTCAAGCTTCAGCTGCCCGTTCTGAATGCACTGCATGGTCGCCTTCTGGTTCCCCTTTTTGAGTGTCTCAAATGCGATCTTTGCATCCTGCCATACAATGGCTACATCAGATTTTGCAGCAACACCCTTCGCAGTTGTCATTTCACCGTTTGTAAAGGTATAGTACCGGCCCTTTTTGTTATCAGCTGTCTTGATCTGTACTGTACAGTTTTTTTCTGCCAGCTTTTTTTTATACTCGGGATCAGATTTGGCCTTTGACTTAATCATTCTACCAAGAAAAAATAACAGGATTTGAAATTTCATTTGTGTCTCCCCCTCTTTTATTTTAACAGAACGCGCATGCGCTCATGTTTTCTAAGCAAGTTTTTCAACAGCTGCCCTGATGCGGCTGATACCTTCTTTAATATTTTCATCCGATGTGGCAAAGGATATCCTGAAATAGCTGTCATTGCCGAATCCTATGCCTGGAACCACCGCTGTTCTGGCCTCGTCCATGAGGTATGCGCAGAGTGATGATGATTTGTATTTATCGGGGTATTTTTCTGCTGCCGTGTTCCATTTGGGAAGCTTATATAATCCATCAACATTAGGGAATACATAGAATGCACCCTCTGGCATCCTGCAGGAAAATCCGGGTATGGTGTTCAGTTCTTTAACGATAAATTTTCTTCGCCTGTCGAAAGCGGCTAGCATATGATTGAGTACTGTCTGGTCGCCTGAAATCGCTTCCATCGCGGCATACTGCGATATGGTTGCAGGATTTGATGTGGACTGCCCCTGCTGAATTTCTATTTTTTTTATTATGTCAGCGTTTCCCGCCATGTAGCCAATGCGCCAGCCTGTCATTGCATATGTTTTAGATACGCCGTTGAGCACAATGGCTCGCCTTTTCATTTCGTCCGATACATTTGCGATATTGAAGAACTTGAATCCATCATAAATTATCGCTTCATAAATATCATCAGAGATGGGTATAATATCCGTTTTTTCTATAACCGATGCCAGTTCCTTCAGCTCTTCAAGGGTATAGGCAGAGCCGGTTGGATTGGAGGGTGAGTTAATCACAACAGCCCTTGTTTTCGGTGTAATTGCCGCTTTAAGCTGCTGCGGGGTTATCTTGAATCCTGATGCATCATCGGTGTTGATAAAAACCGGTACTCCTCCGGCAAGAAGGGCCATGTCCGGGTATGATACCCAGTATGGTGCAGGTATGATTATCTCGTCCCCGTCATTAAGCATGATCTGCATAAGGTTGTAGAATGAATGCTTTCCTCCGCAGTTTACTGTCACTTCATCTGCGGTGTATTCGAGGGAATTATCCCTTTTAAACTTCATGGTTATGGCGTTTTTTAATTCGGGTATACCGCCAACCTGTGTGTACTTGGTTTTTCCTGTTTTGATTGCGTTTATAGCTGCATTTTTTATATGATCAGGTGTATCAAAATCAGGTTCGCCGGCACCAAAGCTTATTATATCAATACCTTTTGCCTTCAGTTGGGCCGCCATAGCTGTAACTGCCAGTGTGGGCGATGGTTTTACTTTCAGGATTCTTTCGGAAAAAATCATATTTATACCCGGGATGTATTTTTTTACCGGCGGTATCACTGTTCTTCAACAAACAGCCCTGCATAGTGGAATTTATCAGCAGGGACATCATGACAGATTATAGACCGGAATGAAAAGTCAAAAAAAATTAATCTTCGAATTTCACAGTGTCAAGTTTTTTATTGAACATGTCTTTTTTTATTATCTCCACTGCAGTTCTGTGATATTCTTTCAGAGATAACAAATACACCGCAGAATAAATATCAATTGATCATTGTTTTGCGTCTGTATCTGCCTCATCGGGAAGATGGTTTAAAGGGGCGACCGGCAACCTGGCAGCATATCAATAGAATTAAAAATATATTGACATTACTTAACTGCCTGTTCTTAATAAAAAGCGCCAGTATTATTTTTTCAGCACAGTCTCATTTAGTTATTTTATATTCAGCATAACACTGCAGTATGATGCAGCGTGCCTGTCCTGCCTTAAGGCGCGGACTGATTATAGGGAACAGGTTGATCTATGAAGGTAAAACTCTGGGGGGTAAGGGGTTCTTATCCCACACCTCTGAATACAGCAGCTATCGAAGAGAAGATAGTAAAGGCCCTTACTTATGCTACACCCGGCGATATTTCATCTGAAGAATCCGTCCGTTCATATGTGTCAGCGCTTCCCATGTCCATTCGCGGCACTTACGGCGGGAACACCACTTCAATTGAGGTTAGAACCTCGTCTGATGAATTGTTAATTATTGACTGTGGTTCCGGGATCATCGGTTTGGGCAGGGAAATGATGGCCTCGGAATTCGGCAAAGGCAAAGGAGCGGCGAGCATCTTTCTTACCCACACACATTGGGACCATATCCAGGGTATACCGTTTTTTACGCCTTTTTATATCAAGGGAAACCGGTTTAATATTTATTCCCCGATTGACAATATCCAGGAGAGGGTGGAATACCAGCAACCCCTGACTCATTTTCCTATAACGCTGGACAGTATGATGGCAACAAAGAGGTTCTTCAGGGTTAAGGAGGATGAGGTCTTTTACATAAATGATGTGAAGATTTTCACAAAGAGCATGCCCCACCCCGGATCCGCCTATGGTGTCCGTATCGAGGATGGAGCAGGTGTTTTTGTTTATACCAGCGACTGCGAGTTCAGTATTGATGAGATGGACCATATCCATTCATATGGAGACCTTTTTAAGGATGCAGATGTTCTTGTATTCGATGCGCAGTATACCTTTCAGGAATCTGTTATCGATAAAATGTCATGGGGTCATTCATCGGCCTCAATAGCAATTGATATAGCAATGAGGAACAATGTGAAGCGTCTTGTGCTGTTTCACCATGATCCTAACTACAGCGATGAGAAACTCGACAGTGTGCTCCTTAATGCAAAGACATATCTTAATGTGAACAGGAAGTCTTTAAACAAACTCGACATTGATATGGCTTGCGAAGGAATGGTTTTTGATCTCAACAGGGCTTAGCCCGGCAGCGGGATTATTGAACCCGCATTAGTCGCCCCGTCTTCTGTAAAGAGCAGGTATCAATTATATTTTAATTAAACTGTTCATATTGATTACTGGACCTGATCTCAGGATGGGTTTGATCAGTATATCTGCCTCGAGGTAATTTGTATAAGAATCAGTCCAAAAATGCCCTTATCAGGGCATTTTGGTGTCACGTGGAAAGTTGAGTATCATATCATTCAGAATCTGTGACAGGGACTTCATGTGTTTTATACGGCTCTCCTGGTTTATGCCTGGAAGCTTGTTATATGAAACCGAGATTCCAATCATACTCGCATATATATACCGTGAGAGGGGTCTGGGGTTGTCTGTGAATTTGAGATTTGTAAAAAGGCTGTCAAGCCTGCTCAAAGTGGCATTCATAACTTCAACGAGTGCCCGGCTTGATGCATCGTTCAGGTTTCCCTGTGACATGAGAATTGTCATCATCCTGAAGTATGTATCATTTTCGGCTATGAAGTCGATGTATATGTTCAGGACTTTTCTTAGACTCTCCTCGGGGGAGTTTCTGTCGATTATGCGTTCAAGAATGTTATTAAATGCACTCTGTGTCCTGACGGCCGCCGCAATCAGTATTGCCTCCTGGTTCGGGAAAAAACGATATATGGATGATGTCGCCATGCCGGCTTCATCAGCGATTTCACGCATCGTTGCTTTATCTACAGGTTTGGTTGCAAAAACCCTTTCAGCGGCATCGATAATAAGGTTTTTTCTTGCTTCCTTTTCCTGGGATTTAAGAGTTTTTAATGTCACCTTCTCGTTCATTATTCAAACCCCGTTATTTTATTTTAACTTAACACATGATTATTTAATTGCATAAAAAGCAATAAAAAAAAGTTATTCTGATCATATAAGCAAATTATATTCTTTTTTTAAATTATTGTTCACATTTAAGGTATAATTTGGGCTCTATTATTGAGCTTGGATTAGTCTTGTTATCAGTTGAAAAGACTGGCAAGTATTGATAAGAGGCTGTGTATTTCGTATGGCTTGTATATTATTGCAACTGGTTTAGTCATCTCCGCTCTTTCGAGCAGGCGGTTTTCTGACAGTGCTGTTATATAAATAACAGGAATCATGTTATGTTTATGTACTTCTTCAATTACATCTACACCGGTCATTTCATCTTTCAGAAGTATATCGGTGATTATGAGTCCTGGTTTGTTTTCGATTGCTGATTTGACGGCATCCTCTCCACGTGAAACAATATCCAGTACAGAGAACCCGCTGTTCTGGATTGAAGCTTTCAGGAATATCCCATGGATCATTTCATCTTCTACAATCAGGATGTTTTTTTTATCCATCTCTTTTCTTCTTTTTTCTCTTTCATGATACTTATCTTCCAGGTAAGTCCATCTTTGTTGATTACCTGGATTGTGCCGTCAAGCTGTTTTACCAGCTCCCTGATTAATTCCATGCCCAGGCTTCCGTCAGTAGCCGGGTTAAAAGCAGCTGTGAGTCCGGGACCATTGTCGGTAATTTCGACAATATATGAATCGGCAACCTGTGCAACAGATACTGTTATAGATAGCAGCTTCTCCGGTATAAGAGCATGTCTGATTGAATTGGAAAGAATTTCGTTGAATATCAGTCCGCATGGAATCGCTGTATCAATATTTGTAGAAATGCCGTTGCACATCAGGCTGAACTCGATTCTGTGCGGATCAATCCTGTATAGTGATAACAGCCTGTTGTGAAGAGCAAGTACATATTTCTCAATATTGATGTTGTCAAGGTTACGGCTGCTATAGAGCCGCTGGTGGATGATACCTATTGAATTGATTCTGATAAGTGCACCGTTGAGTGCGTTCCTGATATTAGAGTCGCTCTCTTTCATCACCTGCAGGTTGAGCAGGCTTGATATAATCAGCAGGTTGTTTTTTATCCTGTGGTTCACCTCATCAACCAGCTTTTCTTTGTCCGCAATGGTTTTAAGCAGTTCGGTTGTTCTTTCCTCGATTATATTTTCAAGGTCAATGTTGGTTTTCAGGATACTGTATTCGTTATTTTTTCGGCGCAACGCAAGACCAAGGATTTCGCAGCATGATTCAAAAAAGTTTAAGAGATCATTGGTCATAATTCCTTTTCGCGTATCGCAGAGCTGCAGCAGTCCTACAGTCTCATTGCCCGCCCTGACCGGTATCAGGGCAATGGAATTATAGCCTTCGGCAATGCATCTGCACCTGAACTTTCTGGATCCTGAATCTACAAGAGCAAGCATGTCATGATCATCGCCGCTGTTGACTCTGAAGCTCCCTTTTTCTGAAAAGCATGACAGTCCGCATTCCTGTGCACCTTCCAGAATTATTCCGCAGATGCATTCATACCTATGGTTCGATGGGCCTTGTTCAGCGGCGGTGCCTAAATTTATACTTGAAAGGTATCGTTCTGATTCAATAAAATCTTCTGAAAAACCGGCAGATGTAATGTATGGAAAATCATTGAATAAGCTGAAACGCAGAGCAAGCGCTTCGATACCTGTATGTGAGTGCACGCAGCGGAGCATTATTCCAATGAAGTCATCCTTATCACCGCATGTGTTGAATATCTTCATCAGCTCCAGCAGAAGTTCATGTTTTTGAAATTCTACCGTTGAATCTGTTGGTTTGGGTTTATTCTCCATTGATAAGACCGGCTGCTAATCCCACTGTTTTATTTTATCAGCTTTTTGGGCGCATGGTTTATTATTTAATTTAGAAGCGAAAAGCTAATAATTATACAAAAATTGCTGTATTATTTATATCTTTTTTTATTTACTTTAATGACGCAAGAGTCAAGTATTTTTCAGTAAACTGGTGTGATGCTGGAAAATAATTATATTATCATGAGTTATGGCCATAATAAATGAGTTATAAGATCAGAAAAGTTATATTGGTTTGAGAAATGATGTATATCTTGATAAAGAGGTTTTATTCACCTGTCAGGTATTTTTCAAGGTACTCGGTAAGGTCGCGGATGTTGCGTTTGATCATTACCTTGAATTCAGGAGGAATATTCTGGTCAAGAACAACCTTGTAGTAGTTAATGGCATCCCGTACCTTACGCTGCTTGATGAAGTCATCAGCCTTTTCAAGCATGGGTTTGTACTTGTAGAAGGAGTATTCGAGTATGTTCTTCTCTCTTGACAGGCTGAATTCATCAGGAAGCTTTTTAAAGTCATAATTCACTTTGAGTATAGGGAGTTCTTTCTTTTTTATTCTGTCAGGTTTTATGAATTTTTTATAAAAGTCCTGCTCCGCCTTCTTCTTTTCATCCATGGGTTCATCAAAGGCGTATTCTTTTTCCTCTTTATGCTTTTCACCCAGTATTTCAAAATCGGAGTCATCTTTTTTCCTTGAATCATCTGTTAAAATTTTTTCAAATATCTCTTCATCTGAAAGCGTGCTGTCGTCTTTCGGTTTTCCGTATTCGCTCACAAGGTCAAAGGCATTGGGATCTTCATCGATATCGGTTAAACGATCTATCTCCTTTTCTTTTTCTTTTTCCAGCTGTTTTTTCTCTTCTGTAACAGTTGGTTCAGGAATTTTTGTTTCAGGGAGATTAATTTCATCGTTAGTAAGATCATCTGCAGGTGATCCATGTATTGTCGATTCAGGTGTTTTAAGCCGTTCACTTTCTTTGCTGATTTTGTCAAGGATGTCGAGTACAGGTTTGGCATCGAAATGCACTGGTTCGGGTGATGCATATTTGGCTTCGGCAAGTTGAGGGCCGTGCTGAAGTTCGGGGATCTTAAGGTTTGCCATATCCTCAATCTTCCTGTTCAGGTCATCGAGTGTATGCTTAAGGTCTTTCAGGTTGCTGATTTCATTTTTCAGATTTTCCAGCACATCGTTTTTATCTATATCATCCGCGCGTCTGCCGCGTTCCTTGTTAAGTGCCAGCTCCTCCTCTTTGATCTGTCTTATCCTGTTCAGGTCATCAATGGATTTGTCCCGCTCCTCACTCAATTCGGAAAAACGATCCTTCAGGCTGTTGAGCTCTTTCTGGAGTCCGGCGAATTCTGCATAATCATCAAGATCGAGCTGTTCACCAGGTTTTGATTTTATGCCCTCGATTTCATTTTTAAGGTGGCCGATCTCTTTTGATATCTGCTCGGATATCCTTTTTATCACCTCTTCGGAATCAATCCCTCCAGCTGTTGTACCTATGTTTATGGTCTGTGGAACAGGACCGTCAATTTTAAGCCGCAGCTCACCCGGTTGTTGCCCGGAGTAGAGGGATTCATGCCGTTTTTTCTGATCACTCTGCTTGCGTTCCCTGTAGCGGTTCAGGTATTCAATGTTGTCATCGATTTTGCTCTTGATTCCCTTGTCAGATATTCTATCCTTCACACCGTTGAAAAGTGAAATTGCAGTGTCAATATCTCCTTTGCGGGCGTAGATTTCTGAGTTTATCAGGGTGCGTTTGTACATCCTGAACCTTGAATTGTCAGGTATAATGCTGTTTGCTGAATATGGCAGTTCAAAGGAGCCCTGGCTTTCGGTATAGTCAGGTATGCTTTCACGGCTTATGTCATCAGACCGTCTTCTTTCGGGGAATTCTTCTTCGATAGCCCTGTCCGATGCACGGCGCCTGAGAATTCTCTCAGGCTCGGCTTCCGGTTTTTTCTCTTCAGCGGGCCGGGCGGGCGCAACGGTCCGGTTCTGCCCTCCGAAAAGCGCCCATGCAAGAACAGTTAGTATGGTTATAAATACGAATATTATCAGTATATTCATTCAGTTTCAGTTCCGGTTACTATAGTTTCGTACAAAAACCGTTCAATTTTAAGCATAATCTCTCATGGATGTTTTTAAAAATTGTATGCCTGCATACTCCTGAAATGTCCGCAGCATCAGTTTTTATCAATATAACAGTCCGGGAATAAACATTGTAACAAAATAATTATAGACATATTATACAGCAGGATAATTTTTGCATAGAGAAAAAGCCGTCTGAATTATAGTTCATATTGATTTAAATCAACAAATAATAATCAGCCGGGATATCGTTTTTATGTGAGGTTTTAACATGGAACAGAAAATCAGTAAGAATATGACTTTCGGTGAACTGCTCAGGATTTTCCCCGGTGCTGCACCAATTCTTGGCCAATACGGTCTGCACTGTATAGGATGCCACCTTAGTGTTTCAGAAACTATAGAGCAGGGAATGAGGGCTCATGGTATGGATGACGCCAGGATTACCCAGCTTATAGAACAGCTTAACAAGGCATCTGTAAACTGATCATACAGCCGGGCTCGAATTGCAGAATTTCAGGCGGTAAGGACAATTACTGAACGGGACTTCACGGTAATTGCTCCTGAACCTGCCTGTGGGCCATCATTTTCTGTGAATATATTGCGGCCTTCAATCTCGGCAGTGTTTATTGATACACGCCATTCCCGTCCTGATGGTGCTTCAGGCAGGCTGAATGACTGGTCAACTGAAGATGTGTTAAACATCATGTAGAAATCACAGTCGCCGTCATAACTGCCGTGTTTCCCGAAATTTCCGTTTATCATCGCTGCCAGGCATCCGTCATCCCTGTCCCAGCCGGGATCGTCTGCCCCGGTGCCATGCCATGATATATCCGCACATTCGCTCCCGTTGCATTTTTCTCCGGTGTAGAATCGCGGCATTATCAGGACCGGGTGCATCTTGCGGAATTTTATCATTTGTTTTGTAAAGGTGAATATACCATTGTGTGTATCAAGCAGTTTCCAGTCGACCCACGAAATTTCGTTATCCTGGCAGTATGAGTTGTTGTTGCCTTTCTGTGTTCTACGGAATTCATCCCCGGCAAGGAGCATCGGTATCCCCAGTGAAAGGAGCAGCGTTGCGGTCATGTTTTTTATCATTCTTGTCCGCAATTCTTCAATCCCGGCCGGAGCGCCCGGGCCTTCGAATCCCCAGTTGCAGCTGAAGTTGTTGTTTTCGCCGTCACGGTTATTTTCACCGTTTTCAATATTGTGTTTCTGGCTGTAGCTCACAAGGTCATTAAGCGTGAAACCGTCATGGCATGTAATAAAGTTAATGCTGCGGTTGGGAGAGGATGACCGGTAGAGGTCGGAACTCCCGGTGAGCCTTGTTGCAAAGGCCCCCTTGAACCCGCTGTCGCCCAGCCAGAACCTGCGAACATCATCCCTGTACCTGCCGTTCCATTCGGCCCATCTGCCTGGAAATTTACCCACCTGGTAAGCACCTCCGGCATCCCATGCTTCGGCAATGATTTTTGTATTTCGTAAAATGGGATCCTCTTCAATCCACTCGATAAGCGGGGGGTTGGAGAGCATCTCGCCGTTCTGGTCCCTGCCCAGAATGGATGCAAGGTCAAACCGGAATCCGTCTACATCCATTTCAATGACCCAGTACCTGAGGCAGTCAAGAATGAACTGTCTGACCAGTGGGTGGTTGCAGTTGAACGTGTTGCCGCATCCTGAATAGTTTTTGTACGCGGCCTTGTTGCTGTCAAGAATGTAGTATACACAATTGTCGATACCCCTGAACGAAAGTGTGGGTCCGCGGTAGTCCCCTTCATGGGTATGGTTAAATACTACGTCAAGGAAAACCTCGATCCCTGCCTCGTTGAAACGCCTTACCATTTCGCGGAACTCGGTCACCTGCTGCCCCAGTGAACCTGATGAGCTGTAGCTTCCCTTAGGGGCAAAGAAAGCTATTGTACTGTAGCCCCAGTAGTTTTTCAGGTGTTCCCCTGTAACCGGGTTAACATTTATATTTTCGTATTCGTCAAATTCCTGTATGGGCAGCAGCTCCACGGCGTTTACACCAAGATCTTTGAGGTATGGTATCTTTTCGGTCAGGCCGATGAAGGTCCCGGGAGCGGAAGATCCCGATGATTCGTGTGCGGTAAAGCCCCTGACATGGAGTTCATATATTATCAGCTCGTTTTCAGGTATCCTTAGCTGATTTTTGACGCAGGTGCTGCGGCCGTTGGCTACAATGCTCCTGGGAACGTGCGGTGCGCTGTCGATCATTGAAAATGAATCAATCTCGTCATCCGCGTCGAGAACTATCCCCCTGGCCCGTGTAAGGTCCCATTTGAAGTTGCCGGTTATAGCCGCTGCATAGGGATCAAGCAGCAGCTTATTATCGTTGAACCTGTGTCCGGCCGCAGGGTTGTAAGCTCCGTAAATCCTATAGCCGTAAACCTGTCCTTCCCCTATGCCTTCAACATTAATGTGCCAGATATCCCCGGTTTTGTTGATTTCGGGATCAAGTGGAATCTCGGTGTATGAAGAATCCCGGTCGCCTGAATGCATGAGCACAAGGGTAACACCTTTTGCATGCCTGCTGAAGATCGCGAACTGCACGCTGCTGTTCATAAGGGTTGCGCCAAGGGGATGCGGCCTGCCCGGTGCAGTTTTATAAGGATCGGTTTTTGTAGTCTGAATTATCTCTTCCATAAGCTTTATTTAACAGACCTGTTTCCAGACTGACGATCAGAAGTCTTCAGAAAGCCTGAAGAGTTCTTTCTGTAAGGGGCTTCGCCCCTTAAACCCGGTTAACAATAAGAAAAGAAACAAGTCTAATATACTATTCCGAAACTTTGGCCTTGAGTACAAGTTTAACCATCCCCTGGTCAGGGTCATTTGTGAATACCTGGACGGTCTTAGCCACTTCCCCCGTATGTTTATCAAGATGCACTTCAATTTTAATTTCACCGCTGCCGCCGGCAGGGATCTCCTTTGCGGAAAGGAGAGTTCCTGTACAGCCTCACCCGGACCGTATCCTGTCAATTACAAGCGTTGCTGTACCATTGTTTGTAAAAGTGAATGTATGGGTCAGTGTCGATTCTGTTTTGACCTTCCCGAAATTATGCGTGGTAGTGTCAAAGACGATTTTGGATTTCGAATCGCATGAGGCAGCGACCAGAAATACCAGTGCTGCGATAGTGAAAATCTTCAGTTTCATGTTAACACCTTTTAACTAAAATACACTTTAATCCGGGTAAAGGCAAACCTGATTTTAACCGGGAAGCGTGAACCATAATTGCTGCAGACTCATTTTTTGCCTTTGCCGGATTAATAGCGTCCGGTATGCTTTTTAGTCAAATATTATAATAAGGTTATTTTCTAAATTCCATGTTCTCTTCAGCCCGGGGATATGCCTTTTTAATGAGGGATAACAATGGATCAGTATAAAATTCAAAAATTTTTAAAAAAGTTCTAATGCATTTTGGAAGAATACCGATAAAATTAATGATTGATAATAAATTACACTCCTACATGTAATTTTACCAGGTTAAAGGCTTTTGTGGATTGCGCTATCTGCAAAAGCCTTTTTTATTGAAGAATACCCTTTTATGGTATAATATGCCTGTATAGGAGTCGCAGATTCACCGGAAAAGAAAATGATATTTGTAATAAACGAAGATAATCCGCAGAAAAGATTCATTGAGAAGGCCAGGGTAATTCTGGAGGATGGAGGGATTATTATATTCCCTACAGATACTGTTTATGCGTACGGCTGTGATATAAAGGATAAACGTGCAATTGAAAGAATCTACAGGCTGAAAAAAATGGACAGGAAGAAGCCCATAAGCTTTATTTTTTCCAGTCTTTCTGAAATAAACGCATATACAAGAAACATCAGTGACGAACATTTTAAAATTATGAAAAAAGCCCTGCCGGGACCCTATACGTTTATACTGAATGCGTCAAAACTGGTCCCTGGAATTGTTGTAACAAACCAGAAAACCATCGGGGTACGCATTCCGGACCACAATATTCCCCTTGATCTTGTAAGGGCCCTGGGAAGGCCTATTCTTGCCACGAGTATAAATACTTCTGAAGGTGAATACCTGATCAATCCGGAAGACCTGGAAAAAGTCTACAGGAACGAGGTGGATCTTGTGCTTGACGCAGGACCTAAGATTTCATCGCCTTCAACCGTCGTAGATATGTCCAAAGGCGGCGTGGAGATTATAAGGGAAGGGAAGGGTGAATTGTTCTTTACATGATTCCGGCACGGGATTAGTCTGATATTCCGTTTGTGAATGAAGATATCCTGTCGGCTTATAGATTAAATTATTCTGCATTATCCGGAGGTTCAGCATGTCTGAAGGTCTTAGAAGCTTTCTGATGGTTCTCAAGGCAACAGTTATTTATCTCGGTACAGGCGCCTGTGTGGCCTTTATTTTTTATAACCTGAAAAAGAGGGACCTCTTCGGCGGGTACATCGGCGGTCTTGTTGTCGGCGTTATCGGTGCCCTTATCGGCGGATATATTCTGGATTACATTTTTTACGATATGATGGTACTGATACTTGATTTTCTCTCCCGTGGATCCGGAGTAAATATAATTGCAGGATTTTTAGGAGCTTATGGAGCTCTCTATGTTATGAACAGGCTTAATCATAACAGAAGCAGAAAAAAGTATTAAAACGGGATTATGCCTGTTAAACCTGTCATCCTCCTGTTATTTGTCCTGCTCCTGCTTGTGATGAGCCCTCTTGAGGCAGCGCAGAGGAGAATGCTCGGCCCTGAAGTCAACATGTCATGGGTGTCGTCATACCTTACAGTAAATTCAGGTTCGGTTACAATCCAGAACAATGCGACATGGTCATATGCAAATGCATGCGGCTGGTTTTTGGACTATTTGCTTAATCCCTACGTGTCTATGCGGACCCACTGGATTTTTTATCCTGAAATGATTAATTCCAGGCCTGATGAAATGTTTGACCACGCCGGCGTGATCTCACTGCACGAGATTGGAATATCTCTAATACGGCATTTCGGCAAAGGATATGTTTCGCCATGGTTCGGTGCGGGACCGTATATTCAGTTCGACACAATCGACAATATCAACTCGTATGTTTTCCATGCAACGCTTTCTGCCGGGTTTGATTATGAGTGTGCTGAAGATGTCTATTTCTGCCCGGAAATCATGTTCGGAATCGGTGCGGGTTTCTTCAAGACGGGTAAGGGTTCAGTACAGGTTGATGTTCCAACGGGACCTGACTTTTCAACCAGCGGTATTGTAATATTTTTAAAGCTCGGTGTAGCAAAAGCCTTTTAGACTCAGGATGGTCCTCGATGAACTATACTAAAAAGATTCTGCTGATATTTCTACTTCCTGCCATGGTGTCTTTATCATGTTTAAGCCGGCCTTTTTCTTATAACAGCGGAGCAGTCGATAGGTCGGCTGTAAAGATAGCTGTGCTGGGATTTAAAGATTACAACGGCAGTACAGGCAACAATTCTGGTGAGCTCGTAAGAAACATTTTTGAGGGTAAACTGCAGAACCGCGGTTATAAAACCGTCTGTATTGAAAAATCGAATTCCGTGGTAAACCTTGAAATGTTAGAAACAAAAAGTCAGAAGAGCCAGTGGTTTATAGATGCAGGTAAATCGATCGGGGCTGACTATATAATATATGGATCTGTTCATGATTACTCCGTATACCAGTCATATACGACTTTTATATACATTTTCGGATGGCTTGAGCTAACATCATCAGTTGGTGTTACAGCACGTATGGTTTCGTGCAGTTCCGGAGAAGTCGTATGGTCGGGATCAATTACAAGAAAATCGTATACTCTCAGTGATGCGGCGGAGGAGGCTGTGTACGAACTTATCAGGACTATAAAATACAAGCCGGATGAAAAGACTGAATAGTTTCCGGCCTGTATCATGTCCCGTGCTGTTATGCGGCAAACATGTCTACTGATTTTACATCGGAAAGCGGAATACTCTGTCTCTTGTTGCTTCCATCCATTGTGATGATCATACCGTCGATTATTTCCCTGTTCTTGTAGAGTTCAACCTCTGTCCCGTCATTGAGTACTACTATGATATCAAGTCCCTTTATCTCCAGGTATTTTTCAAGCATGTCCCTGAAAGATTTGCTTTTAACTTTGGATTCCTTCATCATACCGCTCCGGTGTTTTTTTATATACTTAATTTTGTATCGGCAAATTTCACAAGAGACATAATTACTTTTTTTGTATATACTTATTGTTATCGGAAAATATGTAATTTTTTTTCATTATTGAACCGGTTATGCGGTTCCTGCGGATCGAATCATTTATATACATCAGCATTAAGTATGTTTTAGAATGCTGAGTGCAGCATGGATTTTTTCTTATGTTTTTTGTGGATAATGCACTATTAATGGATTAATATAAATCGGACATATTACAGCAGGTACGTATTATAAAATACACCAGGTAAACGGAATGAAGATCAGCAGGGGATCTATTATTATTATTGCTGACAACGCTGAGGATAGTTCAGGGCTGGTTGCAATGCTTGAACGCGATGGCTATTCCGCAAGAAGGTACCACGGTTACCAGATAGATTCTATTGAAGATGAAATTCCCGACTGCATTATAATTGATAATGACCATGAAACCGACTGTTTCAGTTTGTGCCTGAACCTCAAGGCAGACGTAAGATTTATCGAAATCCCGGTTATACTGATCAGTTCAAGAAGAACAAGCGACGATATAGTTAACGGTTTCGATGCAGGCGCCGTTGATTACATTATCAAACCATTCCCCGAAAAGGAACTCATAGCAAGAGTTAACAATCATGTGGCAATGCAGAATATGAAGAAACGGCTGGAAGACCTTGTGCTTGAAAGAACTTTTGAACTGACTAATGCAAACAGGATGCTGCAAGTAACAATCGACGAACATAAAAAAATACTTAAAGACCTGCAGGATAATGAGACCCTTCTTCTCACAATTGCCCTTAATATGCCGAATTCCTATCTTACAATCATAGAAAAAAACTATACAATAGGATTCGCGTCAGGTCTGGAATTCAAGAAAAGCGGGGTAGATGCGTGGCGTCTTCTCGGGCTTCCGCTGGAAGTTATTTATAAGGATAAATTTCCAGAGCTGAAGTCCTGGTATGACAGATCATTCGGCGGGGAAGAGACCGGTTTTGAAATGTTTTTTAATAATCAGTATCAGTACTACAGGACTGTTCCCATTGTAAACGGCAACGGGGAGATACAAAGGATACTTTCGGTTGCCGAAAACATTACTGAACGGAAAGAGTCCGAACTCAGAATACAGGAATCACTTCACGAAAAGGAGACACTTCTCCGGGAGATTCACCACCGGGTAAAAAACAATCTGCAGATTGTATCGAGCCTTCTGAATATACAGATGCATAGCATGCAGTCTCCGGAGCTTGTTGATATTATCAAGGGTATCCAGGGAAGGATATTCTCAATGGCCCTTGTACATGAAAAGCTCTATCACTATAAGAATTTCTCGAGGATTAATTTCAGGGAATACCTTGTTGATCTTACGGCAGAAGTTAAATCAATTTTCTGTGATCCTTTAATATCCGGCGGAATTTTAATTAATATGGACCTGGCTGACGAATCGCTTTCGATTGAAAAGGCCATTCCATGCGGGCTGATCATGAATGAGCTTATAATTAATGCATTCAAGCATGCATTTAAGGATAACGGCGGCGGAATAATAAGAATATCTTTCAGGAAAAGCGAAAGGGGAGAGTTCTGCCTGTCGGTTAGCGATAACGGCAGGGGGCTTCCGGAGGATTTCAGTTTTTCAACATCAGATTCCATGGGAATGATGATTGTCCGTGAGCTGGCGGACCAGCTGAACGGCACTTTGAATATATCAAACAGCAACGGTACTTCTGTCGAGGTGGTTTTCGGTTATGATTCAGGCGCTGCAGTCAGGGTATCCGTTGCAAAAGAACTGCGTTCCGGCAAGAGTATTATGATTGTTGAGGATGAACGCATCATATCCAGGATGCTGCGTAAGATTGTTGAGGATGAGGGATACAACCTGATCGACTGTGTTTCATCGGGCAGGGAGGCGATTTCTTATGCAATCGAAAAGAAACCGGACCTTGTTATAATGGATATCCTGCTTGAAGATGAGATCGATGGAATTGAGGCCGCGAGAATGATCACTGCGGACCATGAATGCAGAATAATTTTTCTCACGGGAAACTCGGATCCCCGTACCATAAATTCTGCATTGGATGTAAAACCATATTGCATACTCACCAAGCCGATACAGAGGTACCAGCTCGTCGAGGTGATCCATTCTGCGTTCGAATTAAACTGACCGCAGCCCATCTGATTATTTTCACCTGATACTCAAATTTTAATAAAACCCCGTCTATTTATGTAATGTTTTAGAAGCCTTATTAAGCAATTATGTGTTGGAGCAATGGTGTGAATTTTTTATAAAAATGCCTTGACACGTGTTACATTTTTATTATTTGTAATATCTAAAACGAGGTAATTTTATGCATATGGCAGATGCTTTAATCTCTCCTGCTGTTGGAGGCACAATGTATGCTGCATCAACAGCTCTTATAGCCTATTCGTCAAAAAAAATTAAAGATGAAATGGATAACAGTAAAATACCGCTTATGGGTGTTATGGGTGCTTTCATCTTTGCTGCAATGATGATAAATTTTACAATACCTGCCACTGGTTCAAGCGGACATATCGGTGGAGGGCTGCTGCTCTCCATTGTTTTGGGGCCATTTGCGGCCTTTATCACAATAGCATCAGTTCTTATAATTCAGGCCCTGTTTTTTGCAGATGGGGGGCTGCTTGCCCTCGGCTGTAATATCTTCAATCTCGGTTTCTTCCCGTGTTTTATCTGCTATCCCTTAATTTTCAAAAAGATAATGGCCGGTGAATTTTCAAAGGTGAAACTTTTTATTGCATCAATAATTGCCGCTGTAATCGGGCTTCAGCTTGGCGCGTTCAGCGTTGTTCTTGAAACTCTTTTTTCAGGGATCTCGGAGCTTCCCTTCAGCACATTTGTACTGCTGATGCAGCCCATACATCTTGCAATAGGAATCGTTGAAGGACTGGCAACTGCAGCGGTCGCATTATTTATTCATAACAGTCAACCGGAACTTCTGGATAAGGGACTCGCCCCTGATACAGGCGCAATTGTTTCTTATAAAAAAGTGTTAATAGGCATGGCAATTCTTGCAGTAATCACAGGCGGTATGATGAGCTGGTTTGCTTCTGCTCATCCGGACGGACTTGAATGGTCAATGTTTAAAACGTCAGGTTCCGAAGAACTTAAAGGCCCCGAAGATGGTATTCACAGTTTCCTGGCCGGCATACAGGAGAAAACGGCCTTCCTCCCGGATTATGACTTCAAGGCAGAACCTGCAGCAGCCGGTACAACTGCGGAGCCTGAAGCTGGAACCTGGCCTGCTGTAAAAGGCGGGACATCGTTTTCAGGCATAATAGGCGGCCTGATGACCCTTGCCCTTGCACTACTGGCCGGTTTTATTTTTAAAAAACGAAAAGTTGTTGAACAGGTTAAATAGAAGTTTGTAGTTGTTTCTGACGCTTCAGGCGCTATTTTCCCATCCCTTTACGGGATGGGCAGGAATGGGTGAATGTTATCTCATCTTTAGAAACAGCACTTCTCAATCTTGGCCGCATGGATATTCTTGCGTGCCAGGATACTGCACTTCACCGCGTTGATCCGCGCTCAAAGATAATCACAACGATTGTGTTTCTCGCAGCTGTTGTCTCATTCGGGAAATATGAAATCTCCCAGATGGTCCCGTTTGTCATATACCCTGTTTATCTTCTTTCAGCCGGAAACATACCGGCGGGTTATATCTTGAAAAAGGTACTGTATGTTTCTCCTTTCGCTTTGATGATCGGTATATTCAATCCCCTGCTCGATCACAGGATAGTGATGATGCTGGGAAGCCATGCAGTATCAGGCGGGTGGATTTCTCTATGTTCAATTATGCTGCGTTTTTTTTTAACTGTAACCACTGCCCTGGCGCTTATTGCATGTACCGGTTTTAACAATGTATGTTATGCGCTTCACAAGCTTGGCGCTCCGCGGATATTTGTTGTTCAGCTTCTCTTCCTGTACAGGTATCTTTTTGTGCTTATGGAGGAGGGGGCCAGGATGATGCGCGCGCGTAACCTGCGGTCATTTGACGGGCGGGGAAGCAGCCTGCGTGTTTACGGATCCCTGGTTGGCCACCTGCTTCTGCGGACGGTGAACCGCGCACAGAGGATTCATAATGCAATGGTATGCCGCGGTTTTGACGGGAACATAAGGATCATGCGGAAGAGCAGCCTTAACCTGAAGGATTTTATTTTTATACTGGCCTGGTGTGGGGTTTTTGTTCTGTTCAGGTTTGTAAATGTAGCGCAGCTTGCGGGGATTATTATAACGGGGTTATTTTAATGAGTCACCATATTGTACAGGCACAGGATGTAAAATATACCTATCCTGACGGTAACGAAGCGCTTAAGGGGGTGTCTTTCCTGATTACGCATGGAGAATCTGTTGCGGTCATAGGTGCCAACGGAGCGGGTAAATCAACATTGCTGATGCATCTAAACGGGCTGCTTCTTCCGTCATCAGGAATGATTCGCGTGGGTGATTATCCCCTTTCGAAAGAGACTGTCCACAATATAAGGCGCACCGTAGGGATGGTGTTCCAGGATTCAGACGATCAGCTCTTTATGCCGACTGTATATGATGACGTGGCATTCGGCCCTGTAAATATGGGGCTTCCGCACGATGTGGTGAAGCAGAAGGTTGAGGAGACGCTCGGTACTGTGGGTGCATTGCACCTGAAGAACAGGCAGACGCATAGACTTTCGGGGGGGGAGAAACGTTCAGTGGCTATAGCAACCGTGCTTTCAATGTCTCCGGATATCCTTGTAATGGATGAACCAACATCGAGCCTTGACCCGATGGCAAGGCGCAGGCTTATCGAATTGCTTAAAAGTTTTAAACATACAAAAATTATTGCCACGCATGACCTTGACATGGTGCTGGACCTGTGTGAAAGGACTATCATTATCAATCAAGGGGTAGCTGTTGCGGACGGGAAAAGCATTGACCTTCTGAGGAATAAGGAACTCCTTGCTTCATGCCACCTGGAGATGCCGCTGCGTTTCCAGGGGTGCCCTGTATGCGGTACACAAAAATAATTAATGGCATGAAAGTATACAGCAATTTCTAAATAATTAATGAAAAATATTTGGAAATTACTTATATTTTATAAATGAAAAATATGAAGGAGGGAAATTATGAAAGGTGACCACGAACACAAACACCATCATGATCATGAGCATACTCATAAGCATGAGCATGAACACGATCATGATGGTAAGAAACATTCTCATGAACATATCCATGAGCACGAACATGAACATGAACACAAGCATCCGCATTCACACGATGTGAGCGAAAAAACACATACTCACACCCATGAAGGCGAGCATGGACAGCATGAACATGTTCATCCGGCCCATGAAAATGAAAAGCATGAACATAATCATTAAGAACATCAGATCAGAAAAGTAATGAATAACCGCATTTGATCGACCTGCCGGGTTCATTGAATGCGGAACCTGTTTTTGAAACTGATGTCATGTAATCGCTGTATTCATTATCCAGCAGGTTCGTGCATGTAATACTGACCCTGTGATCAAAGCCACCAGTGTTGAATTTAATATCGATACCCGTATCAAGCCTTAACCAGCTGTCGGATTCTTCTGTACCATCAGGGACATGTGTCTGTGCGGCAGTCCATGTTGTATCAATAAAACCCGAAATTCCATAAGGGGCTTTAACATTGACACCTGATATTACACGTAGAGGGGCTATCGATGGAAGATCTTTATCGTTTTTTGTATCCCTGCCCCGTATATATGTAAGGTTGTTATAAAGCTTGATCCAGTCAACCGGCTGAAGAGTGATATCATACTCAGCTCCATATAAACCTGCCTCGTTGATGTTCTGAAGCATATAATCGTTAGTTGCCGGTATCTGCTCCCTGGCAATAAGGTCCCTTAAAAAATTGACATACGCAGAAGCACTGGTTTTTAACCATGGATTCTTATAATGAATTGAATATTCAAAAAACAGGGAACGTTCCGGTTTAAGTTCCGGGTTGCCGAATTCTTCTACTCCGCCTCCAAGATTAAGGTACTTATAGAGTTCTTCTATGGATGCTGCCCTGTAACCGCTTGCTGCAAGCAGGCCTGTTGAAAATCCTTTGAAAAATTCATAGCTTGCCCCTGCATGGCCGTTCCATGAATATTCGTGCATATCACGCTTATCCCACCTTAAAACTTCAGTAACGGGATATTCAGATACATATGCTTCATCATTTCCTGTGAAAATAATATCGAACCTGCCGCCAAGGTTCAATGTTAATGCGGAGAGCTGAATGTCATCCTCGGCAAAAATTCCTGAGGAAAGATAATAGGCATCGGGTACGGGCGTATCGTCTCTTGTAAGTACTCCTGTTGTTGCATTTTTTACTGTCCTGTCAGTGGTGATCGTCCTTAGCCAGGTATCAGCGCCGGCAACAAGTTTGTTATTTGCCCAGACAAAAGTGTTGGTCCACCGGCCGCCTGCAGTCCGGTTGTCGGATTCAGGTTCAACCCTGGATGGAGGATTAATTATTTTGACCTCTCTTTTTATGTACATCCAGTAAAAGTGCAGCCGTGAATCAGTCCAGACAGGGCTTTCAGGTATAAGTTTATAATCAAGAGAAACAAGCCCGCGTTTGATTCTTTTATATTCCTGTGATGTTGCCGCGGGTATAAGCTCATAAGAACCTGGTATCCCGATGTCCCAACCCTCATAATATTGTGTCCTTAGTTCAAGTGTATGTCCTGGAGCAGGAATAAAACCAAGGTTAATAATACCTTCAGCGTCGTTAAATCCGCTGTCCTGAACATCGTTCCCTCCACCGTCTGTATAGTTATCATGCCTGCGGTAGCTGCCGCTTCCGAAAACATACCAGTTATTGCTGTTGTACGAGGTGAATGCATATGTATTTATCCCCGATGAATTGCTCTCGTAAGATGTATTTATACCGTTCTCAAATCCTGGTTCATCAGTGAATTTTCCAGTCCTGGTGTAAATGTTTACAACACCGCCGATTGAACCTGAACCGTAAAGTGATGATATGGGACCTTTCAGGATTTCGACCCTGACAATAGAGGCCGGGTTAAGCATACCGAACTGTGCACCCTTGTCTGTTGAAGTGTTCACCCTGCAGCCGTCAATTAGCATAATGACCTTGTCCCTGCCGGTTCCCCTGATGCTGATCTCCGACCCCCAGGCAGAATCTGAGGACGTGTAAACGCCTGTTATATCCTGCAACGCGTCTGAAATGCTTACAGGAACTCTCTGCATTATTTTTTCTTCAGTCATTATTCCGATTCCACCCGGTGTTGATGTAAGTGTTTTTTCGTAACCCGTACCGCTGATGATTATTTCGTCGGCAATATATGATTTTTTTTGGTCACCGTTCTCTGAAGAAGCATATGCGGCGATAATGGATAGAACCGGTAATGTTAAAAAAACAAATGATTTGATTTTCATAATCCCCCCGAAAATACTGCTTTTATCTACAACAAATTAATTTTAAATGCGGTGAGCAGAAAGTATCCTCCAAAAAAAAGCAGTATCGCTCCGCTTAGTATAGAAACTATATACCTGTACCGTGCACCAAAGAATGCATGGCCTTTATTGCTCATGTATGAGATAAAATAGAGCCATATAAAATTTGTTGTTATATGCAGACTGTAAAACAGAACGCTTACAACAATCCCCAGTTCAAGGCTGCGGACAATGAGCGCGCTGCCGATTGTGGCCCACCAGAACATGAAAAACGGATTGGCGAGCGTCATAAGAATTCCGGCCGTGAATGCTGAACCCGTTGCCATTCCGGTTCGCGGCATGGACGTGTTGCGTGAACTGAATGTTTTCCATGCCATATATAAAAGGTAAAATCCGCCGGTAAGTGCGAGTGTGAACCGGACTAACGGCAGTGTGGAAAATCTGCCAAGGCCCATGAAGAGCAGTATAACAAGTGGAATTTCCACAACTGCGTGCCCCATGGTAATAAAAGCCCCGGCATGCGGTGATCCCGTCCCCTTTTCTATTGTTATTGCCATTACCGGGCCTGGTGTAAGGAGTCCGGGAATAGTAACTATCAATGATTGTACAATGAAAGCAGATGAAGCGTTAAAATCATTCATGAATATACTCTGGATTATTTTTTACAAATTGTGATATTATTTTTAAAATTTCCGAAGCAGCAACCGGAATGTTTTTTTTAACGGATTCTGATAGCAGCATTGAACATAAATCAGTTCTGTCAGGTTCAATCCCTATCAGATCAATATCAAATTCACCGGAAGCTATATAACATTGAAGTAATACGCTTCTCAGTTCCGGGGATTTACCAAGAAGTTTCCAGAAATCGGAACTCAAATTGTTGGATGTTATACTGTAAACAGAGCCTGGTGGGGCATTTGCTTTGATTGCATCCACCAGTATGACTTTTCTTCTGCCCATCATGACCGGCATAAGGTCATAAATAGCACTCCCGATTTCAAGTGTTTCAACACATTCAGTATTCAGATCATTGGATTCATTAATATACCTTATTACATGAACACCAATACCGTCATCCATGCGGGCAATATTTCCAATGCCTGCTATAAGTATTTTTTTTGTCATAGTATTCATAGTAAAAAAAAGGGGCCGGGCACTTTCCTGGAATGCCCGGGCCCCACAAGTAATATATCTGTCATTAAACAAACGAGCTGATTAATGGTTCTTCACTGCACCCTTTCGTGAATAGTAATGTGTGTGAAGAAGTTCGTGTGAATGGTGTCCAAGGGGTTCATGTAGGAACTCCTTGTATATTGCCTGAACTTCAGGATTATCATGGGACTTACGGATTGCGTGTGCTTCATCCGCGACATAGATCGCTGCTGCACGTTTTTTACGTATATCCATTGATGTCGGTATGGGCTGACCGCCTCCTCCAATGCAACCTCCGGGACATGCCATTATTTCAATAAAATGGTACTGTGCCTTACCCGCTGCAACTTCCTTCATGAGTTTGTCCGCGTTTGCAAGGCCATGAGCTATGGCAACCTTCAGTTCTGCACCTTCAAGGAAACTCCATTCGCTTTTTACTTTATCAATTTTAACCGATGCACTTTTAACTCCGTCCATACCGCGTACAGGTTCAATATTAAGATTGGTAAACGGAACCTCTCGACCTGTGACCAACTCATAAACAGTACGTAGTGCAGCTTCCATTACTCCCCCGGTCGTACCGAATATAACAGCAGCGCCGGTTGAATCACCCATTATAGAATCGAATTTTTCATCAGCAAGATCGGTAAAGTTAAGGCCTGCCTGCCGTATCATATGACCAAGTTCCCGTGTTGTCAGAACATAGTCCACGTCCCGGAAACCGCTGCTATTCATTTCAGGCCTGTTCGCCTCAAATTTTTTAGCTGTACAGGGCATTATTGAAACCGAGACTATTTTTGCGGGATCAATTCCTTTCTTTTTTGCATAGAAAGTTTTAGCAAGTGCGCCGAACATCTGCTGCGGAGACTTGCATGTCGACAGGTTGTCCAGAAGCTGCGGGTACTGGTGTTCAATAAATTTGATCCATCCTGGAGAACATGATGTCATCATGGGCAGTGCAACATTTTTCTTGTCAACAAGGGCCTCTTTAAGTCTTACAAGCAGTTCGGTTCCCTCTTCCATAATTGTAAGGTCGGCAGTGAAATCAGTATCGAGAACAGAATCAAATCCCATTTTTTTCATTGCAGACACCATCTTGCCGGTGACTACTGCACCCGGTGCCATGCCCAGTTCCTCACCTATTGCTACTCTTACCGCAGGCGCAGTCTGTACAACAACATGGATGTCGGGATTATCAATTGCGCGCCAAACATCCTCAATATAGTTTCTTTCTGTAAGTGCGCCTGTGGGGCAGCGGTTGATGCACTGTCCGCAGTTTGTGCACACAACATAATGCATTGGCTTATCAAGGAATGTTGATATCTTCGTGTGGTTCCCTTTGTTCGAACTCCAGAGGGCCGAAACTCCCTGCAGTTCAGTACATGTGCGTACACATCTTGTGCACTTGATACATTTGCTGTCATCTTTTACTATAGAAGGTGATGACATATCAACTGGTACATGTTTTGCTACATCGATATACTTATTGCCATTCGCAAGGTATTCCTGTGCAAGGGCCTGGAGCTCGCAGTTGCCGCTCCTGTAGCATGATGTACATTCCCCTGCGTGTTCAGACAGGAGAAGTTCAATGATAGTCTTCCTGGCGTCGCGCACCTTCTGGGTGTTTGTAAGAATTTCCATGCCGTTTTCAGCCGGAACGGCACATGATGCTTTAAGTGCCCAGGCACCTTTCTGTTCAACAACACAGACCCTGCAGTTCCCTGCTACGCACAGGTCATCGTGATGGCAGAGTGTGGGTATCCTTACACCTGCTTTTTTTGCTGCATCGAGTATTGTCGCGCCTTTTGGCACGGATACTTCAATGTTATTTATTTTAAGATTAACTGTATCCATTATTTTTATCTCCTTACCTCAGTAACAAATCTCTTCGCGGAAATGTCTGGTAATTGTATTAAAGGGATTGGCAAGAGACTGGCCAAGGCCGCATTTTGAAGCTATTGACATAGTCGAGGCAAGCTTCTGCAGTTCGGCAAGGTATTCCTGCGGTTTTTCGCCGGACCTGATGGCCTCGATCCCTTTAAGCAACTGCTGGCAACCGACACGACAAGGCGTACACTGGCCGCATGATTCTTCTTCAAAGAATTCAAGGTAGTTCCGCAGAACGTTGTACATGGACCGTGAGCTGTTAAATAGCATCATTGACCCGCCTGTGGGAACGCCTTCAAATCCAATTATTGTTTTATCAAAATTTTTCCTTGGTACGCATGAACCGGAAGCGCCTCCAACCTGGACTGCTTTCGTATCACCGTCTCCGAAAATGTCCACAAACTCCTGGATTGTCATACCAAGTGGCAGCTCATAAATTCCCTTTACCTCAGCATCGCCTGAAACCGAAAAGACCTTGCCGCCCATGGATGTTTTTGTACCGAGTGAACTGAATTTTTCAGGGCCGTCATTTATAATTGTAGTAACATACGCCAGGGTCTCAACATTATTGATTACAGTAGGTTTGTTCAAAAAACCTTCAACAACAGGGAAGGGCGGTTTATTCCTGGGCTCACCCCTGTTTCCCTGCATGGATTCCATTAGTGCTGTCTCTTCGCCGCATACATAAGCACCTGAACCTGAACGTACGCTCATTTTAAAATTGAGTTTTTTATCACTGAAAATTTTATTCCATCTATCGCACCCGGCCTGGAGTTTTGCCTTCATAAAGTTATATTCACCCCTGAGATAAATATAACCTTCGCATGCTCCCACAGCTTTTGCACATATAGCCATTCCTGCTATAACCTTGTCCGCCTGTTCCTCAAGTATTCTTCTGTCTTTAAAAGTGCCGGGTTCGCCTTCATCTGCGTTACAGAGAACATATTTTATATCGTCCTTTACCTCTGCTGCACCCTTCCATTTCATACCGGTGTTAAATCCAGCACCACCGCGGCCTCTGAGGCCTGATTTTGATACGTCTTCGATAATTTTCTGCGAATCCATTGCCAGAGCTTTATCAAGGACCTTTACGCAGTCGATTTGGCTGAAAATCAGATTGACTTTACCCTGGAGCTCGGCCAGTTTTTTTTGTTTGGTATTATTATCCATTTCAATTTCTCCTGATCAACCCTATTGTTTTTCCCTGTCGATATAGCCCTGGATGATCTCCACGGCTTTTTCCGGCGTAAGCTTTGTATGGACATCTTCGTTCACAAGCATTGCCGGTCCTTCATGGCACCAGCCCATACAGTTTGTTTCAAGAAAACTGAACATCGAATCAGGTGTTGTTTCGCCTGGTTTAACCCGGAGAAAGCCGGATATTGCAGATATAATTGCTCCTTTACCCTCCATATCGCATGATATGGTTCTGCACACGCGTATGACATACTTGCCCCTTGGAGCAACATCAAGAAATGTGTAAAAGGAGGCCACTCCGTAAACTTCAGCCGGTGATATGCCGAACGATGCAGCTATCTCCTCCAGTGTGTTTTCAGAAAGCCAGTTCTCCTTTGAAACCACGTACTGCATTACGGGCATAAGGTTTTCACGAGTTTTGCCATATAGTGCAATTGCGTCTGTGAGATTTTTGTTTATCATCAATCGAACCCCCATATTTGTGCTATTAATACTTTATTTGTAGCATGATATAAATATGTCAATCATTTTTGTAATATTCTTGACTTTATTATGCTTTTTTAGACATAATGTCTTGCCGGAGTTAAAAAGTGACTCAATTGTCTAAATGTTCAATTTTAAGCCGGCATTTGTGATAAATATTATTAATACATAGCATTAATAATATAAATAATTGACATTTGTATTCACTTTTTTTTAAAAACAATAATTCATATTAAATTGGAGGATTTGAAATGAGTATTAACCGCAAAGAATTCTTAAAAATGGCCGGTGGAACAGCTGCTGCACTTACCGCTGCCCAGTTGTTGCCTTCATGTTCAAAAGAAGCCTCAGTGGAACATGTAACAACATCACTTGAATCGCCTGATATTAAAAAGTATGACTCAACATTTTTTGTCCAGGTAGACTCCAACAAATGCCAGGGTTGTCATACATGTAATGATGTGTGCCCCACAAAAATAATAGACAGTAAAAAACCGGGCGGCCCTCACTACGTTTACAGCCCGGACGGCTGCATAAACTGCGGTCAGTGTCTTGTAAACTGTCCTTACAATGCAATTGAAGAGAAAGTATCATTTATCGAAGATGTCTGGAAAGCCATTAAAGATCCGGGTAAGATTGTTGTAGCGCTTCCGGCACCGGCTGTAAGGTACGCAATTGGCGAGCCGTTTGGCATGGAGCCTGGAACTTTTGCCGGAGGTGAGATGTACGCTGCACTTCGTAAAATCGGTTTCGATATAATCTGGGATACCGAGTTTGCAGCAGATCTGACCATCATGGAAGAGGGGTCAGAGCTTGTTGGAAGGATAAAAAAGACGATTGATAAGCCCCTTCCGCAGTTTACTTCATGCTGCCCGGGCTGGATTAAATATGTTGAATCATTCCATCCTGATCTTATCCCTAATCTTTCTACATGCAAGTCGCCGGTGTGTATGATGGGCGCACTTTCCAAAACATACGGAGCACAAAACAAAAAGATAGATCCCCGTAATATATATACAGTTTCGATCATGCCATGCATTGCGAAAAAATTTGAAGGAATGAGACCGGAAATGAACGACAGCGGTTTCAGGGACATCGACGCTACCATAAATACCCGTGAACTTGCTTATATGATAAAGAAAGCGGGAGTGGACCTATCAACTCTTGTTTCAGAAAAGGCCGACCCGCTCCTGGGGCAGTCAACAGGCGCGGCCACAATATTCGGTGTTAGTGGTGGTGTTATGGAGGCGGCTCTCCGGTTTGCATACGAGGCAGTTTCAGGAAAGACCCTTACCAATGTTGATCTTACAGCCGTGAGGGGAACAAAGGGTATAAGGGAGGCTTCAATACAGATTCCGGGAGGACCGCTTGTTAATGTATGCGTTGTATCCGGACTGAAAAACGCTCTGCCCGTGATAAAGGAGATTAAGGAAGGGCGCTCAAAGTATCATTTCATTGAAGTAATGACATGCCCCGGCGGCTGCGTGAACGGCGGTGGACAGCCGATTGATGTATCAAATAATTTCGTGATATAAGGAGATAACAATGAAAGAGAGAAGGAATATAACCAGGAGAGGATTTATCGGAGCCGCTGCAGTTACTGCAGGTATGTTTTCTGTTACATTAGCATACGCAAAAAAAGTGTTTGCCTATGCCAGCCTGAGGCAGATCAGAACAGACGGAGTTTATGCTCAGGATAAAAAGATGCCGCTACGGAAATCACAGGACAATCCTGAAGTAAAGCAGATTTACAAAGATTTTCTGGAGCATCCAAATTCACATAAGGCGCATGAACTTTTGCATACAGAGTATGTTGACAGGGCGGCAAGAGTAAAAGCGCTCCGCGACAAAGGGCTTAAGCTCACTTATTAGCAATCAATATAGTTATACGGACCATGTCTGATTGCACCATTTGCTTTTAGGCATCAGGTCCGGATTTACCGGAATAGTGTTGTGTGAGTATTGATTAATGAATAATAAAAGTAATTAAGAGGATTGTATGGCGACTGTAAAACAACTGGCTGAAAGCATTAAAAAAAAGAAGGCAAAAACAGCAAAACTTCAGAAGGAATTAAAGTCTGAAAAGGTATTAATTGCCCGTCTTGAGAAAGAACTGGTTTTTGCGCAAAAAAAAGAGTTGGTGGTTAACAAAAGACTTAAAGTAAAATCGAAGTTCAAAGTGAAGGTAAAACCTGATCCTGTAGAAGAAAAGGTCACTGAACCAGTTATTCAAACCGAAACTCCACCCGAAGGATGAAATTTATATAATAAAAGAGGGAACAAACCCTCTTTTATTCATTGATTATAGATGCGGGTGACTATATGGCTGTATCTATTGTTCCTTTTTCCTGCCTGCCTTTGGTTTACCTGCGCTTCGGGCTCCGGGAGCAGAATGTTGTACGGAGGCACTTCTTTTTTTATCCCCGCGTCCGGAATCTTTTTTGGCAGAATCTTTACGTTCCTGACCTTTGTAAGAATACGGTTTTCTTGTCTCACGCGTATCATCTTTTCGATCGTTTGCTTTCTGAACCATAACACCGCTGTCACCGGAACTGTTGAAGATCGAAAGTATAACTTCTGCCTCTTCAAAAGGGACAGTAATGAACGAAAAGCTTTCCATCACCTTTATATCGCTGATCTGGCCGGGACGAACGCCGGTCTGGTTGTTTATGAGCTTGATCAGTTTCCGTATATCAATTCCATCTTTGCGTCCCAGGGATATGAAGAGCCTGGTAGTTCCCCTGCTGTCAACCGAAGTTTCGTTGATCTCCCTGTAGCGGTTTTCGTCCAGTTCATCCTCGAATGAATACTTGATGAGCGCCGCAATGATTTCTTCCGGGCTGTTGTTTTTAAGCATCGATTCTGCGGTTTTAAGGTATTCAACGTGTGAACCCTCGGCGATTAGTTCGGTTATATCAGTGTTCATGCGGGACTTTCGCATCTTGATAATATCCGATGCGCCGGGGATTTTCTCTTTACGTATATTTGCCTTTGCAATTTTTGCAATGAACATGAGTTTGCGGTACTCGGACGGACTGATAAATGTTATGGCTATACCTTTTTTGCCTGCACGCCCTGTACGTCCTATCCTGTGCACGTATGCCTCCGGGTCCTGGGGAAGCGAATAGTTGATTACATGTGAGAGGTTAATAACGTCGATTCCGCGCGCAGCCACATCTGTTGCTACGAGTATGCTTGTCCTGTGCTTTCTGAACTTATCAAGCATCTTCTCCCTCTGACTCTGTGAAAGGTCTCCGTGGATACCCTCGGCAAGGTAACCCCTGTCAGTGAGCCTGTTTGAAAGTTCATCAACTGCAACCTTGGTACGGCAGAAGATCAGACCGTAGAAGCTGCGTTCCATGTCAATGATTCTGCATAAAGCCTCGAATTTATCGTTTTCATGGACCTCGAAGTATATCTGGTCAGTCAGATCAGTGGTAAGCGTTATACCCTTTGATGCAATGACCCTGTATTCCTTCATGTGTTTTTTTGCGATCTTCATGATGCTTTCCGGCATTGTTGCCGAGAAGAGAAGTGTGCGCCTGTCCGGATTTGTCTGTTTAAGGATTTCATCAACCTCGTCAATGAATCCCATGTTGAGCATCTCGTCAGCTTCATCGAGTACTACGTAGGAAACTGTTTTGAGCTGGAGTGTGCCGCGTCTCATATGGTCCAGGATTCTTCCGGGTGTGCCTACAATGATCTCGACACCTTTTGCGATCTTACGGCTCTGATCCATTATTGACTGTCCGCCGTAAACGGGGATTATCTGTGCTTTCTTTTTTCCCCTGAAGGAGTTGAGTTCCTCAGCCACCTGGAGTGCAAGTTCCCGTGTCGGTACCAGTATAATTGCCTGTACATCTTTCCTGTTCTTTTCGAGTTTTTCTATAATCGGAAGCCCGAACGCTGCGGTTTTCCCTGTGCCTGTCTGGGCCTGGCCCACAAGGTCAATATTCTCTGTCAGCATAGCAGGTATTATTTTACGCTGTATCTCGGTAGGTTCCTCGAATCCCTTTTTCTGCAAGTCTTTGAGCAGGGAGTCCGATAGTCCCAGTTCTTTAAAGTTTTCTAAATCCATTAATTCATCCTTTGTTTAATATGACCATGAGATTAAAGTGTACTTTAAAATACAATAGATTTTTATAAATAGCAAATTTATGGGGGTGGCAGCTTTGCTGTTAAACTGATGTCATATAACATATATGGAAACGATAAAATGCGCGGTTGTTTCCAGTGTATCGGTTTCAGCAAGGAACCCGGCAATTCTTTCCTTCCCGGTCTTCCATGCGTACGGTGTCATGTTTACCAGGTCAGCAAGGTTATCTTTCCCTGTTATGGTGAAGTGGTATTTCAGTTCTTCAGTTGAGCGTAGAGTGAATGATTGTGCGAGTTTATCATCTTTACGAAGGGGCATAATTTCGGTGAAAAGTTTTTCACGCAGTGAGTACAGGTGTTCATCACCCGGATGCACATGTATGAGGATGCCGCCGGGCGCCAATACTCTTTTGAATTCATCAGCCGGTGACGGTGCAAAAATATTCAGTAAACAGTTCACAGATCCGTCGGCAACCGGCATACTGAACAGCCCGGCGACCGCGCATGAAATGCGGCTGTTCCTTTTTGAAGCGGTTTTTACGGCGTCCCTTGATATATCAATTCCAAAAAGTTTTGTTTTCCTGTAATTTATCCGGTTTTCCAGTATTGAAAGAATATATCCTTCACCGCATCCCGCATCGAGTATGCTGCATTCAGCCGGGGCAATACCCTGCAGGTAATTTTCTATTTCACAGGTAAGCAGTTCAGGAAGCCTGGCGTAATGGCCTGCTGAAAGGAACCTGTTCCTTGACCGGATCATCTCAAGCGAATCACCAGGCGAACTGCTTCTTTTCATATTCGGGAGCAGCAGGTTCACATAACCCTCACGTGAAATATCATAGCTGTGATTTTCCCGGCATTGCATTTTGTTTTCTATCAGGTTCAGATGATTTTGGCACACCGGGCAAATGAAGATCGTATCATTAATCATTTTTCAATTTCAGACTCTGACGTCCTTTTGATCAACTGTATTTTAATATAGGCCCTGTTTTGATCATAAAATAAATTATTTTTGTTGTTCGAAAACTGTTTCATTATTAACAATTATTTAAAAAAATGGGGAACCCTGAGGATGGCTCTTTAATGGATTCCTGTCTAACCTTTTTAAGCATTTATGAAATAACAGGTAAATATATAATCCCGGCATTCGGGAATGACCCGTTAATAAAAAATCCGGCCTTTTAAAAGAGTATTTTAATGTTGGTTAACGGAGAATTTTTATATATTTTATCACTACTGTCCCATAGAATTTAGAGAAATGATAAAAAATGCTATTAATACT
>DAONFG010000013.1:0-67952 GCA_035403465.1 Spirochaetota bacterium | reverse complement strand
CCCGCGACGTCAACCTTGGCAAGGTTGCACTCTACCACTGAGTTATTCCCGCGTTGCAATCAACCTTTGCGAGCGAAGGGAATCGAACCCCCACACCTTGCGGTACTAGATCCTAAGTCTAGCGTGTCTGCCAGTTCCACCACGCTCGCTTAAGTCTTGTGATATATCTTATAAGGGTATATTTTGTGCAAGCAAAAATTTTTAAATTTTTTAAAAAAATCTGCTGTTGTAATGCCGGGCGGTATGATTAAGAATTCGTGTTATTTTATTTGAACGCGTAGATTACCATGGAGCTCTTCAGTGCGAAATCGTTCCAGTGTATCTTCCCCAGCATGTGATACTTCGCTATCCTGTACCAGTTTGCGTAATCTGAAATTTTTGTAAAACTCCCCCGGGACTTCTGCAGTTTCGGGAGCAGCCCGAACTCTACCGGGTAGAATATTTTCACTTTGCTGAAACCGGTTTTACGCAGGGCCTGTGACAGGTTGCTCATGCTGAAGTACGAGAGGTGCCCCGGCATAAAGTATTCATATCTGCCGGCCATGGACTTTGCCTGCTGACCATCCATGTTGGCTGTCTGTATCACCAGGAGCCCGTTATCCGCGAGCAGGGAGTAGCATTCCTCTATTGCCTTCAGCGGGTTTTCCAGGTGTTCGATGAGTTCGATCATGGTTATTGCGGAGAAAAAGTTCGCGCTGTACGGATGGTCCTCAAGCGTACCGTGGTGAATCCTGCCGCCGAATTTTTCGGCGGCATGTGAAGCGGAGTACCCTGAAATCTCAATACCGTAAGCGGTGAAAAACCTCTCCGCTGATTCCATGAGCCCGCCGAAAGATGCACCCACATCAAGAAATCTTCCTTCCTTTACATACCTGTGTATGACTTCAACACGCTTGTCCCAGACGTACGCGGCGTATTTCATGATACGCCTTTCATCGATGTAGGAATAGTCAGCCCTGCCGCTGTAGTACTGTTCGGTGTAGAAACTCCTGATTGTATCTCCGGTTAAAGGGGGATTCATGAATATGAATCCGCAGTCACTGCAGGCGTCGGTGTCGAACTTGAGTTCGTAACTGTCAATCTGGTATTTATGTGAAATATTCAGGCTTTCGCAAAGCGGGCATTTCTCTTTTTTCCGGCTGAACATGCAGTGGTCTCTTCCTGTATCAAATCTTCATGGTATAATTGTATTCTATTGTAGTTTATAATTAAACTTTAAGTCAATAAATAAAATTTTACAGTTAATGCCCTTACCCGCGCATCGCTGAAGCTCGCGCGGCCTCTCCCGTCTTCGGCGGGAGAGGTTCAACCTGAACTTTTTGTTTTTCATTCAGATAGATGGGATAAAACTTAAACCAGTTCAGGAAATCCCTTCTCCCTATTCATGTCATAATAATATTCGGATTTATGCAAATTCATGCAGAAACCATGTTCATGTGCTAAACCCGGGAGAGGGTGCCCATCGGGCGGGAGAGGGCATGCGGTTAAGGTTTTACCAGGTTTTAAACTCACTGTTCCGTGTCTTTTTCCGGAGGCTCACACCGATTTGACCTCCCCGCCATATATCATGTATATATAGTGTCAGCAGCGGGTCATCCTATAACTATATTGACAGGATACACTGGCGATTTACTTTAAGTATTAATAGTTATTAACAAGAAGAATGTGATATATTGTTATGAAAAAAATCCACAACTTCCTCTTTGACCTTGACGGTACACTTACAGACCCGGGACTCGGGATTACAAATTCCATAATTTATGCCCTTAAAAAATACGGCATTGAGGCCGGGCGTTCATCGCTCTACAGGTTTATTGGTCCGCCCCTGCGTGAAACGTTTATGAATCATTTCGGATTTGACAGGGAAAAGGCTGAGGATGCTGTCAGGTTCTACCGGGAATACTTTGAGAAGAACGGTATGTTCGAGAACGTGCTTTATCCGGGTATACCTGAACTTCTTTCCAGCCTGCATTCAATTGGTAAAAGACTAATGGTGGCCACGTCAAAACCTGAACCCTACGCGGTGCAAATACTTGAACATTTCCGCATAGCTGATTATT
The DNA here is from genome assembly GCA_035403465.1 of Spirochaetota bacterium. GTDB lineage: Bacteria > Spirochaetota > UBA4802 > UBA4802 > UBA5550 > JAAYBQ01. The sequence continues at coordinate 65,892 of DAONFG010000013.1, read as the reverse complement.
TTATACTGATTACCGGTAGCCGCATGGACGGTTCAATGATATCAAAGGATGAACTTATATCGTATATAATAAATAATACGGGCTCTGACCCCGCTGAAACTGTCATGATAGGGGACCGGATCTATGATATTGAGGGGGCCAGGTCCAACGGTATTCTCTCTGTGGGTGTGAAATACGGTTATGCAGATGGGGATGAAATGGAGAGGGCTGAACCCGGGTTTATTGTGAATGATGTTGCGGAGCTTGCATCACTGCTTCATAATTTTGCATGATAGAATATTTAGTGTAAGGGGCTTAGCCCCTGCCGGATTGCCCCGGGGTTTCTGCGGTTTTAAAAGCAGAGTTTTTAAAACCGCCCGATAATATGTGTTGACTTGAATCGTATATAAATAAAATTGTAATACTTTTTTCCATGCGGCTGTATTAACGAAACTGCGGAGTGGTTATGAATGGTTAACTTATGAGTTCATTCGGATTTAAAATAAGACGGAGAGATATTGAAACTCTTATTGAACTCATTCTCAAGAATGATCCGGATGCTGATGTTGAGATCGTAAAAAAAGCATACGCGGTCGCAAAGGATGCTCATGAAGGCCAGATGAGGCTATCCGGAGAACCCTACATAATCCACCCGCTTGAAGTTGCCATAACACTCGCCCTCCTTAAACTCGATACAATCACAATAAGCGCAGCACTCCTTCATGACATAGTCGAGGACACCCAGTATTCCGTTGATTATCTTAAAACGGAATTCGGCGAAGATGTGGCGATGCTTGTTGACGGTGTTACCAAAATTTCATCACTTAAAAACAGGTCAAGAACCCACGCGCAGAACGAAACCCTGAGAAAGATGCTTCTTGCCACTATCAAGGATATTCGTGTCATAATAATAAAACTGGCAGACAAGCTGCATAACATGCGCACTATCATGTTCCAGCCCGAAGAAAAACAGATCCGTATCGCAAAGGAGACCCTGGATATTTATGCGCCGATTGCCCGCAGGCTTGGTATATCAAGGGTTGCTACAGAGCTTGAGGATATCTCGTTCCATGTGCTTAACAGGGCGGACTCGGATGATATACGTGCGCGGATAGCGCAGAAAGAGGACGAGGTCGAGCGTTATATTGAGTATGTCAGGGATATCATAAATGGTAAACTTAATGAGCTTGATATAACTGTCGACGTAAGGATCAGGGCGAAGAGCTATTACTCGATATACAGAAAGATGCAGCAGTCCGCAAAGTCCTTTGACGAGATCTATGATATCCGGGGGATCAGGATTATCACAGATGACGTGCGTGACTGCTATGCGATACTCGGTATTATTCATTCAATATGGTCCCCTATCGAGGGCAGGTTCAAAGACTACATTGCGGTCCCCAAATCCAACATGTACCAGTCGCTTCACACCACTGTGATCGGACCGGGTGGATTTCCACTGGAGGTGCAGATACGCACGCGCGAAATGGATGGCACTGCAGAGATGGGAATCGCGGCGCACTGGGCATACAAAGAGGGCGGGGGAGCTAAAAAGGACTACAAGAACGTAGATATGCTCAAGAGCCTGAGCACCTTTAACATAGATTCCATGAATACCCGTGATTTTGTATCAACAGTGAAGATGGACCTGTACGAAGATGAAATCTTCATATTCACTCCTAAAGGGAAGATCGTTAAACTGGCGGCAGGGTCAACTCCCGTGGATTTTGCGTATGCGATTCACACCGAGGTGGGGAATAAATGTTCCGGGTCAAGGGTGAACAACAAGCTTGTTCCTCTCCGGACAAAGCTTAAAAGCGGCGACATAGTGGAAATCCTCACATCGAAGAGTGCAAAACCTTCAGATTCATGGCTCAAATTTGTAAAGTCGGCAAATGCCAGGTACAAGATACGGAACTGGCTCAGGAAGAACAGTGAAGACACCTCCAGGGAGGATGAGGCCAGGAAAAAAGAGGAGAAGAAAAAGCGGGAGTTTAACAAGGCCAGCGTCTCAATCCCTGAAGAGGAACAGCTCAGGCTTAAAAATTACAAGGTAGACGGACGCGTTGGCATCAGCGTCGAAGGGACATCCAATGTCATGATAAAACTAGCCCAGTGCTGCCAGCCCATACCCGGCGACGCAGTAACAGGGTTTATCACCCGCGGCAGGGGTATTACGATTCACAAGAAGAGCTGCCCATCCCTTGAGCGCCTTAGCAGTGAAAAGGAGCGGTTTATAAATATTGTATGGGACACTGATGAAAACAAAAAGTACCCGGTAAAGCTTGCGGTTGAATCAGTTGACAGGCCTAATCTCCTGAAAGATATAACAGATGAAATTTCACTCGCCAGGTCGAATATTATCAAGGTTGAAGCCCAGGTGCAGGGCAGGGAGAAAGCGCTGATCAAGTTCATTCTTGAAGTAACAGGCAATGAACATCTTACAGAGATTATTAAAAGAATCAAAAAAATAAAGAATGTTGTCAGTGCCTACAAGATAAACGAGAAGGTAGTCCTCAAGTAATGGAGATCATACTCGGTTCGGGATCACCCAGGAGAAAACAGATTCTGGAATCGCTGGGATGCATGGTAACCATTGTGCCTCCTGATGTTGATGAAAGCCGGCACGACAATGAACCCCCCGAATCATATGTTTTCCGCGTATTAAAAGAGAAAACCGGTTTTATCCTGGATCAGTCTGAATCCCGCGGCGACCGGGTTATAATAACCGCTGATACCATCGTGACAATAGACGGAGTAATCCTGGGCAAGCCTGTATCAAGGCAGGACGCGGTGTTAATGCTTTTAAGGCTTTCGGGCAGGACCCACAGGGTTATAACCGGTCTCTGCCTTGCGTTGATTGAAGGCGAGAGCCGGGTTATTCATACAGCCCTTGAGCACACAAGCGTGACATTCAGGGAGCTTGATGATGATACTATCGGGAAATACCTGGATATTACAGAATTTTCGGACAAGGCCGGTTCATACGCTGTCCAGGAGAACGGCGACATGATTGTAAAATCGGTTTCGGGTTCAATGACCAATGTCATAGGATTTCCGCTGAGGCTCTTCTTCCCGATGCTGGTAAACGCCGGCCTTGAGCATGTGCTGCTGGAACAGTAATTATAAATTTTAAATCTGCCACAGAGGCACAGAGAGCACAGAGAAAGGACAAAAGTGATGGATGCCGTTTTTTGCAGAAAGAAAACTAAACCTCCTTGCTCTCCGTGTCTCCAGCGAAGCGGGTGGTGATTTCCCTTCCTTTGTATTTTCAAAAGAACCAGTGAAATAAACAGGCTCATTTTTGTGAAAAAAGAGTTTTGCCGGTTCCGGAATTATGATTGACTCATTTTTATAGATAATTTATAAAGAGTGCGGATATTTTTTAACAGGCGGTGGCAGATGGGGAAACGTAAAAAGCTGATTATAGATAAAAAGTTCCAGCTGAAAACAGCATTTGCCGTTATCGGAGTTGTAACAGCGGTGTCGCTTGTAATTATTTCTGCAATATCCGCAAGCGTGGTTTATAACAATGAAAAAATCGGGAATATATACCAGATCGAGGATAACATATTCCAGCTGATGCAGGCTGCCAATATTGAAGGCGCATCGGGCGACAGTTACCAGGCCACACTGGGAAAACTTACACAGAGTCATGAAAACAACCTGAATACCATAGAAAGGATTGCCAGGAATAACAGGATACTGCTGGCCTCCCTTGTATTTTGCGTACTTGTGCAGGGTCTGATTCTATACCTGCTTGTCATAAGAATTACGCACAGGATATCAGGTCCTGTTTATGTTATGTCGAATTATTTCAGGGACATTATTGACGGCAAACTGCCCGATCCCAGGCCGCTCAGGGAAAAAGATGAGCTCAAGGATTTTTATGAACTCTTCAAAGAGCTTGTTTATTCACTTAAACACAGGGAAAAAAAGAATCATTAATTTGTAATGGCGGAGACTGTAGTTTCCCATACTGCACAGGAGCGGTAGATACTGATGGTATTGAAATATTTTAGTAATTCATTCACGGTTAAAATAATGGTAAAAAAAATAATAACAGTTCTGATCGCAGGTGGAATACTGTCCGCCCTTATTTTCAGCTGTACCACGGGTAAAGGAGACATAATCGGAAACCCCAGGAATTACTTCGCGTCAGAGGCTGAATACCTAAAATTTATGCGGGAGAGGGTATCGTTCTCCGGGATCAATCTGAATTTTATCAGCGTGGAGAAGGGTGACAATTTCTGGAAGCTGGCCCGTGAACACCATGTTAACATTGATACTCTCATAGGCATAAATCTTTTCTGGAATGACCTGAAGGCCCGTGAAGGACGTGTGGTAATAGTTCCATCTGAGCAGGGGATAGTTGAATTTGTCAATGATACCACTGAGATTACCAGCCTGAAAGAGATTTACGGCGTAACAGATGATGATATTGTTGTACAGGAGCGGCCGCTGGTTTCATGGATCAGCGATATGTTCAGTGATGAAAAATACCCGGTGGCAGTTTTTATCAGGGACGCGCGGCCGATGACGAAGAACATGAGCGCCAACCTTGCGGGTAAGTTCAACCTCAGGGAGATGTTCAGGTCGCCGCTTGGAGGAAGATACAGTTCATTCTTCGGCAACAGGAAGCACCCGATCTACCGCAGCACAAGGTTTCACAACGGAATAGATATTGCGTCGCCATACGGCACGTTTATAGGCGCGTCGCGTGACGGCCGTGTTGCAAGTACGGGGTGGATGGGCGCTTACGGCAAGGCTGTGATGATTGAACACGACAACGGGTACAGGACTCTTTACGGGCACATGTCTGCGATATGTGTGAAGCCGGGACAGCAGGTTAAGGCCGGAAAGCTTATAGGCAAGGTGGGATCAACAGGACTTTCAACCGGCCCGCACCTTCATTTTACACTCTGGCATGACGGCAGGCTTCTTAATCCCATGGATGTGCTCTGGTAGATATGGACGAGTATTCAGAGATCATACAAAAGGCGAAAGAACTCTCCGATCTGATAAATAGTCACGAGATCACATTAAAATACAGGGAGAGCCTGGAAAAGCTGCATGATGATGCTGCGTCACAGCGGCTTCTTGCTGACCTGGTACGCATAGGCAGGGAACTCAGTGAAAGCATGAACTCTCCTGAGGCGGATAAACCATACGGTGCGGCTGAACTTGACATGCTGAAAAAGGAACTTGACGCGAACCTGTTTCTTAAAGATCACCTTGTCATTCAGAGGCAGTACCTTGACCTGATAGCGCAGGTGCAGAAAAGAATAAAGAATCCCGCCATGTAGCCCGGTGCAGCAGGTATGACAGGCCCATCATCATGAACAGTACAAAACACTGGCTTGCCCTTAACCAGGTGCAGGGAATCGGTACTGCCGCACTGAAAGAGATTTATGCCGCGGTATCAGCTGCAGGACTCTCCGTTTCAGACATCTTCGGGCTTAGCGCAGCTGAAATTAAAAATGAATTTCACTTTAACGATAAACTGACCGCGGCATTTGCCGAAGCCGAAAAGAACCTCGAGGCAGCAGAACGGGAATACCTGTTGCTCATGGATTCCGGTATTTCCGTGCTCCCATTCTTCTCACCGCTCTATCCCGTGAAGCTGCATGAAAGGCTTGGCAATACTACTCCTCCCGTGCTTTACGCGGCGGGTAATACATCTATCCTTAATACGCAGGGGGCAGCAATACTGGGGGAGAGCAGGGTAAGCAGCAGGGGCGAATTCATATGTTATACAGCGGCAAGGGAGCTTGTGCAGCATAACATAACCATCATAAGCGGTCTTGCGCAGGGTGCAGATGTCACGGCCCACAGGTCTGCTCTGGAGTACGGCGGCAGCACGATCGCATTTTTACCCTGCGGTATCATGAAACTTGCAATCCCCGAACAGGTCAAACAGGTCTTTGACCCTGAGCGATTTGTGGCAGTTTCACATATGAAGCCTGAAGACCCGGCTAATAAATTCAATGCCTACGCCAGGAACCGGCTTGTATGCGCCGCTTCGAATGCCGTTTTTATCGTCGAATCGCCGGAAGATGGCGGAATTTTCGAAGCTGCAAAATCAGCCCATAAACTGAATATTCCGCTCTATACTGCAGAATATGGCGAGTACCCTGAAAATGCCGCGGGCAATAAAAAGATGCTTTCTGAATTTGAAGCAAAGGCTGTAAGGGGAAAAAAAGTGGACAATTTAACGGTACCTAACATGGATAGATTTATTGCAGATGTCAAATTCAGGTAGACCGGGTAAATGAAAAGAATTCTGATAGTGATAATCGCGGCCTTGCTGCTTGTTTCGGCAGCGGTGTTAATTCTTGATTCAGCTCCTTCGGGCATGGCTGAATCTGTTTTTGTCATTAACGAAGGCCAGGCGCTTCGCAGGGTCGCGGCTGAGCTCTATAAGGCCGGGCTTATAACCAGTCCCCGGTTTTTTGTTCTGCTGTGCAGCGCGAGGCCCGGGTTCACTTACAAGTCGGGCAAATACAAAATTTACAGCGGCATGAAGACCCATGAAGTAATTTCTATGTTCGGAAGCGGCAGTCAGATTACCTCCAGGGTCACCATTCCCGAGGGATATAACATATACGAGATAGCAGAGAAGCTTGAAGATGCCGGGATCACATCTGCGTCAGAATTTATTGAATTCTGCCAAAACAGGCAGTTTCTTGAAAGTACCGGGATTCATTCAGTTTCTGCAGAGGGCTACCTTTTTCCTGATACTTATGTCTTTGCAGAGGATATGGATGCCAGGAACGTGATAGCGCTCATGCACGGCAGGTTCAGGGATGTTATTAAAAGTATAGGCTACGACAGGATTAAAAACAGCGGAATGAAACTTGATGACCTGGTCAGGCTTGCATCTCTTATAGAAGAGGAGGCAGCTGTACCTTCGGAAAGAAAATATGTATCATCGGTTTTCCATAACCGGATCAGGAAGGGCATGCGGTTTGACTGCGACCCCACTGTGCGTTATGCGCTCAGGAAATTCAGGGGCAGGCTCTACTTTGATGATTTGAAGATTGATTCACCATACAATACATACATGTACAAAGGTTTCCCTCCCACTGCCATATCGTGTCCCGGCCGCGATTCCATCATGGCCGCACTGCAGCCCGCTGCTACCGCGTACCTGTACTTTGTGGCAAGGAACGACCGGTCGCATTATTTCTCGGCGACTCTAAGGGAACACAACAGGGCAGTTGAGAAATATATCAAACGTATCAATAACGGATTCATAGACAACCAGAGGCTCAACTGACATGAAGCGCGCAATGGTAATTTCACCTGCCGGCAACCCCGAGAAGCTGAGGTTTGCCGTAAAATTCGGGGCAGACGAGGTTTACTTCGGAGGTGACCAGTTTAACCTCAGGGTACAGGCGGACAACTTCAGCCATGAGGAACTTGCAGAGGCGGCTGTATACTGCAGGGAACATTCTGTAAAGACCACGTTCCTGATGAACGCATTCCTTCATGATGCTGACGTGCGTGAAGCTGAAATATTTATCCGCAGCATAAAGGATTACGGGTTCGACGCAGTAATGGTTTCTGACCCCGGCATGCTCATGATACTGAAAGATTCGGGGATCAATGCGGAGTTTCATTTGTCGACACAGATGAATACGCTTAACCGCAGGGCCGTGAAGTTCTGGATGGATGCAGGTTTCAGCCGCATAGTGCTGGCCCGCGAGACTACGCTCGACGAGATCAGGATGATAAAGGATAGTACGGGCGCGGAGATCGAGGTTTTTGCACACGGCGCGTTATGCGTTGCGTATTCGGGCAGGTGCCTCCTGAGCAGGTACCTTTCAGGCCGCGACGCGAACAGCGGTGACTGCGCGCAGCCCTGCAGGTGGAGGTATTCCCTGATAGAGGAGAAGAGGCCGGGCAACTACCTTGATGTGATAGAACATGCTAAGGGGACCGAGATCCTCTCATCCATGGACCTTCAGCTTGTTGATAAACTTGAACAATACATTGAAGCCGGTGTTGACGCATTTAAAATTGAGGGCAGGATGAAATCTCTTTACCACGCGGCAAATACAACAAGGATATACAGGCATGCCTGCAGCCTTGCCGGTACGCCTGAATTTGAAAAGATGGTCCCATTCTGGCTGGAGGAGCTTGACCTGGTGAGCCACAGGCCTTATACGTCCGACCTGTTTAACGAGTTCGGCGCAATGGGGGAATTTTCCGGCGTCCCTTACATCAACAAGGCTGTATTCCTGGGATACAGGGAGGCCGGGAGCGAACAGTCCGAAGAAATAATCATGAAGACATTTAATCCGGTTTATACAGGTGACAGGCTGGAAGCGATATACCCTATAAAGAAGGACGTGATGGATGCAAGCTGTACGGTAGTTGAAATAACCGATCCGTCAGGCCGCATAACAGACATGGCGCGACCCAACACGGTATGCAGTGTTAAATTTGATAAGCCCATACTTAAAGACGCAATTTTTAGAAAAAGAATATAACAGAGGAGCATATAGATGATAACCAAACCTCCGGGTGTTGAAGATATTTTTCCTGACAGGAGCGACCGCTGGAATTTTGTAAAGGATACTGCAATAAGCGTGTTCAGGAGATTTAATTACAGGGAGCTGATTGTCCCGGTCATGGAATTCACAGAGGTCTTTTCCAGGGGCATAGGAGCTGATACGGATATAGTATCAAAGGAGATGTTCACGTTTGAAGACCGCGGGGGCAGGAGCCTTACACTGCGTCCTGAAGGTACAGCGGGCGTGGTACGTGCCTACGTGGAGAACGGGGAGTACAACCGGCTCTCGCTCTGCAAGTTTTTCTATTACGGTCCCATGTTCAGGGCCGAGAAACCGCAGAAGGGGAGGCTCAGGCAGTTCAACCAGTTCGGGGCAGAAATATTCGGCAGCTCCGACCCGTACTATGACAGCGAGATTATATCCGTTGTGAACCGGATCGCCACAGAAGCGGGTGTGGGACTGTTCAGTATACACCTGAACTCAATAGGCTGCAAAGACTGCCGCAGGGAATACATTATTAAACTTAAAGAATATTATAAAAATAATTTCCAGCAGCTTTGCCCGGACTGTAAAAGGCGTTTCGAAACGAATCCGCTCCGGCTGCTTGACTGCAAGAACCAGTCGTGCGCTGCACTCAAGGATAATGCCCCGGTCATAAGGGACTATCTCTGCGGTGAATGCAGTACGCACTACGCGAAGGTAAAGGAATACCTTGACCTTGAAGGTATAAAATACGAAGAGGACCCGCACATGGTCAGGGGCCTTGACTATTATACAAAGACTACTTTTGAATTTGTTTCTGACCGGCTGGGCAGCCAGAGCGCATTTGCGGGCGGAGGGCGCTACGATTACCTGGTTGAGCAGTTTGAAGGTAAGCCAACTCCCGGTGTGGGATTTGCCGCAGGGATGGAAAGGATCAACCTGCTGATCGAGGGGACACAGGTCCCGCAGTCAGGTCCCGAGTGCTTCATTATGCATTCAGGGGGCGCGTCGCTTGTCAAAGGCGTTGAGCTTGTGTATATACTACGGTCCAAAGGAATCTCTGCAGATATAGATCCAGAGGTCAAGGGATTTAAGTCCCAGATGAAAAGGGCAGACAGGGAACATGCCGTTTATGCGCTTATTATCGGTGATAATGAACTTGCATCGGGAAAAGCATCGGTAAAAAATCTTTCGAGCGGCCTCCAGGAGGAGGTCGAATTCACAAGGATTGATGACTATATAATTTCCCGCAGGTAATTGATGTTTCCGGATACCGGGATCAGGGTATCCGGAAATCCCCGACTTACAAAATATGCTTATTGTGGTATATTTAACTACAAATTTTTTATATATAGGTGCACGCGGATTTAACAACATGCGCCCTTGCTAATAATTTCCAGAAATTGTAAAATTTACATGTTTTTAAATATAAAAAATTTATTGTAAATGGGGGATGAACCATGAACACATATTTAGCTGAATATAAAAGAAAGCTGTTAACAGCTGATGCTGCTGCAAATCTGGTACAATCGAATAACATAATCGATTACGGTATGTTTGCTACAAAACCGGTTGATTTTGATGTTGCGCTGGGCAAGCGTGTAGGCCAGGTCCAGAATGTGGCAATCAGGGGAACAGGTACTGTTCCGCCATTTCCGCAGGTAGTCCAGAATGACCCTGAACAGAAATCATTCCAGTACTTCAGCTGGTATTATACACTTATCGACAGGATGGCCGGGGACAAGGGATTGACATGCCACCTGCCTTTCAACTATCATGAGGCAACAATCCTGGCCTATCACCACAGGGATCTTCATCATATTAAACCGACGATATGGGTTGCTCAGACTACACCAATGGACAGGAACGGCTGTTTCAACTTCGGTCTGGGTAATTCACATAACAGGGGTATCGCACTCTGGGCGGACATAGTAATTGTTGAAGTCAATGAGAACATGCCCAGATGCCTGGGCGGAAACGACGAGTATGTCCACATCAGCGAAGTGGATTTTATCATCGAAGGGACTAATACACCGCCGTACGCTACACCCAAAATGGGTGAGGCATCTCCCGCGGAAAAGAAAATTGCCGAGTTTATAGTACCCCACGTTGAAAACGGATCATGTCTGCAGCTTGGTATAGGTACACTTCCCAACACTATAGGTGAAATGATTGTCCATACAGATGTAAAAGACCTTGGAGTACAGAGCGAGATGTTCTGTGATGCAATGGTAACCCTGTACAATGCCGGCAAGATTACCAACGCCATGAAGAGCTTTGATATCAACAAGAGTTCTTTTTCTTTCTGCCTGGGGACAAGGGAGACTTATGATTTTATCCATGATAACCCGCGTCTTGCATCATGCAAGGTTAACCATACTAATAACCCGGATTTCGTTGCACAGAATGACAAAGTTGTTTCAATAAATAATATAGTTGAGGTTGACCTCCTCTCGCAGGTCTGTTCCGAAACTTCGGGCCTCAGGCAGATTTCGGGTACGGGCGGTCAGCTTGACTTCGTTATAGGCGCTTTCCATTCAAAGGGCGGTAAAAGCTTCCTTGCGTTCACGTCCACTTATAAAGACAAGAAGACAGGTGAAATTAAGTCCAGGATTAAGCCTCTTCTTACTCCGGGCTCGGTTGTAACTGTACCGCGTTCAATGGTTCACTATCTTGTTACAGAGTATGGTGCTGTAAACATGAAGGCCAGGTCTGTATGGGGAAGGGCTGAAAACCTTATAAGCATCGCACACCCTGACTTCAGGGAGGACCTGATAAAGTCAGCCCAGGAGATGGGTATCTGGTCAAGGACAAACAAAGTGCCGTTCTGATAGAAATTCTTAACAGCAGGGCGGCTTAAACCGCCGCCTCTGCTGTACTCTTAAGTGATTCAAGAAACCTGATCTCACTCCCTATGATCTTCAGCCTTGATTGCACCTTGCCCTTGTCATCCTCCCACCTGTCCTGCTTAAGTGATCCGATGACCATAATCCTTTTACCTTTCTTAATGTTTTTTGAGCAGATCTCCGCGATTTTTTCCCATGTCTCTACATCGATGAACGAAACCTTGGGCGCTTCATCGTTCTTTGAATAATGATTGATGGCCAGGGCAAATGTACACACGGATTTCCCTGTCTTGGTTTTTTTAACCTGGGGATCGTGGGTAACAAATCCTTCAATCGTTGCTGCTGCGTAGTTCAGCATAAGTCCTCCTTTTCGGGTGTATTTACATTTACTACGCTTCAGAGGAGCAAAAAGTGAAAATTTTTTATGGCTTACAGCGTTTAAAGCGCCCTGTTTTAAAAAAAATGCTGAAAATAGGGTTGATTTCCTGATATTTGATAATAATTTGTATATCATTGCAGTTTCTGATTTATGCATTTATAAAAACAGTGTATGCAGCACTAAACCGTGGACATATACTTCGAATGATAAATGCAGAACGGGATACAGCTGCAGATACCAATCAAATCACGAAGCAAAATCTGGAGGATGTTGTGAAAAAAATAACCGTTGTTGCTGTACTGCTGGCGGCAGTGCTTGGATTTATCTCCTGCAAAAAAGATCAGGTTACTACTGTTAATTATGAAGGACTGATTAACTTTATGGCTGGTGATGTAAAAATCGTGGCTGGCGGACAGACCGCAGCTGCAAAGATCGGCGATGCAGTCAAACAGGGTATGACTATTAAAACAGGGCCTAAGGCAGTTGTTGATATCTATTTCGGCACTAATGTTGTAAGGATCCTTGAGAACAGCAGTGTTGTTATGACAGAACTTGTAAGGAATGTGGCAAATAACAGGGAAAACTCCGAGTTCTATGTTGAAAACGGTAAAATGTTTTCCAAGGTTACTCGCAAGCTGGTTGACGGCGAGAAGTTCAAGGTTACAACACCGACATCTGTTGCGGGTGTCCGTGGAACAGAGTTTCTTGTTTCAGAGGATGAGGGCAAGAGCAATGTAGCCTGTATAGATGGTGTGGTTGTAGTTAAAGAATCTGGAAGCGATGACAGCACATACAAAGAGGTTGAAGCCGGTAAAGAGGCCAATATTGAAAAGGGTAAACCTATAAGTGTTGCAGACCTTAAAGAACAGAACCGCGCCAACATCCAGAAGATCAAGGATGACATTAAAGTTATCCGCGAGGATATAAGACGCAGATTCGAAGAGCAGAGAGAGGAGATCAGGCAGGCTGTTGTTGATGAGAAAGCAAAGAATAAACAGGCTGTCGAGGACCAGAAGGCAAAAGACCAGGCGAACATCCAGGCAATCAAGGATGACATCAAGGGCCAGCAGGAGCAGATAAAGGGAGACGTGGAAGCAAAGAAGGATGAGCAGAAAGATGCTGTCCAGAATTTCGAGAAGACAGACGTAAAGAGCGTTAAGCCGGAAATAAAGAAATTCGATTCCACACTGAACAAGTAGCATGGAGTTAAAGAGGCTGTCCTGAAAGTAAACGTCATTGCGCCGTGGCAATCTGTATTGAATAAACAATGTTTATTTAAACCGTTGAAGTCACATGACGCTATAACCGGGCAAAACAGATCACCACGTCGACCTTCGGTCTCCTCGTGATGACATTGTATACATTAAGGGCAGTCTCTTAAACCTGTTCAAGCCACAGTGTGTCCCATATTTTTATAAGTTCCGGTTTCCACCTGTTATTCGCAAATGCCCTTCCCCGCCACTCTTCACCGCTTGTAACAAGAATTTCAAGCATGCGCCACGCGGCAGCGTAATCAAACACGCGCCATAGCGTCCCGGCCCTGTAGATGTATTCAGGAACACCAAGCGAAAACAGCTTCGTGAAGCCCCTGCTGAAATCGAATTCCTTCCAGTATGCCCCTGCGTAGAATGTAAACTCCGCTGAATCCGTTTCCATCAGCAGTTCAAATCCCCTTGTGAAATTAAACTTTTTCCATTCCTTGCCTGCGTAGTAGATAAACTTAGCGCTCTTCATTCTGCCAAGCAGTTCAAGGCCGAAATCGTGATTGTAACCCGGCCAGAAGCGGCCTGCGCGGTATATGTAGTCTGCGTTGCCACGGTGCGCAAGGAAATCCATGCCGGCATCATAATCAAATGAAGTCCAGAATATTCCGGCCTTGTGTACCAGTTCATTATTTCCTGAGTCAAAAAGTTTTTCCAGGCCCGCATTGTAGTCAAAGCTCTTCCAGTTTTTACCTGCAAGGAAGATATGTTCCGCGTCGCCTGAAACTATCAATGCGCGGCTCAGGAATTCAAGGTCTGCGCCGGATTCAAGGCCTGCTGCGTAAAGTTCATTCATTGCTGTCTTTGGTTCTGTCATACTGCATTCCCCGGATTCAGGTGAAGTCCGGCAGGTTTTACTGATTCTATCTTCACAATCCTGCCGAATGCCGGTGTGAACGGTTCATCCCTGTGTTCGCTTATGAGCCAGAGAGTGTTGTGATATTTCCGGAGCCTGTCAAGGTCATAGATGAATCCGTCAGTGATAACAATGAGCAGTTCCCTGTGGCCCTGCATGAATGTGTTGAAAAGAGGTTCAAAGTATGTTGTTCCGCTGCTGCCGGTTTTTATAAAGCGCCAGTCACCCTTTTTATATTCGTATGGCTTTGCATTGTCAGCTGAACGTGTAAACATATCACCCTGCTTCTCTGGTATAAAGACTGTTTCGTCAATGCACAGCAGGCAGACCCTGAAGCGCGGGAGCAGGTCTTCAATTATTCCAAAGGCAGCCTCAATGTCGCCGGGTTTCATAACCATTGATCCCGATACGTCAACGGCAACAGTGAGCACGTTTCTGTATTTGAAGGATCTGCCGGGGGAGTATATGCCCTGTGAAAAATAGCGTTTATTGAACCTATGATAAGTGTATTCATATTCATCTGACTGTGACGTTGAATCAACGATAGTGCGGATTTTTTCAGACCACGACATGTCCCTTTTTTTTACGGATTCGATAAGGCCGCGTATTTCGCCGAATATCCTCTCCTCCCTGCAGAGTTCATCCTTTTCCGCCATGAGCATCAGGTGGTTGAGCCTTGTTGATGAGGGATCGATTTCGTTCCTGTTCTTCATTATGTGCACGCCAGTGGATAGCGGGTCGCCGTCAGGCTTCTCGAATATCAGCGCGTCCCTCTTTTTGAACGATGACAGGTTCTGTTCCGGCGCGGTGTTATACGACAGGTCAAGGCTGTTGAGGGTCTGCTGCATCTGCCGTATCCCGGGTTCAACATTCGCCAGGGTATTTCCTGAACCTTCTTCATTTTCATTAAAGCTGAACTTCCTTATCTCTTCGCGTGATTGTTCCCTGAGCCATGAGTAAACATCCTCCCAGACCGGGTCATAGTTTCCCGTGTCCCTGAAAAAAGTTCCGGGGATTACCGGGAGTCCGGCGGGAAGGATAAGTTCAGGTGTATCATGGATATAGCTGCTCTTCCGGGAAAAGAAGGTTTTCCGGTTCTCTTTTAAATACGAGTTTATCACCATGTCCTGTGCAAGGTTGCGCTTGTAGATGTCCTGGTCACGGTTACCCCTGTGCTCGTGGTTCAGGACAACATGAAGCATCTCATGGACCAGCAGGCCGGTAAGTTCATCCACTGTAAGCTGCGATGTGAATTCCGGGTTAAAGAAGAGCGTCAGGCGCGACGTGTAGACCATGAGCCCGAGAGTGGGTAAGTCCCCGGATTCGGCAAGGTCTATCCCGTGGTAGAAGTACGATGCGAAACGGCTCTTTCTCCATAGACCGCTGATTGTATCTTCAACTTTCTGCATCGGGAGTACCTTTATTTAAGAAGTTCCCCGAACTTCTGTTTCAGTTCTATGCGCATCTCCTGGTCATCGACCAGTTTAACTGCTGCAGGTATGCTGGTGAATATACCGCATTCCTTCAGCAGCAGGAAGAAGTATGTCATGCGTATATCGCCGCGGGAGTATGCAATGAATTTCAGCATGTTCGCAAGTTCCACGAAACTGGCGCCCGGAATGTTCCCGTTTTCGCGTATGACAAGCTCCCTCATGGTTTCGATTGTCCCGTTCAGGGCCCAGAGCAGGTCCTCGGACGGGATGGCGCGGTTTTTAAGCAGTTCAAGTTTTTCTGCTGATCCATCAAGGATATCACGTGAAGTGATCATCCTGGGGGAAGTGATCTGCATGATAAAATCCCGCGCTGTTATTTCGCCGAGCAGTGTACTTATAAGCTTGACGAGGGTTGTATTTTCACCAGCGAGGAATTCGGCGAAGGCTTCCTCTGCGGGAAGGTTGTACGAGTGTATAAGTGCGCCTGATACCTGGTGCCAGCCGCGCGGATTGGGATTGATGTTGCGTTCATCCCACAGCTTTTCCGGGAACATCGAGATGTACCGGATCACCGAGGGGTGGATCCCCTGGCTGTAGGCCCATGGCAGCCAGTGTTCTGCCGAAGGCTTAAGGTGAAAGATCGCAAGCCTTCCATCAAGCGCAGAGTCGTCAAAGTCAGTGATTGTTGTTCCGTCCATGTCTCCAAGGTTACCGGCAAGAATGATTGCGGTTTTACCGGGGAGGCTGTGTTCGCCGCATTTCCCCTCTGTAATTATCTGGAACAGGGTCTGGATAACTGTGGGGTGCGCCCTGTTCGATTCATCAAGAAACCATACTATGCCGTTACAGCCTTCGGGAACTGCAGCGGGCGGAATAAACCTGGGCCTGTAGTATATCATCTGCCCTGATTCGCTGTCAGGTACAGGGTATCCCCCGAGGTCTACATTCTCCTTGAACGCAAGGCGTGTATCGATAAAATAGTAGTTAAGCCTGTCTGCAACCTGTTTTACAATGGCGGATTTTCCAACGCCCGGATGTCCTGTTATTTTCAGGGCATAATTCAGGTTCTGGCTGCTTTTTATATATGATTCAAGAATCTGGTCAAGTTCAGGAATTGATACTTCTGGTCCCTGTTTTTTCACATTTTTACTCCCTTAATCAGGTTTTTATCCAATGTTTATCACCGGCATACAAGGTCAAATAATTATCAGGTTTTTTGTTCCGGTTATGGAATATGTTTCATTTAAGAGAATTTTGTTATAAAAAACGGCGCAAAAATATTGACAATAAAGGTGCAATCTTTTTTATTAACATCAATATTGTTAATAAGGCTGACATGTCAATTTTTTCTGTAAAAGTCCTGTTAATGATGTTTTTTCAGAGGAACCAATACTCAAAATATTTCACATTCTGTTTATAAATAAATAAAGAGGTAACCAGATGCTACTTTTAAATCCGAAAAAATACAATGTGGAGTTTCCTGACAAGGAATCGAAGGAGATGATGCTTAAGACCATCGAGTTTTTCGAAAAGAAAGGACTCAAAAAGGTTAAAGAGGACTACCACAACAGGACATGGCCAAAGGATTTTGTTGATTTTCAGAAGGAACACAAATACTTTGCCAAACTGCTCACGCCTGCAGGATATGGCGCAAAGGACAACAGGTGGGATACATACCGGACTTTCCACTGGGCTGAACTCATGGGATTCTACGGGATCACATACTGGTATGTATGGGACGTTTCAATGCTCGGAATATGCCCCATCTGGATGGGAAGCAATGAGGAGATGAAGCATAAGGCCGCGAAACTTCTTGAAGAGGGTGAAGTATTCGCTTTCGGCCTTTCAGAAAAAGAACATGGTGCAGACATCTATTCAAGCGATATGATGCTTTACCCGCAGGGTGACGGCACATACAAGGCAAACGGCGACAAGTATTATATCGGGAACGGTAATGAAGCCGCAATGGTATCAACATTCGCCAAGATGGCTGATACAAATGAATATGTATTCTTCACAGTTGATTCAAAACATAAAAACTATGAGTGTATCCGGAACGTTGTTGCCCACCAGAACTATGTTTCTGAATATGCTGTTCATGACTACCCCATAACCAATGCTGATATATCGGAAAAAGGTCCCAAGGCGTGGGACAACATGCTGAATACTGTAAACGTGTGTAAATTCAACCTGGGGCCAGGAGCCGTGGGTATCGCCACACACGCATTCTATGAAGCGGTTGAGCATGCTGCAAACAGGAACCTTTACGGAAAGTATGTAACAGATTTTCCGCATGTTAAACAGCTCCTTACAGACGCTTACCTGCGCATATGCGCGATGAAGCTCTTTAACCTTCGCGCTGTTGACTATATGAGGACGGCATCTGCAGAAGACAGGCGCTACCTGCTTTATGATCCGCTCTGTAAAATGAAGGTCACAAGGGAAGGGGAAGAGGTAATCAACCTGCTGTGGGACGTTATTGCGGCAAGGGGATTCGAGAGTGAACCATACTTCGAGATGGCTACAGTTGAGATCAGGATGTATCCCAAACTTGAAGGTACAGTGCATGTAAACATGGCGCTTGTTGTTAAGTTCATAACAAATTACTTCTTCAACCCCGGCCAGTTCCCTGCAATCCCGTCTGTTGCTGATGACAGGAATGACACTTTCCTCCTGAACCAGGGACCAACAAGCGGCCTGAGCAGGATACAGTTCCATGATTACAATATAGCGTATAACAGCAAGGACCTTCCGAATATAAATGTTCTTAAAAAGCAGATACTCGTGTTCAAGGAATTCCTTGCCAAGGCAACACCTACAAAAGCACAGAATTCAGATATCGATTATCTCCTTGCAATAGGTGAACTGATGACCGTTGTTGCTTACGGCCAGCTCATCATTGAAAATGCGCACCTCCAGAAAGTAGAAGACGATGTACTTGATATGATCTTTGACGTGCTTGTCAGGGACTTCTCAAAGTACGCTGTGCAGCTCTACCAGAAGAAGTCAAATTCACCTGAACAGCTTGCATACTGCATGAAGATGATCATGAACCCCGTTGCGGATATGGATAAGTTCATGAGGGTATGGGAGAAATGGGTTTACCCGATGAAATCTGAATACAGGATGAATGACTGACATTGATTGTTACCGGCGGGATAGTCCTGCTGAAAAATAGAGATCATGAATATGGAGAGGCTGCCTTAACAGGCAGCCTCTTTTATTATTCAATGTACGTTATGGTCTTTGCCAGTTCCTTCTGTATGAAGCGGATTGTTTTCCCGTCCCATGAGAATTCAAATTCGATGAGGCAGCTGTTACCCGGTGAACCTCCAGTAATTTCCATAACTCCTGATATGCTGAAACTGTTTCCCGAAACCTGTATTAACGGGGATTCTATGGATTTGTTTTCTTTATTCCAACAGGCCGCGCCTGTCCGCTGTTTTCCGGATTTGATCAGCGCTTTAAACCGCTCATCTATTATATCCCCGGATTTTTCAGGAATGTAAGCCTCCCGTGAATTGTTTACCAGGATTGCCATGCATCTTGCCCCGTTTAATATAAATTCCCTGCCAATTTTATTTTCATTAACAGCTGATTTTATCGTTTCTGTCAGCAGTGAATTCAGGTCAATGCATGAATGTTTTTTAAGCTGGTTAAAGCACTTGTCACATTTAGCGCCGGAACCTGAGTCGTACCGGTCAGTTTCCGCATAATACTCCCGGGTGCAGGCATTTGAAACCGTAAAAGATTTTTTATTTCCATCGGAGTCAAGTCGGTCGGTGCCGGTATCAAGAATGCGGGCTTTATCTTTATCTGCAATGAGCAGCAGGGGAATTAAAAATTCGTGTCCGCCCCGGGCGTATCCGTCGGCAAAGTATATATCTTTTCCGGGCATGAGTGATAAAGTCATCATGGTAAAACTCACTGCATCGGGTTTTGATGAGCGCCTGTTTGCTGCAAGGTATGTGTCCAGCATGGATCTCTTCCATGGTTCAAGTTTTTTCAGGGCCTGCCGGTCGTTCATTCGAACAGTAAAGTCCGATGTTTCCCCGGCCAGGGTGGCGGAGATTCCCATGGCTAATGTGTATACAAGGATTAGTACAGCAGCATGACGGATAATCTGTGTAAGTCTTAACATCAGGAAACCTCTCAATATATGTTAATTGTTACCCTGGCAGCTTCATTTTCAATCGGGGATAGATTAACAATGATCCCTGAACTAACAGCTTATCTAAGTATATTGTATAAAAATCGATCTTCAGTCAATATTTCAGGATTGAAAAATCAGATTAATTATATATTTTATTTACCAGGGAGCATTATATGCCAGTACCTTCTGAATATCAGCGCAATAAAAAAGTATTATCATAATTGACAAACAGGGAAACGGAATATCACATATTGCAATGCCGGATTATTTTATTTCCGGTTAAGGGTTGATTAATGCATTATAAACGTCCATATTATAAATGGAAAGTAGTTTTACAGGGGTGAGCATGGCCAATATTCCGTTATTATATTTTACCGTAACAATTCTTTTCGCAGGAATTGCCAGTTGCGCCCTGATGCAGTTTTCATATACATACTGCATTCTAAGGAAAAAGGAAACATTACTCTCGATGGTGTTCAGCTGTACAGTGTTGATCTATATATCCGCCGATGCTTTCGCGTTTATTTTTTCATATATCTATCCCGATACAGGCAGGGCCGCTTTTTGTCTTATTTTTCGTGAAACGTTCATGCTCGTCTTCCCTGTCATTCTTCTGGTGTATATCAGACAAATTTCCGGTCATGGGCGGATAATAAATAAATATAACACAGTCCTGCTGAGGGCATCACTAGCCGTATTTTTTCTGATCGCCGCTGCAACCCTTTACAATCCGGGCCTGATGATCAAAGAATTAACCGGGAATGGCGATGTTATTTATAAAATGCACATGCAGGGAAGTGATACCGGACCGTTGTTCATGATAAAAAATATAATGCTGGTGATCTACGCGGTCTATTCATTATGTATAATCCTGGTTTACGGCCTGGCCAGGCATGACATTTACCCTGACAGGTACATGATAGCCGGAATGATAATCATCACCTATTTCCTTTCATTTTATCTCTATAATATTATATTCACGCCTGTAAGCGCCAGCGGGAGCACCATGATCCCTTCTTTCAGCCTGGGTATAGTGAGCTGCCTGCTTTTCATCACCTGGGGCAGGATTAAAACTATCTTTACAAAAGCCGATCAGATGGAGATAGCCAGGACTGTACTGGAATTCTCCATCTACAATGACCTGGCCTTGAATATCTCGGGAAGGATGGCGTTCCACAAGGATCTCCAGGATGAACTGACCAGGATCGACAGGGAAAGGAGCACCATGTTTATTGTTTTCCTTGATATTGATGATTTCCAGAGCCTGAACGAATGTTACGGTGAAAATGTCGGTGATGATGTGCTGGAGATGCTTGTTGAAAGGATCATAGAACTTTTTTCAACTTGCGGATCTCTCTACCGCATAGGTGGTGATGAATTTGCCCTCATGCTCTGGGATGTAGTGACAATGGAAGAAGCGCAGGACATTGCCGGCAAAATTATCACCTGCCTCAGGAATCCTTTCCGAGTTTCAGGGATTACCTGCATGATAACTGCCAGCGCCGGCGTGCTCCAGGTGCCCCAGGACGGCAGGGATGTCACAACAATTCTCAGCAATGCCTACCGGGTAATCGGCAGTGCAAAAAAAACAAAGAATACCTTCCAGGTATTTACACAGGACCTCCTGGATGTCACAAGCAGGAAAATTCATACAGTCAATATACTCAGGAACAGTATAGTCATGAACGAGTTCACGTTGTTTTACCAGCCGATTGTTGATCATGATAAAAAACTGATCCACGCAGAAGCTCTTCTGAGGTACACTGGAAGCGACACTTCCATAGGGGCACCCGATAAGTACCTGCCTGTTTTGGAGGATGCGGGACTTATGAAAGAGGTCGACAACATGGTCGTTCATAAGGCTTTTCATGATATGGAGATGAAAATCAGGAACAGGTTCAGCACAAGTATAAACCTATCCACAATCCAGCTGGTCGATACAGCGTACAGTGAATTTCTTTCGTCATTCGCGGCGCAGCACGGGATCGAAAATAACCGCATAACACTTGAGGTAACTGAAGACCGGCTGATGGAGAACATTGCTGCGGGCAGGGAGAGCCTTTCCCGGCTTAAGACTAGCGGTTTTAAAATCGCGATAGATGATTTCGGCAAGGGATTTTCTTCGCTTACATACCTTGCCGAGCTTCCGGTTGATATTCTAAAAATGGATATGGTTTTTACGCAGTCAGTACCTGGAGATCCAAGGAAAGAGGCGATGGTGCGGCATATCATGGAACTGGCGCATTCCCTTGACCTGCAGGTTATAGCAGAGGGCTTTGAGACGCAGGAACAGTTTGAATTTTTTAAAGGCCTGGGATGCGACATGTTCCAGGGATTCTATTTCTGCCGTCCGGTTCCGGTTGATGAACTTATATCGAAATATTTATGATTGGTCAGGGGAGCGGTATCGCCGGGGATCAGGGTACAATGGCGATGCCTGTAGGTATGCTGTCCAGGGAAAGGAATAGTTCAATGTTTGAATTCGCTGTATCAATGTCTGCACGCCAAATGCTGGTGCCAGAACCCGATGTCCAGTATATTTTTCTCTCTTTAAGGTCAAGAGCGATTTTCCGGATAGCATAGCTACCTGCTGAAATCCATTCCTCGCTATCTGCTAAATTAGCTGATAGTGCCCTTCTGATTGTCTGATTGTACGAGCTGTCATTGTTTGCATAATACACATAACCTGCAGTCCCATCTGCTGCTATGCCCCTGAGTGAAATAGAAGGATCCGTCGGCCCCGTTCCATTGACCGGCAGTGAGTATGAGCCATCAATAAGGTTGCCGTTGCATATAACACCGCTGTTTCCCGATCCAAAAAATATTGATGATGTCGTATAGATGTCCCAGTAATTATTTGCTGTAATATATATTCTATTGTTTATCGTATCGATGCACATATCTAAGGTGTAAAAAGGTGTAATTGTCTTAACCCATTTTTCAGGGGCATATGCCGGCGAACGCCAGACATCATTGTGACCGGATGATACGCTATATTCATTCCAGTATACCAGTCCGGTTAAGGGATCGACCGCAATTGCTGTTGGCCCGAAATCACTGCCTGTCGGCTGGTAAAACAGGGTTTTGCTGCTGCCGTCAGTACTTGCGTTCCATATCTGAAATGCGCTGCCAGTGTATTCAGTCCAGTATATTTTCCTGCCTGGAGGGTAAATTTCTATGTCAAGTGGTATGCCAGAACCGGTGAGTAGTGTTTTTTTGCCGGTTTTGTCTTTCTTTACATAGTTGATTGTTTTATTATTTTCAGTCCAGTATATTCCAGGATCAGTGTGAGGATCATCCAGCAGTATCCCGAACTCATCGCCGCACCCTGAACATAACAGGATTATACTGAACAGTGTTACAGCCGGTGCATAGAGTTTGCGCAGCAGGTAACTGCGAAGCAGGTTTTTTACTTTTACCTGGTATCCGGAATTATATTTATATTTTAATATTCTCATCACTTGCCTGCTTAAAACCTGTAGCCTAAGCTTAGAGCAGCACCCATTCCGTAAAGGGGGACCTTGCTGTCATATATATAATCAAACCTGAGCAGTGGTGAAATCGTTATTGAAGAAACGGTGAATACCAGGCCGGTACTGATTCCGGAATTCCATTTTACAGCTGTCATCTCCTGTTCCAGTCCCTTTACGTTATACCAGCCTGCACCGAACGCAGCGGAAATAAACCAGTCCAGTTTAAATGAACCGGTTAGAACAGGGAACTGCCACTGCGGTCCTGCTGATGCACGGTACCCGGTCACACCCCGTTCTCCTTTCTCTGAATAAAAGTACCCGGCCTCGATACTGACACCTGAAAGAAATATTTTTTTTGCGAACTCGAAGTTACTGACCGGAATACAGGCAGTTAATGAAACACCGTAACTGCAGGGGAGGATCGTACCAAGTTTTCCCAAATTAAAAATAATATACGGCGCGATTGCAAGGTTAAAGTAAGTAAAAGGTTCCCGGCCATCTTCCTCGATTTCAAATTCCCGGATCTTTTTTAGTCCCGAATCGTAGTTGGTTCTGACTTCATCCTTATTGACCACTCTGCCCTTGTCGCTGAGTATTTTTAAATCATCTTCATAACTGCCGGTCCTGTATATCTCCTTGATTTTGTCAAGGTCTATGATGAAGATTCCATGGTAGTTGCCGAATGTAACTGTTTTTTTATTCTCTTCAAGTATCTTGCCGTTGAGGACCATGTCATCAATGGTAATAATAATATCAGCAAAGAGCGTTGTGAACGGGAATATGGTGAGTATAAGTGCAAGCAGGATCCTGGCTGGCATAAGGATACTATTCCTTCCCTGTTATGCGGGTGATTTTCTCTCTCTTTACGGTAATGGTCCCGATTGATGTTTCGAGCACGACTTCTGCTGATGTCTCTTTTACAAGGATTCCCTTGAAAGTGTTACCGTCACTTGTAAGTATGACCAGTTCTCTTTGCGCGGCGGGTTTATCCTCAACTGTCTTCGTGTATTTATCCACATCATCTATCATTTTTTGAGGGAGATCGATTTTTACAACTCCGGTTAATTCTTCTGTATTCCCTGTCTTTTCCTGTTCAATAACCATCTGGTCAAAAACCGGGTCTTTAAGCCTGGTATTGACTTTTTTTGCTATGGCTATGATTTTTTTATCCCCGCTTCTTGTACCAATCAGGAGGATCTTCCGGTTGGAATCCCTGGCGTAGTCTGATGATGGCGAGCGGGTAATAACCTCCAGGTGACTCTCGATTGCCTTATCCGGCTGGCCCATACCTGTATAACATCTTGCCATGAAATACTTTATCCTTGGCAGATCATCAGGGGAGGCTTTTTTTTCCGCTTCCTTTAAGATCTGCATGGCCTGCTTGTACGCAAGCAGGTTCATCAGGTCCTGGCTCATGGTGAGCGGATCGGCATCACTACCCAGTATCCGGTCCCGTGCAAGCTGGAACCCTTCAAGGTATTTCAGCAGGATAGCCGCTGTTATTGCGCTGCTTTCCTGGGGGAATTTTTCCATTATTGCCAGGTAATTTGCCCGGGCTTTGTCATTTATTCCCGCAAGAGCATAGCAGTAACCCTGGTGAAGCAGGATGCTTGCCCTGAATGTACTGCTGAGAGTCCTCTCTTCAAGCGCCTTTTCGTAGCGCTTGATGGCATGTTCAAATAAATAGTTTCTTTCATAATAATAAGCCATATCAAGGTCAGGAGATGTGCTGCCTGTATCAGCCTTGTAATACAGCGGATTTTTGCCGAGTATTTTCCTGTTGAAATTGATTATCCATATGCCCGGTAAGGATAAAAAACCATACTGAGTCTGTATTGCCGATGGGTAATTTTTTTCTTTGACGACAAGAGAGTCGACAACCTGCTCAAGCGTGTCAGCCTCCTCCTGCTGGATGCGGTTTTCGTAGATTTTTTTATTTATTTCATATGTTGCGATAAGGCCTATATGGTCAATGTTACTTTCATTTTTATCAAGCTCCTGCAGGCTTGCCGCGAGTTCGCTTAACCTGATTGATATGTTGATTTTATTGATGAATACGAGGTATGCGGTAACCAGCAGGCTTGTTAAAATCAATGCTATGATTGAATACTTTTTCATGTCAGTGCTCTACGAAATAATCTCCACTCTGTTTCTTCCGTTTTCCCGTGCCTTTTTAATTGCTTCCTCTGCAAGCTCCCTTAAATCCCGGCTGCCTGAGGTATCGGCTGCCCCGATACTTACTGTAACCCTGAATTCTCCGTCAGCCGTAATAATGTTGGATTCAGAAATCGTGCGCCTGATAATTTCCGCTGTCTCCAGCATCAGCGGAGCTGTTATGCCCGGCGCTAATACGGCGAACATCTCGTCGTCGTAACGTGAGGCGATTTCGCCGGCTGCTAACGAGCGGTTTATTTTTTTTGCACTTTCAGCGATTATAATATTTTCAGTCTGGTGGCCGTATATACTGGTTATCTCCTTGAAATTATCAAGCTCTATGAGCATCAGGGCCGTGGCGGAATTGTTTACTTTTGTTCTTTTAGTCTCTTCGTCAAGACGCTCCATGAGGTACTGGCGGTTAAAAAGTCCGGTAAGATCATCACGCGTTGTCTTTTTTTCAGATTTTTTAATGATCTCCCTGGCACTGGTGATTTCGCCTGAAAGATTTTGAACATTGCTGTGCATCGATTCAGCCATGCGGTTGAATGTATGGGCAAGCGAGGCAAATTCATCATTCCTGCCGGGTAGGTGAATGCGCGTGTGCAGCTTTCCTTCCGATAAACTTTCTGCGCCGTTTATTAAAAGGTAAACAGGTTTAATGATATAACGGAAGAGGAGTAACGCGAAAACTGTATGAAAGAAAATGACTATGAGAATTACGTAAAGTACCTGGGAATAAAGATGCTTCAGGGATTCATTCATACCATTTATCTCTTTCTCAAGGAGAAGGATCGAATCCCCGAGCTGGAACCCGCTCAGCGGAATGTAGCAGTACATGAGTCTTTTCTGCTCATCTATCCGCAGATAGTATTCTTTCCCGGAGAAGGTCATTGCCGTTAACGAGCGAAGGCCGTCTTTAAGATATGTGTCAGGGGGTTCAATCCTGTCAGATGACCTTATCAGGATTGAACCTTTTTCACTGAATACAAAATAATTGCTGGAGTGGATGCTTAATAAATCCAGTGTCTGTTTCAGAAATTCACCGGTCTTACCCCGGGTGAATAACGATCCCTTTTTTGTTTCAATGGAAAACTTCTTTATTGAACCGATTAATTCTGCCAGCTGCTTTTCGGATTCAAGCTTGGTATTCCGGCTTATCAGATCAGCCTGGTTTTCAAAAATTATAGAAACAATAAAAGATAGATTAATAAGTGAAAGCAGCACATAAGCGGCGAGAATTTTGAATCCCATTGAATTGAAAAATTTATTAATTGCTGCCTTTTTAGTCATAGTTATTACTGCACCGGGAGTATTTCTGCATACAAAATGTTAAACCCTGGATATCTCCTTACCTGAAATTGTCTCAAATAGAGCTTATATATTACTTATAATATTACATTTTTGTCAAATTACAAGCGAATAGCGGTATTTTTATAGAACAAGTTCCTCATCTGAACTCAATTTTTCTGAGCAAATTTCTCAACTTGTATTATTTTAATGGTGAATAGTCTCAAATTGTTCAGCGTTTTCAATGTTTAAGTCCATGGCTTTTTCTGTACAGCAATTTAGGAATAAACACTGTTGTTTTTTCCCCAAATTAAATTTATAATAGTAAATTCTGTTGACACAAAAGAACGTCGTTCCATTTTGTTTACAAAGTTTATTGAATAATTCATATATTCAATAAACAGATTCTGGTTTCACGGAATCCACGTTATCCGAAGGAGTATAAAATGAACATACTACTTAATCCCAAAATTTACAGAGACAGAAATTATCCCGATGCACGGTCAAAGGAGATCATGCTTAAAACCATTGAATGGTTTGAAAAAAAGGGACTTGCTAAACAGAAAGAAGCATATCATAACAGGGAGTGGTGCGAAGACTGGCAGAAATTTGTAACCGAAGAGGGGATATTTGAAACAATCTTCCTTCCCAAAGGTTACGGCTCTGACCCCAACCAGTACTACAGCACATATAGAAACTATGAATTCTCCGAGATATGCGGATTTTACGGCGCGGCATACTGGTATACATACCACGTGTCGACCCTTGGACTTGACCCTGTTCTTCTTGGAGACAACGAAGAGGCCAAACAGAGGGCAGCAGAAAAACTTAAAAAGAACGCATTCTGCGCGTTCGGTCTTTCTGAGAAAGAGCATGGCGCGGATATATATTCATCCGAGATGAAGCTCTACCCCAAAGGTGACGGAACATATGTCGCAAACGGCAGCAAGTATTATATAGGAAACGGTAACGTGGCATCAACGGTAACTGTTTTCGGAAAGATCGCTGATACCGGCGAGTATGTATTCTTTGCCGTGGATTCAGCTCACCCGAATTATGAGTGCGTTAAGAATGTTATTGATGCCAACCAGCAGTATGTTGCCGAGTTCGCTCTTCATGATTATCCCATTACCGAAGCCGATATTCTTTCACGAGGTCCCAAGGCATGGGACGATATGCTTAACACGATCAATATATGCAAGTTCAACATCGGATCAGGAGCGACAGGAATTTGTACACACTCACTATACGAATCCCTGAACCACGCGTACCACAGGGAGCTTTACGGACAGAGGGTGACAGAATTCGCGCATGTCAAGAGGCTTTTCTCTGATGCATGGCTCAGGATAATGGGCATGAAGCTCTTTGGCCTTCGTGCTACAGACTACATGAGGATTGCAAATGAGAACGACAAGCGTTACCTGCTCTTCAACCCGATTATGAAAATGAAGGTCGCTATCCAGGGGGAGACAGTTCATGAGCACCTTTTTGATATTATTGCTGCAAGGGGCTTTGAAAAGGACATGTACTTTGAACAGGCTGTTGCAGAGCTCAGGGGTTTCCCTAAGCTGGAAGGTACACGTCATGTGAACATGGCCCTGATCGCTAAACTTATTCCCAGCTACATGTTCATGCCCGGCCAGTTCGAGGAGATCGGAAGGATCACTGACAACAGGAACGACGACTTCATGTTCAGGCAGGGACCGACCAAGGCATATGCCAAAACAAAATTTCATGACTTCAACCCGGTGTACAGCAGTCTTGCACACCTGCCCAATGTGAAAGTTTTCATGGAGCAGATCCAGGCGTACAAGGAGTACCTCATGGTCTCAGGCCAGGACCTCATGAAGCAGATGATGGAGTTCGATTACCTCCTTGCAGTAGGTGAGCTTTTTACAATGGTTGCCTATGGACACCTTATCATAGAAAGTGCGAAGATTGAGAAGATCAGCGACGCGGTTATGAACCAGATGTTCGATCTTTTTGTAAGGGACTTCTCTGCATTTGCAGTGGAGCTTTACGGCAAACCGCTTAATTCAGAAGCGCAGCTTGAAAAGATAATGAAAATGATTAAACGCCCTGTTCCTGACAGGGAGCAGTTTGAAAAAGTGCTTAATGATGAGGTTTACAGCCTCGTAGATGTTTATAAGCAGAATCCCTGATTTTCCGGAAGTGTATGCTACTTCATGGAAAACGCGCCGGAAACGGCGCGTTTTTTTGCTTCGTTATATATTCACCTCTTCACCTTAATCTTCAGGTACCCTATACTCCCGGCTCCAGTGATCCGTGCTTCCGTAAAATTTTTCGTGTATCCTTTTTCGTTCAGGTACCTGTCAACCGTATGTTCAGATGCAAAGGATTCCGACAGGGTCATTTCGCCTGAACCTGTAAAGTTCTGCAGCTTTGCAGCAACGTTCACTGCCTGGCCGAAGCAGTCAATGGCACTGTCAAGGTTTACAGCAAGACATTGACCCCTGTGAATGGATACCCTTACAGTGAACGGGAAGTCACCGTCGCCGCTGAAATTTTTCAGTATCCTGATACCTGCCCTGACAGCGTTCATTGGTTTGTCAAATACAAGCATCACACCGTCACCAAGTGTCTTCACTATTGCGCCGCGGTATTCCATTGCGATGTCGTGGACCTGTAAAAAATATTGCTTCATTGTAAGGAAGGCGCGGCTGTCTCCCGTGTCACCGTAGAAACCTGTTGAACCTGCCACGTCAACAAGCATGATGTTCTGGACACCTATGTCTATCGCCAGGTCAGCGGCCACAGCCTCTGAAGAGTAGAGGTCCCGGAACTCCTGGTAACTGAATAAATCCGACGGCCGGAGGGCATTCGCGTCATCTTCGCTGTGTTCAATGACATAACCGGCGGGAGATTTTTCAGTATTGCTAAGGAAAACCGTTGATCCCGGTGCTGTTTCTATTATTGTGCTGCTGCTTATGTCGTCCCAGTAGAGGTTTCGGAGCGGAGCATTCTTTTTCAGGTCCAGCAGGCCGTAGTATTTTTTTCCATGTACGCGGAACCTGAGGCGCTTTTCGTACTGCGGAAGTATAAAGAGGTAGTTGCCGCCCGGTTGAAGGTGCTTCTGTAGAACTATATGGGGCTTCTTTGCAGGTTCAGCACTGCAGTATAATACTCTTTCAACTTTCCTGATTTCGGGATTAATGGTGAATATTATCTCGATCATGTTGAGGGAGCCGGGAGAGAATACTATATCGCAGATTTCACATGACGCGGTTTTGCCGATTTCCCGCAGCAGGGCGTGCCTTTCTCGTACACCGCGGCAATGCGGGCATATTACATCCCACGACATGTTGAGCAGTCCGCCCAGGCATGCGTGCAGCATGGTCTTAAGCAGATCATCCCTCCCTGTGTTAAACTTTCCTGCAAGTTCAAAGGGCCTGATCCTGTAGAGCTGGTCATCGGGCGCGTTCCTGATAAAATTAACCAGGGCCTCTGTAGCCGGTGCAGGGGAACCGGAATTTATTATATCCTGTTTTAAACGGTCAAGTTTTCCTTCGTCAACCGGTGAGTCCTTTTTGTTCATGCCGGCTTTAGGTTCAGCAATCTGCGGGTTCAGGTAGAAGAAGGGCTTTTCTTCAATTTCGGGTTTCAGGTTTTCGATCACTGACCTGAACTTTTTTTCAAAACGCCTTATCGAAAGTTTCAGCAGGATCCTTCCTGTAAATCCCGAAGGAACCCATCCGAAGTACATGCAGATATCATTTCCTGACCCGGCAGGTTTCCGTATAAAGTAGTGTATCCTTACATATGACGCAATTCCCCTGCTGTAGATCCTTGACATTTTTATGTCTGATGGGTACTCCCACTGCCAGGGGACCTCCTCCCACTCGGCCCTGTACCACCCCGGGCTGCCTGTGCCGTACAGTTTTCCATCCCTTTCTGTAAAAGATATTTTTTTAAGTCCCAGGCTACGGTTTAATTCCGACGTGTCCGAAAGGAATTTCCATATCTCCTCACGTGACAGTTCTGTGTGGAATTTATAGATATATTCTACCTGTCTCTCCTGGGAAAATGCAAGGGGCCAGGGATTTTCGCCCAGGTATTTTTCAAGTTCATATTTGTCAGCGATCATTCTTCTGTCTCCGGGTATTTTTATCGTATGAATTTTATCAAGTCCAGGCATTCAAAAAAGACATCTACAAGGTCAGGGTCGAATTTTTTTCCGGACAGGTCCCTTATCTCCCTGTCCGGCAGACCTTTATGTTTTGCCCAAAGCTCATAAATCTCTACTGAATATGATGCTACGCGGTTAACGTGTGCGCCCGTCTCCTTGGGATCGCGCATCTGCGCCTTCTGTATGATCATGCCTGTCATTCCCGCAAAGTGATTCACATAGAGCATGTCATTGTCATTAAAAGAGATTATCTGACCGCTGCAGTCGCGTGTGTTTATTATCTGCATGACGCCCGGTATGTCGTTCCTTTCGTTCTTGTGCGGTATGCTCATCATCGATTCAGTCCTGTACCCGGCCTTCTCGTCGTATGACTTTCGAATGAATAGGGCTTGCCCTGTATTGAATAAACATCATCGTCCATAAGGGTTTCACCCGCCATGGCTGCGTACCCCGTAATGGACTTCCCTGTTATAGGGAGCTGGAAGCTGGAATAAATAAGTTTTTTACCCTCGGGTAGCCTGCTGCTCAGTGTGTCGTTCTGCGCGTGTGTGAACACAAGGTTATCCTGGTGCCGTATGTATATGGTGCCGGCATCTGCATCGGCAATTTTTCTTGTTTCATACAGTATGCGTTCCTGCAGTATATCCAGGTCCCGGACTGTATTTATCTCTGAACTGAGTTTTATTATATCATTTAGTTTCTGATCTGCCATTATTAATCACCCGTCAATAAACCATAATACTGAAAAATCAGGATTCTGTCATCAGTAATTGATAATTAAAGCCGGCTAAAGGGCTATTCATAAACTAAATCACGATACATGGATAAAATCAGTAAAAAAAAGCTGCATGATAAAAAAAATTTTTACCGGTTGTTGTTTCAGAACGTATAACATTTGTGCGGGATATGCTGCAGCTTAAGCCGGTATTTTTCATACCGCAGTTTTTGAAGAACCGCATATACTCACGTTGAACTGGTAAAAAATAATGAATGAAGAGATATTCAATTCTGTGATGCTCTCGGTAATATCGTCCCCTGGTGCTGCCGGGATTGTGTACAACAGCGGAGTTTTTATAGGTGAGCTTATGGATGCAATAAGTCACGGTGAGCATAAAGTCCAGGAACACCTTGTTAAACTCTATGGTGGAGACCCCGTATCTGCTGCAGGGGCAATCATACGCGTCTGTGAATCATCCGGTGTACACATAGTGACGGCCTGGGACGATTCGTACCCGATATTGCTGCGTGAGATTCATATGCCGCCTTTAGTCCTCTACTGCAGGGGAGAACTTACCCGGGGAAGGCATATATCGATAGTGGGCACAAGGGGGTCAAACTCCGTATCCGAGGAGATTACACGGAGGATTGCCTCTTCCCTGGTATCCCGGAAAATCACCGTGACAAGCGGACTTGCTCTTGGTGTTGACCGCAACGCTCATCTTGGAGCGCTCGCTGCAGGCGGCAGTACATTAGCAGTGCTGCCCCAGGGTATCGATGTTATCACGCCAAGGGCAAACAGGGATGTTTATGAACGGATACTTGATACACCGGGATCAGCAGTAATAAGCGAACTTCCCCCGGGCGTAAGATCGGGCGAACCATGGGTTTTTGTCAGGAGAAACAGGATCATAAGCGGAATTTCTGAAGCACTTATAATCACGCAGGCTCCATTAAAAAGCGGGGCAATGATCACTGCAAAGTACGCGCTTGAACAGAACCGTGACCTCTATGTCTGTCCCGGTAATGCATTTGATGAAACCTATAGCGGATGTCACAGCCTGATAAAGCAGGGTGCGCAGATTATTTCAGGACTTGAAGAGTTTCTATGCGATATCGATCCGCTCTATTCCGCGGGAGAAAATGAGCAGAATGACAGGGGCGAAAATGTTCAGCTGAAGGTTAGTATGGAATCCGGGGTAACATTCAATGGGACCGAGAAGATCGTGATGCAGGCTGCATTGAACGCATGGGCTGACATTGATGAGATAGCAAGGATCAATTCAGTACCTGCCGGTGAAATAAGCAGGGCTGTTACTTCTCTTGAAATCGCCGGTAACATTTTACGCAGGGGTAACAGGATTCGTGCTGTATAACAAATTTACCGTTAAGGTCAGGATTTTTGTAGACTTGCACAGTATCAGGCTGAATCATGAAAAGCCTGAAAGGAGCCGTCTGATGAAATTTATTAATAATACGATCATCTGTGCAATTGTGTCGGGAATGTTGTCTGTTAATGCGGTTGCGGACAGGGCGCATCCTGACGCGGCATACGCCAGGAAAAGGGATGCTGCCGCGGCAAAATACGAGGGGATCAAACCGGGGGTCTTCTCAATGTGGACAGCTGGTGTGGTGCGGCGCATCGATACAACTGAGAAGGTTATTGCGATTACTCTCGATGCGTGCGGCGGCAGAAAGGGTAACGGGTACGACAGGGAACTGGTTGAATTTCTTCGAAGCAATAATATACCGGCAACGCTCTTCCTGTGCGGACTATGGATCGATGATAACCCGGGACTTGCAAAAGAACTTGCAGCTGACCCGCTTTTTGAAATTGAAAACCACGGTCTCCGTCACAAGCCCGCGTCGGTGAACGGGGCAAAGATCTACGGCAGGCGCGGCACAAAGACCCCTGCCGATGCCTATGATGAAGTAGCGCTCAATGCAAAAAAAATATTCGATCTCACGGGGCGGGTAACTAAGTATTACAGGTCGGGCACCGCTTACTACGATGACGTTGCGGTTAAGGTATGCAGCGATGCAGGTCATATCCCGGTTAATTTTACAATAATCTCGGGTGATGCCGCTGGTTTCTCTGCGGAGAGGATAGAACGCAGAATAATAAAGGGCGCGAAGAACGGTGTTATAATAATAGGTCACATGAACCAGCCGAAGAGTAATCTTTACCCGGCACTGAAAAAGGTTATCCCGAGACTTAAAA
The DNA here is from genome assembly GCA_035403465.1 of Spirochaetota bacterium. GTDB lineage: Bacteria > Spirochaetota > UBA4802 > UBA4802 > UBA5550 > JAAYBQ01. The sequence goes on along the minus strand of DAONFG010000013.1, from coordinate 32,481 downwards.
GTGAAGGTTACAGGTTCGTTAAACTTGAGGAGTTCCGGGATAAGCTGAGGTAGTGCTGTGGATAAAAAAATATTTGACAATGTAACCGTTTAGGGTTACATTCTTAATAATGTTTACTGTTCTGATAAATAAACGGTCACAGAAAAACATTGAGACAATGCCATCTGTATCAAAAGACATGATGGCATTATTGATTGATGACTTAAAAAATAAAGGACCGGTTTTGAAGGACTGGTCGCATTTCAGCAGCCTTGGTCAGGGTAAGTATCATTGCCATCTTTCGTATAAATGGGTAGCATGTTGGAAACATGAAAAGGGTACAATATTAATCGAGGTCTATTATGCAGGTTCACGTGAAAACGCCCCATATTAAAATTGATATTACAGGTGATATTCCAGAATCTATAATTAATGCCGTAAAAAAAGAATATGGTAATAAAGTGAAAATAGAGACTGATGATGAGTATGTCATTGCTGATGAAACTGAATGGTATAAAACAACCATAAAAAATATGACCCCGGCACGTGCAATGAAAGCATGCAGGTTATCAAGGGGGATGACACAGGCGCAGTTAGGAGAAAAACTCGGAGGTATTCCGCGACAGCATATTTCCAATATGGAAAATGGCAGCAGAAAGATAAATATCGACGTGGCAAAAACACTTGCAGCGGTATTTGGTGTTTCAGTTGAGAAATTTATTTAACAAAACAGCAGACCGTCTAAACCATCCCCGAAATAAACTCCGCGATAGCAAGGGACGATGTGAGTCCCGGTGACTCAATCCCAATACAGTTTATCAGTCCCGGAAGCCCCCTGTCCCCCTCATCCCGTATGACAAAGTCCCTGAACTTCCCGCCGGCTCCCTGCAGCTTGGGCCTTATCCCGCAGTCGCATACCGACATATCGCTTACATCGCGTTTCATGAACAGGGGAACTGAATTCATAAACTCGTCGCGCCTGTCATTGTTCAGAGAATAATCAACTTCATTCTTATCCATGTAATATGCGTTCGGACCGAATATAACAGATCCGTCTGTGAACATCCGGGTGTGTATCCCCAGGGACTTCCCGTCCGGCGAAGGTACGGGGTAGACCAGGGATTTCATGCGGCCGGTATTTTCGGATTTATAATACTCACCCTTGCAGTATTTAAGCCTGTAACCGGCTGCGTCAATGTCAATACCCGCAGAGGCTGCAATTTTGTCCGAAAACAGACCCGCACAGTTGATCACAATACCTGCGGAGATGTCATCGCCGTTATCCGTATGTATGGTATAACCATCGCCGGCCCGGACAACAGCGGTTACGCCGGTCCTGTACGCAAAGAGTACGCCGTTCTCCTTCGCGATTCCTTCAAACCGTTTCATCAGCTCATATGAGTTCATTACACCCGCAGATGGTACATGGACTCCCGTAAGTGCATTGACATCCTGTTCAACTGAACTGATTTCGGCACCCGTAACAAGGCGAAGACCGGGTACCCCGTTTAATTCGCCGTTGATTTTAAGTTTTTCTATTTCAGGGATTTCATCCTTCGATGTCGCAATTATGTACTTCCCGCAGTTTATATGCGAGACGTCCTGCTGTTTCATGAAACTGTATAGAAGTTCATTGCCGCGCAGGCATAGCCTGGCCTTTAGCGTGTTCTGCGGATAGTAGATTCCTGAGTGGATTGTCTCGCTGTTCCTGCTGCTTGTATGCCTGCCGAAAGTATCCTCTTTCTCCAGAACAATAATGTTTCTGTATTTTGCAGAGAGGTTGTATGCTGCGGCAAGTCCCGCGACCCCGGCGCCAATTATGATGATGTCTGTTTTATCCATAGGATTACCTGTCATTCCGGTTTTCACGGAGTGGATTACCGGAATCTTTATGACTCTTAAAGTTTGTTGATATACCTGCTATATCATTAAGATTCCGGCACAAAGGCCGGAATGACAAAAAGGTTAATCAAATCGCTATTTCTCAAACGGAAACCTGTACTGTGACAGGCCGGTTTCGTTGCGCATGGTAATCATTTCCGCCTGGAGTTCCTCGCCTGCGGGTACCCCTTTTCCTTTCCTTTCAAGCCACACGAGGTATTCCTTTTCACCTGCAGTGTAGATCCTTTCAGCTCCCGGCATCTTTTTCGAGTTGCGAAGCTGGCGCAGGATGTCACCGGTTATCTTTTTAAATTCATCAACTTCAATGAAATGTGAAATGTCAATTGCCATGAAGAAGTGGCCAAGACTGTACGGTACTTTTTTACCGTCCTGGAATCCTGTGAGCATCTTGAGGTAGCTGCCTCCCTGGAGAGCTGCGGATAGAATCTCGACAACAGTTGCATAGCCGTAACCCTTGTAGCCGGCGCCATCTTCGCCGATTCCCCCAAGCGGTGTAAGTGCCGCTGTGCCTGCGATCAGGTCTTTCAGCGCGTCTATTGGGTCGGTGGTCGAGTTGCCCTGCTGGTCAATGACCCATCCCTGCGGCATGGGCTTGCCAGTGCGCGCGTAGACCTCGATCTTGCCGCGCTGGCTGACCGATGTGGCGCAGTCCAGAACAAAGGGGAACTCCTCGTCCGTGGGTATGCCGAAAACAAGCGGGTTTGTGCCGAGCATGTTCTCTATGCCGAATGTCGGTGCTATTGACGGCCTTGCGTTTGTACCGGTAATCCCGATCATTCCTTTCTGTGCGGCCATTAGACCGTAGTATCCCGCAATGCCATAGTGCGTTGAATTACGCACCGCAACCATACCCAGCCCGAACTTCGCTGCCTTGTCTATTGCCATCTGCATGGACTTCTTTGCGATAACATGCCCCATGCCGTTATGGCCGTCAACCACTGCTGTCGCGGGGCCTTCTTTTACCACCTCGAAGTTTGTAACGGGAAGCTGTATCCCTTCCTTTATTCTATCGTAGTATATGGGCTTCATCCTGTTAAGGCCGTGCGAATCTATGCCGCGCTTGTCAGATTCAATGAGTACGTCAGCGCTGATTGCTGCATCCTCTGCAGGTACCCCAATTTTTATAAATATGTCCTTCATGAAATTTCTTACAAGCTCAAAGTCGAGCCATACAATATTATCTTCCATTCGTTTCTCCGTAATAATGGTTAGTTGAATTTTTGTTATTCCGGTTTATACACCGGGGGTATTTCTTCTATGCGTTCAGGGCGACCGCACGATGATACCGGGATGACCTGCCGCGTTCTTATTACGAGAACAAAATCACTCCGGTATATGATTGAGTCAATTAGATTTTATTTCCCCTTTTACGCATAAATCCCCCGGTCACAGAAAGTATAAAAAAGAGCAGTGTTACCGGGATAAAGAAATGCAGGCCTGTACTGAAAATTCCCTGTTCAAAGAATCCTCTTACCGCAGGATCATCTACCGGGATACTGAAGAAGTAGCCCGGAAATGCTGAAACAATAATCCCGGCAATACCCAGGGCAGACATGAGCGCTGATGGAATTTCAATGGAAAGACCTGCAATTTTCCATTTTGACCTCCTGTCAGGTGCTGCTGCAAAAACCATGAGTACAAGCATAACCGCGATAACCGGGCCGATGAATATGAAGAATCTTCCCGCTGTCATTGCAATCATAAGATATTCCGCCATCTGCGCCCTTTCACCTGAAAGGATAACCGGACCCTGAGATTTCAGTACGCCGTCACTGTACCTCACGGGGAGACCTTTGAGTATGCTCCCGGCAGCTTTTTCGGCAAGCCATGAATCAGCCATGCTGAATATTTTTGTAAGTACCCATGGACTTTTAAGTCCCGGGGTTGCATTGATCATTTCAACGCATAGACCGCTGAATATGTTTTTCTCTTTAATAATACCGTTTTCATCTGTTTTGACATTAAAACTCAGTTCAAATGGCGGAAGTACAACTTTCTTCGTGCTGCCGATTTCACCGGACTCTATATTCAGATTTGATTCGTATATACCGCCGGTTTTTTTCTGCTGAAAATAGTCTGTGAAGAAGGCGAGGTAAGTCCTTATTATTTTACGAATTTCAACCTCGATAAACAGTTCATTGACCGCAGTGGACAGGTCGTGGCCGACTTTCGACATGTCGGATACTATTTCGTTCATGAAATCGCTGCTGCGGTCTTCAAGTATATCCCGGGCCTCCTCCTCTTTGTCTTTCATCAGGTCGTCCGCATCCTCAAAGGCATCACGTGATTTTTTCATCCCGGATTCGGCGACACCGAGCAGCTCGCTGCTTGTGTCCCTGTATGTTTCTATAGAGTCCTGTTTTGCTTCAAGTTCAGCTGTTTTCTTTTTTTTATAGGCTTTCCATTCCTCTTTATTTCTGAAGGTGTCAGGTGCATCCTCCCAGTCTGTATCATCCAGTTCATCTATCTCCTTTTCCAGGCTGTCATATTCTCTGGTTTTATTAAGGGCGTTAAATGTCTGCAGATTTTTTTCGTATTCGGCCTTAATCCTGTCATATTCGGGCTTGAACTGGCCGATTCCGGTTTTTTTTTCAATTTCATGCCTGATTTCATTCTCCATCTGGTAGTTTTTAAACTTTATGATCGTCTCGACAATATTAAGATTTTTAACCACGGATATGTGGAAGTTTTCATTAAGTGCCATCGCAAATCCCAGTGATACTGTTACAAGAACAGGGAGAAGCAGTAGTGTTATGAACGCAAGCAGATAGGCAGCTATCCTTCTTTTCATTATCAGACTCCTTGTGAAGTTGTGCATGAACTTATTTTGATGATTTTGAGGCGTAATATTTTATAATCAATAATAAAACACTTTTTTTGTGCTTGAATAAAATAAAGCACGTGTTATACTTATTACATAGAAGATGCCCGGTGCAATACTATTTCTTCTAAACTGCCGGGCTTTTTAGTAAAATGCCTTTCTATAGTAAACTGAATTTTTATGGTAAAAGTCAGACCAGTCTGCGGATGTTTTGCTTTTTTTATAATTTCCTGATGTATCACAAGGGGCGGATATGTTTGAAATCATCGAAAATGAAGATTCCCGGGTGTATATTCTCTCTTCTGACGAGATAATGAGTAATCTCAGGTTTTTCGAAGAGAATATTGACCGGTTTATCAAAACTGATAAGAGAGATCTTGTGCTGGATATGAAGAATATCACAACACTCAATTCGGTTTTTCTTTCATGTCTTTTAAGGATCAAGTCCGGACTCTTTGTTGAGAGGAGGACAATCCGCCTGGTAAACTATAATGAATATGTTTACAGGTCTCTTGAGGTGGCGGGCCTTGAGGGCTACTTTCAGTTTGAATAGACTGTATAGATTTCCGAATCTGAGCAGATATTTCCCTTCATTATAACTCTGCATTAACCTGCAATTCATACAACTTCACTGTAAAATTCCGACCTGTAATGTAAAGCGGTGCTTTGAAAAAATGTTTGACGCCTATCTCCGTTCAGAATTTATAGTTATAGACTTATAGTTTTATATATCTGCATCTGTTCCCGGGAGAAAACTACATTTCCTTTACCGGGGATTTAATCGCTGAACTGATAATTAACGGTTTTAAATGGTGAATACGGAGTATGATATATAACCTTAACAGTTTGTTGCGAATTTGATTTTTAAACGGGGTATAAGGGGCATAGCCCCTTGAAAAAGCCCTGCAGGGGCTTGCCGGCGAGTGCGGGACGCAGTTTCGAGACAAGTCAAATATTACTGATTATTTTCAGGATAGTGATGAGGTAGATAAATTGAATATTTTAAGCGAGAAAAAACTTGAAAACGCCGTTATGGAACTTGAAATAGAGGTCCCTGTTGAGAAGGTTGAACTGGAATACAAGGCTGTTTTTAACAAGATCCAGAAGAACGCAAAAATCGACGGTTTCAGACCGGGCAAGGCGCCGCTCCCGATCATCGAATCAAAATACAGCGAACACGCAGGGACTGATGTCGCTGAAAATCTCGCTAAAAGCGCGCTTTTTGAGGCCGTTGAGCAGAAGGAGCTTGCACCAGTCTCGGAACCGAGAATTGAATACGCAGCAATAAAAAGGGACGAACCATTCAGGTTCACGGCACGACTTGAAGTAATGCCCTCTGTTGAGCTTGCTGATTATAAAGGAATTTCCGCTGACGAAAAGTCCTGCAGCGTTACTGACCAGGACGTTGTGAACGAGATCGACACAGTCCGTGAAAAAACAGCAGTGATAGAAAAGATTGAGAACGCCGATGCGGTGGTCGGTAAAGGCAACCTTATACGTTTTAAACTGAAGCGCATTGATGATGTTGAAAAAGATATGATCGACACTGTCGAGTTCAGGGATTATTCGATTGTTGTCGGCAAGAGCAGGGATGAATACACCCTTGATAAACATCTCCTTGGCCTTAAAACCGGTGTCGAGAAGGAAATTATAATAAATTATCCTGCTGATTACTACATCAGCGATTTCGCGGGAAAGGCGATTACCTACCTGGCAGTTGTAACCGAGATCAGCACTGTAACACTCCCCGAATTTAATGATGAATTTGCAGTAAAGAGCGGTTATGAATCTACTGATGACATGAAAACAAAAACGCGCAGCTATCTTGAGAAATTTGTGGGCGACAAGATTAAAAATGAGTCCAAGAACGAGCTTATCCTTAAAATAGCCGACAAGTGCACATTCGACATACCTGAAACGATGATGATGAACGAGATGTATTCAATATTCCAGAAGACACAACAACGCATAGGGTACCACGCGGAGAGCCTGGACCAGTTCGCGTCACTCCTGGGTATTGATCCCGAGGAGTACAGGGGCAAGCTGAAGGAGGATGCGGTCAAGTCTATCAGGAACACGCTCCTTCTGTCGGAGGTTGTAAAAAAAGAGGATATGAAGGTTTCTGACGATAAATTTAAAGAAGTTGTTGAAAACCTGGCAAAATCCATGCAGAGGCCTGCTGAAGAACTTTACAAAATGATGGAAGAGAACAATACCAGGTCCAATGTGGAGCAGGATATACTCCTTGAAATGGCCCTCGATTTTATATATGAAAATGCAAAAATCAACAAGCTGGGCGCTGTTACGCTTGATGATTTTGTTAAAAACAGGATGTAACTGAATACTGACCTGTTTTAAAGTATATACATGCCGGATTTTGTTCATGCAGTGCAGTCCGGCATATTGTTTTTTGTGAATTAATTCTTTAACTGCGGTGTGACGGGTGAAATTCCTTAAATGCCGCTGCAGGGTTTTCCTGTGAAGGAACGAAGTTTCGCAACAAGGCGCTTATTTTAGTTAAAAAATATTTAACTTACAGACCGATAATATTACTGATAAATCATGAATAATCTTTTGAAGAGAAAATAGCTCTGTATTGTGGATGCAGGGTTATTTTATGCTGAAAAAAGAAATTTTTTTCAGTTTTCTTTTCATTATTCCGGCCTCAACAACGTATTAATTTATAAAGAGGAGATGATAAAATGAGTCTTGTACCAATAGTAGTTGAACAGACCAGCAGGGGGGAGCGTTCTTACGACATATACTCCAGGCTGCTTAAGGATAGAATAATTTTTCTCGGCGAAGCAATAGATGACCATATTTCCAGTCTTGTAATCGCGCAGTTGCTTTTTCTTGAAGCTGATGATCCGGAAAAGGATATATTTCTTTATATTAATTCTCCGGGCGGTGTGGTTACTGCGGGAATGGCTATTTATGATACAATGCAGTACATTAAGCCCGATGTTGCCACAATATGCCTGGGGCAGGCGGCATCAATGGGTTCGCTTCTTCTTGCTGCAGGAGCAAAGGGTAAAAGATCCGCGCTCCCCAATTCAAGGATTATGATCCACCAGCCCTCTGCGGGTTTCCAGGGCCAGGCGTCTGACATCGAGATCCATGCCAGGGAGGTCATAAAGATGAAAGGCCGGCTTAACGAGATTTATTCCTTCCACACAGGAAAACCGGTAAAAGATATAGAATCCGACATGGACCGTGATTATTTCATGTCTGCACAGGAATCAGTAACATATGGACTTATAGACAAGGTTATTGAAAGAACAGAAAAATAGGTGAATATATGGCTGCAAAGAAAAAAGACCAGGGTGCATCATTAAGCTGCTCGTTCTGCGGAAAGAGTCAGGAAGTTGTTAAGAAACTCGTTGCGGGCCCTGACGTTTATATATGTGATGAATGCATTGAACTCTGTAATGAAATAATCGCAGATGAGGCAAACAGCGCGATTGAAAGCAATTTTGGCGATCTGCCCAAACCCCGGGAGATCAGCGAGATACTTGATCAGTACGTGATCGGGCAGGACGCTGCAAAGAAAATCCTGGCGGTTGCGGTGTATAACCATTACAAGAGGATTTTTTCAAATAAAAGCATTACTAAAAATGACGTTGAACTTGAGAAGAGCAACATACTTCTTGCAGGCCCCAGCGGTTCAGGGAAAACACTCCTGGCCCAGACACTGGCGCGTCTCCTGAAGGTTCCGTTTGCCATTGCTGACGCTACATCGCTTACAGAGGCCGGATACGTGGGAGAGGATGTTGAAAATATTCTCCTCCGGCTTATACAGAATGCTGACGGCGACATCAAAAAGGCTGAAATAGGTATAATCTACATAGATGAGATCGACAAGATTTCAAGGAAGTCTGAAAATCCTTCTATTACAAGGGACGTTTCCGGCGAGGGCGTGCAGCAGGCCCTGTTGAAGATCATTGAGGGAACCCTCGCGAATGTTCCCCCGCAGGGAGGACGCAAGCACCCGCACCAGGAATTCATTTCAATCAATACAACGAATATACTTTTCATTCTGGGCGGCGCGTTTATCGGCCTTGACAAAATTGTCCAGGGAAGGATGGGGAGCAAGTCCCTGGGTTTCGGCGCTGATATCAGGCCGGCAAAGGAGATGAACAGTGCAGAGATGTCAAAGAGTCTCACGCCGGAGGATTTTATCAGGTTCGGTCTCATACCTGAGTTTATCGGCCGTGTTCCCGTGATCGCTCACCTGCATAACCTTGACCTTGAGGCGCTGGTCCGGATACTCACAGAACCCAAGAATTCACTCGTAAGGCAGTACCAGAAGATATTTTCATTTGAGGATATCGAACTTGAATTCACGAATGATGCAATCAGGGAGATCGCAGGGATCGCCCTTGAAAGGAAGACCGGCGCAAGGGGACTGCGTTCTGTAATGGAAGAGCTGATGCTTGACCTTATGTACGAGATCCCTTCGGGCACCAATATCAGCAAGATTGTGGTAAATAAAGAGATGGTGCTTAAAACAGGCGAGCCTGTAATCACGTACAGGCAGAAAGAGAAAACGGCTTAAGAGGCCAGGAGAAAAGATGGCTACAAAAACTATAGATTATGACAAAAAATATCCGCTTCTCCCGCTACGGGATGTTGTGGTATTTCCTTATATGGTGATTCCGCTTTTTGTAGGGAGGGAGAAGTCTGTCAATGCGCTCGATAAGGCAATGAAGAGCGACAGGTTTATTGTACTCCTTACACAGAGGGACGCGCAGAATCCTTCACCTGAGCAGAATGACCTTTATGAAGTGGGCACAGTGGCCGAGATCCTTCAGCTGCTTAAGCTTCCCGACGGTACAATAAAGGTCCTTGTTGAGGGTGTGTCACGATGCTTTGTGTCTGATTATGTTTCAGGAGAAGACCATGTCAGTGTCGGAATAAAGCGTGTTGAACGACAGGTTGAACTTGAAACCGAAAAGAACCAGCTGAAAGCGTCACTGCTCGAGGCTTTTGACAGGTACATAAAGCTCAATAAAAAGGTGCCTAAAGAGGCGCTTACTTCAGCGGAGAGCATTGACGATATTTCACAGCTTACAGATGTTGTTGCTTCACATATCGAGATGAGGATTGAATTCAAACAGTCGCTGCTTGATCTTGGCAACCCGGCTGAAAGGGTGGCGCGTCTTGCCGAGCTGATAAATGGCGAAATCGAAGTAATGTACATTGAGAAGAAGATCCAGGGCCAGGTGCGCAAGCAGATGGAGAAGACCCAGAAGGAATACTATCTCAATGAGCAGATGAAAGTTATTAAAAAGGAACTCGGCCAGGGCGAAGGTGAAGTTGATGAGATAACCGAGCTCAGGAATTCGATAGAAGCAGCAAAGATGAGCGAAGAGGCCAGGACCAAGTCGCTGCAGGAACTGAAACGCCTTGAAAAAATGCCTCCAATGTCCGCTGAGTCAGCTGTTGTAAGGAATTACATAGAGTGGCTCAGAGATGTTCCATGGCACAAAAAGACCAAGGATATACGTAAGATTGATGAAGCGTTTGATATTCTCAATACTGACCATTACGGGCTCGAAGAGGTCAAGGAGAGGATCATTGAGTATATAGCAGTGAACAAGCTGTCCAAGAAGCTCAAAGGCCCTATCCTCTGTTTCGTGGGGCCTCCCGGAGTGGGCAAGACATCGCTGGGACGTTCAGTGGCGCGTGCGCTTAACAGGAAGTTCGTAAGGATGTCGCTGGGCGGAGTACGTGACGAGGCGGAGATCCGCGGCCACAGGCGCACGTATGTCGGCGCGCTGCCGGGCAGAATAATACAGATGATGAAGAAGGCCGGAACCGTAAATCCTGTCATACTACTTGACGAGATCGACAAGATGTCCATGGACTTCAGGGGAGACCCGTCATCGGCCCTGCTCGAGGTACTGGATCCTGAGCAGAACAACGCCTTTATTGACCACTACATGGAGGTTACATATAACCTTTCGGATGTAATGTTCATCACAACTGCGAATGTGCAGCATAATATACCGCTGCCTCTGCAGGACAGGATGGAGATCATAGAACTTTCAAGCTACACTGAACCTGAAAAGCTCAGAATCGCAATAGACTTTCTCCTGAACAAACAGATAGAAGAGAACGGGCTGCAGCCGGTGAATATTGAATTCTCAGAAGAATCGATGTTCTTCGCAATAAGGCACTACACGCGCGAGGCCGGTGTAAGGAGCCTGGAGCGCGTTATCGCCAAGGTATGCAGAAAAGTGGCACGCGAAGTTGTTGAAAACGAGCCTGATTTCCATAAGGTCATCACAGACGCGGTACTTCAGAAGTATCTCGGGCCGATCAGGTTTAAGTATGGAGTTAAAGAGGAGAAGAGCGAAATTGGCCTTGCGAACGGACTTGCATGGACCGAGGTAGGCGGAGAAATACTTAATATCGAAGCCTCGCTTATCAAGGGCAAGGGCGACCTTAAACTCACAGGTAAACTCGGCGAGGTTATGCAGGAATCTGCACAGGCCGCGTTCACTTATGTAAGAGCAAACCAGCAGTTTTTCAATATAGATGAAGAAATAATCAGGAATTATGACCTGCACCTCCATGTACCGGAAGGCGCAATCCCCAAGGACGGACCTTCAGCGGGTATTACCATGGCAGTTGTAATGTCGTCGTTATTAAGTAAAATACCTGTGCGCAGGGACGTTGCAATGACCGGTGAGATTACACTCAGAGGTAAAGTCCTTCCCATAGGCGGACTCAAGGAGAAGGTTCTGGCTGCTCACAGGGCGGAAATGAAGCATGTTATTCTTCCCAAGGAGAACGAAAAGGACCTTGAAAAGATACCTGAATATGTCCGCAACGAGATGATCTTTCACCCGGTATCAACAATGGAAGAGGTCTTCTTCCTTGCTCTTGAGAATCCTGAAAAATTTTTCCGGGACATCAATGTAACAAGGAACCTTTACAACAGGTGGAAGGAGACTTTTGACGAATGGAAGATTGATCTGGGCGGCCAGTCGGCTGTGGAGAAGCCGGCTACGATGTAGCTACTTCTCCTTTTCGAAAACTACCAGCATCTTGTTGGAATTCTCGTTATAGGGCTCCCTTGATGAATTGGCAAAGACGTTCACCATCTTCAGCCCGTTGTTTTCAAGGAATTTCAGTATCTCTGCAAGCGTGAAGGAGCGCATTATGTGGGTGTCCTCGTAGGTTACGGGGCCCCTCTGCGTATGCACCCTGTACCTGTAGTTCACCTCTGTAATTGTTTTCTTCGGATCATCGGTAAGCCTGAAACCCCTTTCACGTTCAATCAGTACATCACCGTAACGCGTAGTCGAAACAAGGGACATGGGCTTGTTCCTGATAATTTTTATCGGTATCGAGTTCCAGACCTCGAAGATTCCCGTGGCATCCGCTTTCATGGCCCGCCAGGTGTTCCAGAAAAAATTATCCACATCGCTGTCCTGGATCAGGTAGACCATTGACCCGAACATCGATGTGACGATGTCGAACTCGTTGTAGAAATCGAAGCTCTTGAAGTTCCGGTTCAGGAACCTTATGCCGGAAGGGAAGCGTTCCTTTGCAATTTCGAGCATGCGCGGGCTGTTGTCGATACCGGTTGACCTGAACCCGAATTTTTTCAGCATATTCAGGTGTTCGCCGGTGCCGCATCCAAGGTCAAGGAGCTCAGGCTGTTCGGTGCCGCTTACGCAGCTCCTGATGAACTGTATGTCGTTTGTTATATCCCTGTGGTTGGATTCAATCGCGAAGTAATATTCAGCGAGTTCATTGTAAAGCTTCATCAGATAATGATATCCGGAAATTTCTGTTTCATCATCGCGTCGACGGTCTGTTCGATCTCGTCTGTCTTTTTCATTGAAAGCAGGGAACGCGAAAAATCCTCGCATTCCTCAACGGTAACAGAGCGTATGATGCGTTTTACCTGGTACATGTTCTTGGTACTCATCGAGAGTTCCCTGTAACCCAGGCCCAAGAGAAGCATGGTGTACTTGGGGTCGCCTGCTATTTCGCCGCATATTGAGACTGGTGTGCCTGTTGCGGTGGATACCGAAGCTATAGTCTTAAGGTACCTGAGAACTGCGATGTTAAGAGGATTGTAAAGATCTGCCACATTCTCGTTTACCCTGTCAACAGCAAGAAGGTACTGTACAAGGTCATTTGTGCCGATTGAGAAGAAGTCTGAATGTTCCGCAAGAATATCCGCCGTTATTACTGCCGATGGAACCTCGATCATGATTCCCATTTCAACATTTTTGTCGTATTTTATGCCCTGGCTGTCAAGTTCGTGCATCACATCATAAGTAATCTCTTTAGCCGTAAGAAGCTCGTCCAGTGTCGAGATCATGGGATACATTATTTTCACTTTACCATGAGCGCTGGACCTTAGTATTGCGCGCAGCTGTGTCCTGAAAATATCCGTGTGTTTAAGACTGAAGCGTATAGAACGGCATCCCAGGAAGGGATTAAGCTCCCTGTAGTTTTTCATGAAATAGGAAAGTTTGTCTCCGCCGTAGTCCAGTGTTCTTATGGTGACCGGGTGTGGAGAGAAGTATTCTACAACCTTTTTGTACTGCATGTACTGCACGGCTTCATCTGGAAGGCCCTTCTCCAGAAACAGGAATTCAGACCGGAACAGGCCTATGCCCTGAGCTCCATGTGTCTTGATAATATCCATTTCAACAGGCATCTCAAGGTTGCCGTAGAGGAATATTTCAATGTTATCAAGGGTCTGGGACGGGAGGCTGGTGATTTTGGCCAGCTCATGTTCAATCTCGATGATATCATTTTTGTATCCGTTGTACTCCTCGATCTCGGCATCTGAGGGATTGATGATTATCTTCCCGTGTATTGCGTCGACAATCAGCATGTCGCCTGTTTTAACATGCGAAGTAATTTCATCTACACCCACTATGGCTGGTATGTCCATAGATCTGGCCATGATGGCGGTGTGAGAAGTTTTTCCGCCGTGGGCTGTTACAAATGCAAGTACATATTTCCTGTTAAGCGTTGCGGTTTCGGAAGGGGTCAGGTCGGGTGCAATTATTATTGCGTCCTCGTTGATATCGGACATGCTGACCTTTTTTCTCTTCTGTAAATTCCCGATTATACGCTTGTTGATGTCTGATATATCAATGATCCTTTCGCGGAGATACTCATCATCAATTTTTGCCAGGGTATTTATAAGGTCTATGGATATATCATTGATTACCCATTCCGCATTCTTGAGTTCCCTGCGGATCCTTTTACGTGCTTTATCAATAAATAGCGGGTCTTCAAGCGCCATGAGGTGGGTTGAGAATATGTCGGCAATGTCGTTAAGGTTGTCATTGCTGATTTTCTGCTGGATCTCGAGGATCTCCTGCTTGGTGCGTTCAATAGCCTCTTCAAACCGCTGTATTTCAGCGTCAAGCTGATTCTCGCTGATAATATATTTAGGGACCTTGACCTCGTCGCCATAGTAGACAACAGCCTTGCCGATCTTGATGCCAGGTGAAGCAATGATTCCTTTCTGGATTATTTTTGACATAAAAGTCTGATAACATCCCTTGTTATTTATTGTCAACAGAAATTAAGGGTAAAACGGATTCAGGTCAAGACCTGCTTCCTGGTCAAAACCAAGACGTATATTGGCGTTCTGAACAGCGTTGCCTGACTGTCCCTTCATAAGGTTGTCGATAACCGATACTATGAGTATCTTTCCGGTCCTGGAATCATAGCGCGGAGAGATAAGGCACCTGTTTGTTCCCCTGACCTCTGCCGTTGAAGGTGACTTGTCAGTGACATGGATAAAAGGTGATTTACCGTAATACCCGGTATATAGTTCAATGAGGTTTTTTGTGTCGCATGAAGATGCCGGATCGCAGTATATGGTTGTCAATATGCCGCGGTTCATTGGAACTATCTGCGGCACAAACATTATTTTATACTCTCCCTTTGATGCGAAATGATTAAGCACGGTTTCAACCTCAACCTGGTGCTGGTGTTTTCCTTCTTTATAGGTATTGGTGTTGTCGTACCTGGCAGGGTAGGTGTTGGCTTTTCCCGGGTTGATCCCGGCGCCTGAAACACCTGTCTTGCCGTCGCAGATTACGGTACCGGGACTGATCATTCCGGCTTCAACAACCGGGAGCAGGCCCAGGATCATGCTCATGGCAAAACATCCCGGATTGCCTATGATTCCGGCACCGGCTATCCTGTCATAATATTTTTCAGGGAGGCCGTAGACTGATGCCGGCAGCAGGTCAGGTGAATCATGAACTGCTGACATCCCCTTGTTCTCGGCATAGACCCTGTAGTCATCAGTTGATCCGAACCTGAAGTCGCCGCTGAAGTCTATAACCGGGATTTTTTTATCGTAAAATTTACGGGCAATTTTCATTCCCGCCTGGTCCGGTGTTGATAGGAATACTATGTCAATACCGTCAGTTTCAATTTTTTCAGGGGGAATAACCTCGAGCCCGCATATGCCCTCAAGGTGCGGGAACATTGCCGAAATCCTGCTTCCGTGATCCAGTGCAGAGAGGAACACGATTTCAATTTCAGGGTGCCTGGTTAGAATGTCGATAAGTCCAAGTCCGCCAAAACCTGTAGCACCGACAATTGCCGCTTTTTTCACAGAAGCCTCCGCTGTTTAAATAATCATGGACCGACCGGTTTCAGCCCGGTATAAGCGTAATATGCCTGCTGCCGGAATCAGCAATGAGTTTGCCGCTGATCTTCACGCCTTTCAGTATCATGGTACCTGGCTTTTCAATGCTATACTCGCCTGAGTCTTCAACTGAAACTTTTCCCTCTCCACAGTTCACCGGCCCGCTGTTTTTATCAGCACCGGTCACTGTTTCGTATTCCACCGGTGACCCGCTTACAAGATCAAAGAAGAAATCTTCAGGTATCCTGAATATTTCAACAGTCCCGCCGGTGTCAAGGATAAGGTCGTAATGAGGCGGGAAGCTCTCGTTGTGGTGAAGGACAAACTTCATTTTTTACCCGACCCGCTGTACAATTCAAAATCAATCCGGAGAAGGTCAATATCAACAAGCGAAAGCCTTGCCTTGATCTTGTCGCCCAGCCTGTAGCGTTTGTTATACTTGCGGCCCACTATAGTAAAATCATCCTCCTGGAGGATGTAATAATCATCGGAAATATTCCGCAGGGGAATCATCCCTTCGATGGGCATCTCGATTATCGAGACATACATGCCGTATTTAGATACACCGCTTATGACAACATCAAAAACTTCACCTATCCTGTTTTTCATTATGCGGCATGATTTCATTTTAACCATGTCGCGTTCAGCTTTCTGAGCGACGCGCTCCATGGCGGAGGATTTTTCGCCGATCTCTATAAGCTCCGCCACTTTGTAAACAGGTGCAGCTTTGTCTATAAGGCTCTTCAGGCACCTGTGCACAATGAGGTCGGGGTAGCGGCGTATGGGAGACGTAAAGTGGGTGTAGTCAAGGAATCCCAGCCCGAAGTGCCCGAGCGGTTCGATGCCGTAATAGGCAGACATCATTGACTTGAGTACAACCAGGTTCACGACCTGTTCATAGGGCTTTCCCTGCACGCGGTACAAAATCTCCTGTACACTGCGTCCTATGGGGAGTGTGCGGTCTATTTTAAGGCCCAGTACAGTCAGGAACTTTTTCAGCGATTCAATGTTATCAGGGCTCATTTCTTCATGTACCCTGTAGAGCGAGGGGACCTCTTTTTCTTTAAGTTCCCTTGACACCGCTTCATTAGCGCTGAGCATAAATTCCTCGATAAGCATGTGGCTCTTTAGCCTGGTGGCAAATTTTATCTCTTTTACATGGCTCTTTTCGTATATCACCTCAACATCGGTGAGGTTCAGGTCAAGCCTGCCGTCGGCAGTCCGTTTTTCATTCAGCATCTTCGCGAACCTGAACATCTGCTGAAGAGTACGCGGCAGCTGGCCGAGCGTCTTCCTGGAAATAAGCTCATCGGCCCTTGTGTATGTCAGCCGCTTGTTTACCTTGATAATTCCCCTGAATGCCTCGAACTTGACAAGTTTGCCCTTAGCGTCAAAGTTCATCTCTGCTGTGAGTGTATACCTGGGCACTCCTTCGCGCAGTGAGCACAGGTCATTGGAGAGTTTTTCGGGCAGCATGGGGATTACCCTGTTCCCCAGGTAGAAACTTGTACCCCTGGTATATGCCTCAATGTCGATGCGTGAACCCGGTTTTACATATGCTGAAACATCTGCGATGTGAACGTATATCTTTGTGCCTCTGCCCGAAGCTTTTATCGAGATGGCATCGTCGAAGTCCTTCGCGGTTTCACCGTCAATGGTCACGGTGAAAAGCTTTGTGTAGTCCTTCCTGTTTTTCAGTTCGGATTCGGGGACTGTGATATCATCCTCGGATTCATTAAAGTACGATTGGTCATCGGGAAGCGAGTGCCTGTTCTTTATGCGTATGAAGTCATAGTCTTCGTTGTCTTCGGAGAAAACCTCCTGTATCACCGACTCGGACTTTCCCGAAAGGTACCCGCCCGTAAGTGCAACTACTGCGTAATCATTTTTATTAACATTGATTTTCTTTATGTTGGCACAGGATTCAATCTCGCCGGGAACATCGAGCAGTTTAAGCGTAGCTATTGACCCTGACTTACCTGTAACCCGCGCAATGTGAAATTCCTTTTTACGTTTATGAACTTTTAAAATTTCGGCGCAGAAGAATCCCCTGCGAAGTTCAAATACCTTTGCCGAGACCGAATCTCCCCTTTGTGCTGAAGCCAGGTCATCGCGCTTTACCAGGATTTCCTGGTCATTGTATTTGATCACTGTATCCCGCGACTGGTTGACCGATATGGTCCCCTCAATCACAAGGCTCATTTTGCGGAATTTTGCCTTCTCCTTGATCAGGAAGCCGGCCAGTATCATGGCATGTATAGTGTTTTCAATTACGGCTATATCCTTTGATGTAAGGTTAGTGGCCTGTTTGCGTTGAGAACCCGGTTTGCGCCCGGGTTTCTTCTCTTCTCTTTTGTTTTGAAGCACCCTGTGCAGGTCCGCCTTTGTAAAAAGCTCCGGGAGTTTCTCTATATTGCTGATTATTATTTTTGATGATACAGGCATGGCTACTCTTTTAATGTCCCTGGTTCAGTGCCGTTTTTATCCGATTCCGGCGCATTACTTTGGTTCTTCAGCTCCTCAAGTCTGACCTTGAGACCTGTTATTTCAAGGTTGAGTGAATTTATGGCGCTGATCCGTGCATTGACAAGTTCCGCGTCGATGGCAGCCTTTTTGTGCGTCTGTGCTATGACATGGTCGGCAATTATGATTTTTATGTTGTTGATTTCTATTTCCTTTTTGCGTATTTCTATTCTAATTCTTGCTGTACGGGTAAAATCCTCGGTCTTGCTGATCAGGATTTCACCGTATTTTATCAGAGAATCACCCATTTCACTAAGCAGACTCATCCGGATTACCTCATGTTCATTTTTTATTATATAAATTACAAGCTAACAGATTTGTCAACAAAATCAATATTGTTGGGAAACTTCCGGTGTCAAAAACACGGCCACATGAGGGTATAAAATGCATTCCGGGGCTTTTATTGCTTGCAATTCCCGGTTGGAAAATCTATCAGATCATATAAGGATTGATTATGAGTATCTTTGAGATTATAATGCTTGTTTGTTTCGGTGCTGCATGGCCCGTTTCTATATATAAAAGCTGGAAATCCCGTTCAGTAGAGGGTAAAAGCCTTTTTTTCCTGATAATCGTGCTTGCGGGCTACGTGGCGGGTATTCTGCATAAAATATTTTTTCTCAGGGACAGGGTGATCATACTCTACCTGGTCAATTTCTGCATGATTTCTGTTGACGTCATGCTCTATTTTCGAAATAAAAGTTTACAGGACGGACAGCTGGATGAACAGGGCTGATTTTATAAAAATTCCCAATACGGCGCATAATACCTGTTTCGGCTGCGGACCGGCAAACCATAAGGGCCTGGGTATGGAGTTTCACGGCAACGATAAACTTGTATTCTCTGAAATGGATGTGCCCGATTATATGGCGGGCTGGAACGGCGTAGTTCATGGCGGCATACTGTCAACAATGCTCGACGAGGTCATGGCCTGGGGCGCTATCTTCCTTACCGAGAAATTCATCCTGACCAAGACCATGACCGTTACCTATCATAAACCAACATTAATGCACGAACGCCTCAGGGCTGAAGCCGAAATAGATGCCCGTACCAGTGAACGCGAAGTTGTCATGAAGGGGTGCATCATAAACTCAAAAGGTGAGGTGAGCGCATCTGCAACAGGAGTTTTCGCGCTCTTTAGTCCCGAGAGCATAAAGAAGATCGGCATAATAGATGCGAAACAGGTAGAGGAATTTGTGGAGATCATGAATTCGCATTCACACCTTAAGTAAAAGTTCTGAAGTTCCGGAAATATGAATAATCCAGGGGTTAACATGAAAATTATATCCATATCAAATAACAAGGGCGGTGTCGGCAAGACAACAACAACGGTAAACGTGGCCGCGGCGCTGCAGATTATAGGCAAGAAAGTGCTGGTTATTGATATGGACCACCAGGCGCAGGCTACATACCATTTCGGGATTAACCCCAACAAGGTTGTCGAGTCCATATACAATGTGCTCAAGGGCGAAATTAGCTACCAGGATATTATAGTCAAGCGCAAGGGTATCGACCTTTTCCCGGCGAATCCCGAAATGAAGAACATTGAATTCCTGCCGATCCCTGCAAAGGAATTTCTCCTTAAGGAGGCGCTCGAAGGACTTACGGGATATGATTATGTGCTAATAGACTGCCCCCCTTCACTCGGTGTGCTCACGCTGAATGCCCTTGCCATCAGTGAATACATACTTGTTCCGCTGCAGGCCCAGTTCCTGCCATTCCACGGTATGTATAACCTTTTTGAGGCTGTGCAGATGGTCAAGAAGAGGATTAACAGGAATGTCGAGGTCGCGGGTATAATCGGCACCATGTACAATCCCAAGAAGTCGATCAACCGCGAAGTCATGGAGGAGACCGAAAAGCGTCTCCCCGGAAAGCTTTTCGGTACATTCATCAGGGAGAACGTTGCGCTCCAGGAGGCTCCAAGCTGGGGCAAGACCATATTTGAATACAAGCCTGACAGCAACGGCGCAGAGGACTACATGGCCCTCACAGAGGAGATAATCGCAAGATTCGACATGATGTCCGCATCCTGAAATTCTCGTTACCCGTCACGTTTAATTGATGATCCGGTAACTTCGGGAATAATATTATCCTAACAAAGGATGCCCGGTTAAACCTGATAAAACGGCTCATCTTTACGCCGGTTGTATCATAACTCATGTTGTCTCAGGTCTTGTCCCTGCATGAACTTTATTTACATGCTGTCTGCAATAAACTTCCTGAGAACCGCCCTGCCGGAATCCGACATTTCGATGAACTTGATGGTGAGGTAGTAAACACTCTCCTTTTCTACAGTCTTCGATGATATGACGCGTGACATGGTGATGAACTTAAAGTTATCCAGTTCAAAGCTTAACGGGTAGTGCCTGTCGAAGCTGAGCATCACGGGAGAGCGCAGGACACATTCATATTCATTAAGTTGGGCAATCGTACATTCAATTTTTTCAGGAGTAACTGAGGTATCTGCTGTTTCGGAACTTACCGGTGTTGCCTCTGCCTGGGGTCTTTCAACAGTAACAAAAGCGTTAATCATAACATTTATATAAGGATGGCGGAATTCCCTCTCTTTAGTTATTTCACCGGGGGTCCGTACAAGCAGGTGGTTCATGTCGATCCCCCTGGTGACAGTTTTTACCTTGTACTCGGCGTCATTGATTTTAAGAACATGAACTGACACAGGTTTTTCAGTTTCATAGATTTTAAGGTTTTTTACCGGTGTAAAGAGCTCCAGGGCGATGAAACCGTTTCCTCTACCCGCGAGTTTGCCGGGGAAGGTGTTCCCTTCATCATCTGTCAGGTATATAACCTCTGAGTCTTCCAGGTCGGGCAACGCCTCAAACTGTTTGGGGTTTTCCGTTGTCCTGAATATTTTTTTGTGAATAACTGCCAGGTCACGGATGATATCAGTGAGATGTTCCATCTCGTCAGGCTGCTTTTTTATGTATTCAATAAAGTCGGTCATGGCTGATTCAAAGATTGCTGCCCTGGCTACAAGTTCCTTGGGATTGGCAAGTTTGAGGTATGCCGACATGTTCCGCAGTATCTTGATCTGGAAGTTGGAAAGCCCTTTGCGTTTTACATGGAAAAGGAATAGCTGGTAGTTATGGATGCGGGCCTGGTCCTTTAACCTGAAATAATAGAGAATAAGATAAATAACAAGTATGGCAAATATAAGACCCAGAATGACTGATATCCCGATTACGCCCGGGATGGGCCATTTGATGTTTAAGACAGGATTATAAACGTCCATTTTATCCTCCGGGAGTTAAGTATCTATCAATAATAAACTTAATTTTAGCAGAGAGTCAAGTCTATAATTTTGATCCCCGACTGATGTCCGGCTTTTTGTTTATGGATGTGAAAGTTGCTTGACCGGCTTTAATTTGTGTTAAATATAACGTAAATCACTCAAATGAAATGGAAAGCTAAATGTTCGAAAAGATACTGCCGGTAGTTCTGGCCCTGATAGCCCTGCAGTTCATTGTACGGTTCATGAACAGAAAAAAAACTGCAAAAACCTCTGCATGGCGCGAACTTGACTATAAAAGAAAGATAGATGAACTCATGAAAATCGGCAATTTTGACGATGCTAATACTACAGGAAAGTCCCTGCAGGAAGAGGTAAAGGCCAGGCTGGCAAAACCGGAATTGTATATGGATATCCCTGATAATAAGCGCGATGTGCGGCGCGGCCTTAACCTTGTAATTGACGCGGTGACAACCGGTGTCAGGGCAAAAACAGGATCTGGAACAGGTGATATGTCGAACTATAATGATCCTGCAAAGATGTTTGATGAGATCGTTGAAGTTGTAAAAAAACATAAGATTGATCAGGGTGTCAAATAGCTCTTTTATTTAAAACTTGACTGTGCAATATGTGATGTTAAGATTATAAAACAAATGGTTATCTAAAGGTTAAAAATGAATATTGGATTAGTAATAGGTTTTTTTGTCGGTTTAGCCCTTCTGGCTTTCGGTGTACTGGTCGCAGGCGGAAGTCTGATCATGTTCTGGGACATTCCCTCTGTATTGATTACCTTTGGCGGTGGCTGGTGCGCACTCATGATTGCATACCCGATCCCTGTACTGATGCAATTGCCTACATTTATTAAAATCGCGGTATTTCCGCCTAAATATGACCATGTTGAACTTATAATCACACTGGTCCAGTTTTCCGAAAAGTCAAGAAGGGAGGGGCTCCTTTCTCTCGAAGACGATATTGAGGCAATAGACGATGAGTTTCTTAAAAAAGCGCTGCAGCTTCTTGTTGACGGTACTGACCCTGAACTTGTAAAGACAATCCTTGAAGTTGACATAGACCAGATGGCTTCACGCCATGACGGCAATAAAAAGATATTTGACGATTTTGCCGGTCTTGCCCCGGCATTCGGTATGATCGGTACACTTATGGGTCTTGTTCTTATGCTCGTTAACCTTAACGACAAATCCACTGTAGGTCCGTACCTTGCGGTTGCTATTATTACAACATTTTATGGCGCCGTTCTTGCGTACCTGATTCTCACGCCGCTTGCCGGTAACCTCGACTCACTTACAGGTGAAGAGGTCCTGTATAAATCGATTCTTGTTATGGGTGTCCTCTCGATACAGGCAGGTGATAACCCCAGGGTACTTAAGGAGAAACTCGCATCATTCCTTGCCCCTGATATGAGGGTCAGCCTTAACGACGAGAAAGCGGAATAAGGGGAATAGAAATTGGGTAAACCAAGAAAAAAGAGTTCAGCGCCACCACCGCCGGCGTGGATGGTTACCATGGGGGACATGAACAACCTGCTCATGTGCTTTTTCATCGTCATGATGGGTGATGTCACAACAAACGCTGCTGACGATTTTAAAATGATAATTAACTCTTTCCAGGGTAACCTTGGTATAATGGAAGGTGGCAGGTCTTTGTCCAAGGGAAAACTGACAGAAATGGGGCATAACATGATGGCCCTCCCTTCGAACGAAAAAGGGAAGTCCCTGGGCAAGAAGATGATCAGCCGCGCAACAGAGCTGCTTAAACTCGAGGTCAAGGCCAAGTACATAAGGATCCAGGAGGATGAGAGGGGCCTTGTGATAAGCCTCTCTTCAGATTTCTTTTTTGATCCGGGTTCAGCTGAACTGAAAGAGGAGATGAGACCCGTACTTAGAAAGATATCCAATATAATAAAATACGTCCCGAACTTTGTGCGTATTGAAGGCTATACTGATGACAGTAAGGTTACCCAGTCACAGGCAAAGGGGGGTTTTCGGACTAACTGGGAGCTTTCTTCGGCAAGGAGCCTTGCGGTTCTTCAGCACCTTGCTTACGAGGAATCCGTAGACCAGAGGCAGCTTTCCTCAGTCGCATTCGGAGAGTTCAGGCCCATTGAAGATAACTCAACACCCGAGGGCAGGGCATATAACCGCAGGGTAGATATAGTAATACTTAAAGAAAAATTCGTCGAAGATTCAAAGGACAAAAGAATTCAAAGACCTCTGCCTGACGAGGAATGGCGCTGATATCCTGTTATTTCCCCAGTTCGGATATCAGCGTATTTATGTTGTTGCTGCAGTTGCTTTTATACTCATTCACAATTCCTGACGGAGGGAGCTTCTCAAGGTCAGAGGCGAGCGACTGGTAGACTGATAAAGCCTGTTCCCTGTTCCCTGTTTCGTAAAGAAATCTTCCCTGTGCAAACCTTGCCTCGTAGAATGCCGGGTTTTTTGCCACAATCTCGTTAACAAGATTCATGGCCTCTTCCTTTTTATCCCTGTGGTAGAAAAGGAGCACTGCAAGTCCATACATGCTGTCCTGAAATCCCGGCCTCTTCTCTATTGCTTTCCTGTAGCATGCTTCGGCCTTGTCCAGGTCGTCAGCAGAATTCGTTGCAACACTTCTGTTCGCGTATGCCAGTCCCAGGGAATAATAAATAGGGGCTGATGTGTTGCCGTATTTCATTGAATTGTTAAGGGCGTCGATTGCAGGTCCATAAAGTTCCTTCTCGAGATAAATTGTTCCCAGGAGGTTATATTGCTCCGCAAGCCGGCCTATAGCAGCAGGGTCTTTTACTTCCTCTTTTTCAAGCATTGTGATCTTATCGCGAATATCCCTGATAAATTTATCATCAACACCCCTGTATTCCCGCCGCATTCCGCAGTTAAAAAATCCGAATACAGCGTTCAGTACCAGGAAGATTACCGCCACGGCAAGGCCTGTAATAAGCAGAAGCTTGTTTTTCCCGGATATTTTTTTAACGTTACCTTTGTTTTTCAGCATCTTCCCCGCCTTTTAACTTACTTAATAAATACAACAGCATAATCATGGTGTCAAGTATGAAAACAGTGGAGTGTGAGGGAACTGCTGATTGCAAAAATCTTCTGCTTTACTTGACAATTGCGGTAAAGATTATATACAGGAATTGAAAAAAACAGCCGGTCCATTTTATATCTAATTTAATTATTGACAATAACCATTGAAATAATTATCTAAGGCTTTATAATAGAAGTGACATAATTTTAATCTTTTAAATATTCAGACTGAATCACCGGAGCAGAATAATGAAACTTGAAGATTGCAAAAAATGCAAACATCATATAGAACTGAGAAACTACCAGGTATTGTGTAATTACGGCGGTTCACTAAGTTCCATGGCAACAAGCCAGGATCCCAAGAACGGGGAGTTCAAGGTCCTTGCTTGCCCGCTTACAAGGGGCAGCGGCAAATAATCTCTTTCTCTCATCTTACCGTCCGGTAAGCACTGAACCATATACTTTATGCGGCAGACCCTGTTTAAAAATGGAGGCCATATGAATATCAGTATAATTCAGCCTTTCATAATATCACTTCTACTTGGTGCGCTTATGGGATTTGAGCGATCAGTAACCACTGCCAGGAGTGAAGATCCGGATGGCGACATTATCGGGGGCATACGCACTTACTCGCTGATTTCACTTTTCGGCTGCATATCAATGTTCATTGACCGCAATTACCGCCCTGGATTCCTTCTTGTCTCAATGGCTGCTGTCGTTTTACTTGCACTGGCCGTATATGCCATCTCGTTTTATAAATTCAATGAGCGCGGGCTTACCACTGAAGTCAGTATACTTATCTGCTATACTGTCGGTGTCCTTGTTTCACAGGGTATGTTTATACTTTCTGCTTCAATCACTGTAATTGTTGTCCTTGTACTCTACCTCAAGCGCTACATGGAGACTCTTTCGGGCAGGATCACTCCTGAAGATATGCTTGCTGTTATTAAATTTGCCATAGTTTCGCTTGTAATTCTGCCGCTCTTTAATCCCTCGGTTGAAGTTGTACTCGGTTCTGTTGCAGGCGGGCTGAAAGTTTACAAGATGTACCCCGGGCTTGAGTCCCTGGTCCTCTTTAATCCCCGCAATGTATGGCTCATGGTTGTCCTTATTTCAGGCATTGGTTTTACCGGCTATGTGCTGATAAAAATTCTGGGATCACGGAAGGGTATAGGTCTTACCGGCCTCCTTGGCGGACTTGTTTCGAGCACTGCCACTACGCTGACATTCGCAAAACGAAGCCTTACAGAGAACAGGCTTGCCTTATCCTGTTCGCTGGCTGTGCTCCTGGCCTGCTCAACAATGTTCCCCAGGGTACTGGTCGAGGTTGCGATAATCAACAGCAGTCTTCTTCCGGGGCTTGCTGTAACCCTTGGAACAATGGCTGCTGCGGGATTTGTCTTATGCTTCATAATCTGGAGGATTACCGGGAAAGAAAAGACCGAAGATGTTCCGCTTGCCAATCCTTTCAGTATCATGCCTGCGGTAAAGTTCGGGCTGCTTTACGCGGCCATAGTTCTTATCACGCGCTTCATAAGCATCACGGCAGGCGACAGCGGTGTTTACATCGTGAGTGTTCTTTCCGGTATGACCGATGTCGACGCCATCACCCTGACCATGAGCAACCTTTCGAAAAACAGTCCCGAAAGGATGCACCAGGCGACTGTTGCAATTACACTCGCGGCATTTTCGAATACCATACTAAAATTTATAATGGCCTTTGCCATAGGTTCACGGAACTTCAGGAAGGGCATAGCTGCGGGTTTCGGTGTTATACTCTGTTCAGGGATTGCGGCCCTTTTCTTTGTCTGAACTGCTTCTGCTGAACATGAGCATGTCCAGGCTTTTAAACCTGAACCCGTAGTAATTTTCGATAAAACCCGCAGTTTTTATAAACAGGAGCGACACCTCGTTCTCCGGAACATCTGACATGTCAATCAGGCTGAACCTTTCGGACGATGACCTCCGCATGAAGAGCGCAGTTCTGCCGCTTATATCCGCACCTTCATATTCAGAACAGGCTGAACATGTGAAATTGAGGGTGTGGCTGTCCACATCATATGACAAGGCATTTTCTGATCCGCAATGTATACATCTGCCGGTACCAGGGAGTATGCCCTGCATGGCCATATAGCGTACCGTGAAAAAGAGGTTGAAGTGCATGACCATGCCGGTTTTTTCAAGCGCCCCGATTCCCGATGAAATAAGGTTGTACAGGTCTGACGCGGAATCAGCTTCGCCCGATGTTTTTTCAACAAGTTCGACTATATAGTAAAGTGAATGGATCTTCAGGGCTTCTTTTCTTATCGCCGGGGCAAGAAAAACGGGTTCAAAGGATGATACAGCGTTTATTGTGCTGTTCTCCTTCGAGTAATAAGTTATGCATATCACTGAGCCGGGTTCTGACAGGCTGACTGGTCTTTTGCGGGTTTTTTTCAGACCCTTGAAGATAAATTGTTTTTTTCCGTGGTCCCGGGTGTAGATCGAACATATAAAATCAGACTCGCCTGACAGCCGCCTGGTGAGAACAATTCCATCTGTGCGGAGCAGCGGCATATTATCTCTGTTTTGCGATGGTTATGGTGATCCGGATGATTTTTGTGCCCTCGATTTCCTTTATCTTGAAGGAAACATTCCCGTATTTGACCACTTCATCCTTCTCGGGTACCCTGCCGAAGAGGTCAAATACAAATCCGCCGATTGTATCAAAATCGTCTGTCGGGATATCAAGTCCCAGTTCATCATTGAAATCAGTAATCAGCATGCGCGAATCAACTTCCCATGTCGAGGGGCCTTTCTTCTCTAATTCAGGGGGCTCTTCTGTATCATATTCGTCGTTGATCTCGCCTACAATGACTTCAAGTATGTCCTCCATGGTGACAATCCCGCCGACGCCGCCGTATTCATCAACAACAACAGCTATGTGAAGCTGGCGTGCCTTGAATTCAAGAAGAAGTTCGTCAAGCGGCATGGTCTCGGGAACAAAAAAGGGATCATGGAGCAGTTTTTTGAGATTGAATTTTTTCGGCTTTTCGCTGAGCAGCCTGATCAGGTCTTTTACATATAGTATTCCAGTGATATTGTCAATGGTCTCGTCGTACACCGGGAGCCTGGAATGGCCTGCCTCGATTATAAGTTTTATGAGAGCTTTCAGTTCAATCTCTGAATCGACTGCAACCATGTCTACGCGCGGAATCATGATATCCTTGGCGTTCAGTTCGGAGAGAGTGATAATTCCGTCAATCATCTCTTTTCTGCGCGGATCGAGCTGTTCATAAACGTCAGCGTCAAACTCGGATGAGCTGTTTTTGAATGATTTTTTTATACTGTTGATGAAATTCTTTATGCGGGATCTACTTAAGGGATCTGAGTTGTCTGATGACATGCCTGTTTGAATAACCTCATTAATTATTTAGAATAAACTTAGTTGATTCAGGATAATCATTTTTGTCAACATTTTATTACGCTTTAATTTTTGCTATCCAGTGAAGATTGTGAACTTCCTCACTGTTTCAAGTACCTTTGCTGCTGTGTCTTTTGAATCAGTAGTGGAGAGGCTGCAGTCATTGTACAGGCTGTCAGCAAGGAATTTTTTCATGGCTATGTAAACATCTTTTGTGGGATGAAAAATATATGAAAAATAGTCACCCTTCTTTTCAAGTATTGTAAATGATGAATAGAGCATCAGCGGTTCAAGTCCAACCATAAGTTTTTCGCTTTTTGCCGTTGTTTTGATGTCAAGTTCGGCGAACCTGTAGGGTATTGAAAAACCGGTTTCGCGGTTGACAGGTTCTATGTATTTTTTGGTAAAAACAGCAGGTTCAACCAGGAGGTGTGTCCTGTTGCCGTCAGTTTTGAATGTGATACCGTCATTAGTTCTGAAAACATCCTTAACATTCCTGTATGCTGTAATTTCATAGATCGAGTAATTGCTCCCTGTCGTAAAATAAGCAGTAATTATGAATCCGCCGTCAGGTGGTATTGATTCTGTCATGTAAGCTTTTATCAGTTGAGTTGCCTGTGCCATAATATATTCCCCGGTCTGAAATTTATGTTGCCTTTTATATAATCTATATCTTTTAATCACTAAAAGCAATAACAAATTACATTATTTCCTTTTCCGGGCATCCATCATTCGGGAAAAGAGGGAATCATTTATTACAGGGGTCCAGTCATGAAACCATATTTTGAAAAGCTCCCGGTTATATATAGTCTCAACGGCGGAGTAAAACACCTTCCGCAGAACACGTTGCAGGCGTTCAGGGCCGGTTTTGACGAAGGTGCAGACGCAGCATCTGTCAGTGTTCAGCTCTCCTCTGACAGCGAGGTAATGGTAATCTCTTCAGATCTTCTTGAAAAGGTCAGCAACGGTTCAGGAACAGTCATATCACATACAGCCGCATCTATAAAGGCTATGGATGCGGCCTATCATTTTACAATTGACGGCAGCAGTTTCCCGTTCAGGGGAAAGGGTTTCAGTTTTATCACCCTCTCCGAGCTTCTCTCTGCGTTCCCGGGAAAAAAGTTCAGTGTAGTGCTTATGCAAAACGACAGTGAACTTGTAAAGAGGTATGCAGATACAATAAAAAACATGAAAGCAGGAGACCGCGTGATTACCTCGTCATACTTCGGCAATAACATCAAACTCGTCAGGAAGATCCTGCCCGGTTCAGCTACCGCATTTTCAATGACAGGGATAATTGGTGTATACGGCCTCTTTAAATCAGGGCTGATTTATTTTACCGGAGGATTCACTGCTGACGTGCTCCAGACAGCGGAATACATAGGCATGTCATATATCGTAAACAGCGGGCTTGTGAGGATGATGCATAAAAAAGGGATATGGGTGCAGGTCTGGGATATAAAAGATGCAGCACAGTATAACAGGCTTGCAGACGCGGGAGTCGATTCTTTCATGACAGAGGATGTGCCTGCAATGAAGAAGTATATGGCAAAGAATCATTAAACTTGTGATGAAGTTAATCTACTGACAGGGTTCAAGGGGCGAAGCCCCCTGAAGGTTTCCGCAGGGTTTCCCTTCGGGCGGGAGATGCAGTCCCGCAAAAAGTTTATTTAAGTTTATCCATTATTTTATCCAGGTACTCAACGTCTGTAATTTTTTTACCGCGCGCTTCCATGATCAGGTTGTATTTCAGCTGTTTTTCGTTGATTTTTGCCCTGATGGCCTTCCTTTCGTTTTCGTCTGCACAGACGTTAAGAAGTTCATAGAGGTTGACAATTCCCTTTCTCAGTTCAATCTCTTCAGGCACAATACCTGCGTTTTTCATGATTTTATAGGCCATGCGGAGATCTTCGGGGACCATGTCAAGGCCGTCATCTACAAGGGGTTTGCCCTTGTTCGGGAGATTGTCAAATTGCCCTTCTTCAATCGCCTGCTGAATTTTTCTTTCCGCAATGAGTTCAAAAATATACATTTGCCGCCCCGGATAAAGCCAGTTTTCCATCGCAAAGATATTAATCAAGAATTAATTCTGAAAAAACATTTACAAAATTGTATGAAAAAGTTTTATCAAGCCTGTTACAGATTATGTTCATAATCGTTTTAATTTTATATAATCTGTTTAAATATAATCAACCGGAGACTTTTCCATGACCGATAAATTCAGCTGGCATGAACTTGATGATAATGATAAAAAGTCGATTCTTGAATTTACTGCTAAGAATAATTCGCGTATCAGGGAAAAAGTCAGGAATGAGTTCCCGAACCTCTATATTGGCAGGAGCAACGAAGAGGTCGCAAAGGGCTGGCTCATGATTGCCGGACTTTCTTCAGTTAAGAGATTTATGAATGAATGAGTATGCAAAAGAGGTAAGTCCCGGTATTTTTGTGATCGAAGAGAAGGGAATTTCTAAAATATATAAGCCGCCGGTGAATGTGTATGTTATCACCGGAGGTAATGGTGTCGTTTTTGACGCGGGTTACGGTAATTCCGCTGCCCTGAAACAGTACACCCGCGCATATAAAAGTATCTGCGATTTATGCAGAGCGAGAGGGGATGTTAATAGAATATCCCGCATACTTATCAGCCATGCGCACCCTGACCATTTTGCCGGGCTGCGGAAACTCTCTGCGCTGTATAACTTAAAGATCATTGTTACTGAAAGAATGGCGGAAATAATTAAAAGCGGCCGGGCTTACAGGGATTCCTTTGCCTACGAGGCTCCGGGTAAAAAAAGCCCTGCTGCGTTCAGCGTGAGAATAAAAAGGTTTTTTGACAGGATCAATTACAGGTTATACGCCAGGTCCTGGGGAATAGAATTCGTCAGCAGCCCGGACGTTGTAATAGGTAATAACTGCAGCATAAACATCAACGGCACCATGTGGAGAATCTTTCATTCACCGGGGCATTCCGATGATCATATATCCCTTTACAATCCCGTAACAGGTGTACTCCTGGGCGGGGATAATATCCTGCGCAGCAAGTTCACATGGCTGGGCCCCCCGCGTTCAGATATTGACCTCTACATTGATTCGCTTAAATTCATCATGAACCTGCCGGGGCTCACCATGATACTCCCGGCGCACGGAAGTGTCATAACCGGACCGGCCGACAGGATCAGGACAATCATTTCCTACTGGGAGAACAGGATGAAACAGGTGAGGGAAATAATCGCTGGTTCCGGTGAATGCGGCATGCTGTTCATTGAAATTATTTTAAAGCTGTACCCTGGAAGCGGAAGGATCAAACATGAGTTTGTGCGCGGATGGGTACTTCTTGTCATTGAGAAGTTCACAAGGGAAGGTGAGGTGTATATGGAAAACGGCCGGTATTTTACTGCACGGAGATGATACGGTTGGAGGCGCATGCTCCAGTATATGGCGATCCTTTTTTGCGGGATACAATGTTAATTTATTGACAGATTTGTTCCCGGTGAGGGAAAATCAGGTTCAATGTCATAATGGTCTGTAACTTCTTTGACACTATTAATCAAATAATATAACATCAGCGAGGTATTAAATTGAAAAGAATTATTCTGATTTCATTTTTGTGTTTATCCTTTTTTGTAACTGATACGGTTATTGCTTCTGATTCGGGAGACGTCAGTGTAACTGTAAAGACAATCCTTAATTCCATCCGGTACGGCAGGCACGATAATGCGATGACGCTTGTTGATGTTGAAGCTGTATGCAGGACATTGATGGGCAGCTCCTGGGATAAAATGACACCGGCTGAAAAAGATGAACTCGGGAAAAACGTAGACATACTCATACGCAAAATTTCTTTCCCCGAGGGGGAAAAACTTTTTCAGCACCTCGACGCTGTTTTATACGGAAAACCTGTAATAAAAGGGAAAAAGGCCAGGTGCAAGGCGACTATCGTCGTTCACAGGGACTACAAGAAGCAGGAGACAGCCATAGATTTTGAACTGTCGAAGAGTTCCGGCAAGTGGAAGGTCGTTGAAATGTACATACTGGGTGAAGGAATTTTTGCAGGTATATACGAGGATGAGATCAGCCCCGTGCTTAAAAAGGGAGGCATCCCCGCAGTACTGGATGCGATCAGAAAACGTGTAGCAGAGGTATCTAAATAATCCGATGAGAAGAAAAATTTCAAACTGGCTGGCAGGCCTGTTCGTAAAAAGGGCGGGCATTGTGGCATCTGTAATTCTTACAGTTATAATTTTATCAATATGGGCAACGACTAAGCTTGAAACCAATTACAACCAGCTTGACCTGCTGCCGCAGAACCTTGAGAGTGTTAAGGCCACAAACCAGCTGATACAGATGGTGGGCGGCGTTGGATATTTCATTGTGGGTCTCAAGGGTACCGATGAGGCACACCTGAAAAGGGTTGCCGATGATCTTACTGCACGTTTCATGAAGGTGCCGGGTGTAATGAACGCCCAGTGCAGGCTTGAGCTTGATTTTATTGAGCAGCACCTGCCGTACTTTATTGAAACCTCGGACCTCGAGGAGATACTCCGCAGGGTGCGTAAGGCCATAAGGGCTGCGGTCAGGGAGCAGACAGGTTTCGGATTTTCGGTTTCTGATGAAAAGGAGACAATCGGTTTCCAGGATATAATTAAAAAGTATGAAGGACTTGATAAAAGGGGAATAGATGACCCCTATTTTATTGATAAATCCAGGCAGATGCTCCTTATCATGGTCCAGCCAAAGGGGAATCCCGGAGACATTATCTTCTCTGAAAAGCTTGTGGCTAATATCCAGGCGGTGATAGATGATTATAACAAAAGCAACACTGTCAAGGCTGTGCTGAAAGAAAAGTACAGGGACCTTGCAGAGGGCGCCACCGTGACATATGGATTTACAGGTGATTACAAGAATAATATTGATGAT
>DAONFG010000012.1:0-69071 GCA_035403465.1 Spirochaetota bacterium | reverse complement strand
ACGGCATTGAGAACGACTCAAAGAGCGAAGCAAGAATCATGTAAATCATCAGAACTGAAGCAAGTACGGCAAACACCAGGTTTTTACGTTCATCCCTGAACTCCTTAAGACGCCTGTCGAACTGAAAGGAATAACCCTCAGGCATGTGCATTGAACGCAGCACACTGCTGATTTCCTTTTCAGCATCCTGGAATGAGAGTGAACCGGTACGTGCTGTAATCGAGCAGCTCCTCCGCCCGTTGAGCCTGAACATCTTTGTAAGACCTTCGTTCTCCGTAAGATTAACCACACCTGAAACCGGCAAAAGCACACCGGATTCAGACCGCACGCTACCCGAAAGTATATCTTCAATCGAATCCCTGTCTGCATCTTTCATCCTGACACGTACATCAACCTCGCGCCCTTTATCCAGGTATTTTGTTACAACAGGGCCGAATAACGCGTTTCTTGTACTTTCTGCTATTGCGGCGTGAGACACCCCTGCCCTGCCCGCCGCATCCCTGTCTATGATGACAGTATATTCAGGACGGCCCTCCCTGAAGCGCAGCATGCACTGCTCAATTCCTTCAATAGCATTTATCTTTGATGCAGCTGCACGGGCAATGCTCTTGAGCGTCCCGGTGTCATCACCGGTAAAGTGTATACTCACCTCCCTCGATGCAATCTCGTCCGCCTCGGATATGTACGCAAAACCCCCTGCACCCCTGACCATGTTATCTGCTTTTGATTTAATATCATCCCTGAGCTGCCGCTGCTCTTTAAAACTCAATGTTTCAACGGTCTTCACGGTGAGCGTGCCGCGCCACTTCTCTGTCTTTGCAGAGACCGTAACCACACCCCCTATGCTTCTTGCCATCTTCTCGACGTCGGATACGAATGAGTCCGTCCTCTCCAGTGAAGTCCCGGTGGGAAATTCAAGGTACATGTAGAACTCCTGCTGTCCGCTGTCAGAAACCGAATCGTTGCTTATAAGCGTAATCATCATCAGTGCCATAAAGAATGCCGCCCCGGACCAGCACATGACACGAAAACTATTACTGAACGCATAACCGAGAATACTGTTGTATGATTGCATTGCTTTCCTTTCGAATGTGATGATATTCTCTTTAAATGATTTTTCTTTCATTTGAACGGGCACAGGGAGCCAGGATTTTAAGTGAACAAAAAACCGTTTAATTCGCAGGTACAGGTAATTCCTGTTCATGATACCGGTTGTACCCGGATCACCGGATGTTTTAATTAACGAGTAGAAAGCAGGCAGCAGAACAATGGCAAAGAAAAGTGATACGAGAAGGGCTGCTGTTATTGTAAATGCCATATCTCCGTAAGTTTCTCCTGTCTTTTTAGACAGGAGCATTACAGGTATAAAAACTGCTATTGTGGTAAAAGTTGCGGATACTACAGGGAGCCTGACCGAATCTACTGCATCAGATATTTCATCATTACCCGCAGTCTTCCGTTTTATGGCATCAATAACTACAATCCCGTTATCAACAACCATACCTGCGCTCAGCGCGAATCCGCTGAGCGTCATTATATTGATGCCTCTACCGGACATATACATGAATGACGGAACAATCAGGATTGAAGCAGGAATAGCCATTGCAACTGGTATCACACTCTCCTTTTTACGGAAAAAGACTGATAGTATACCGAACACTATGACAATGCCCCACAAACCGGAGAAGAGCGCGTTATCAACAGAAGACTCGATGTGACTGCCCTGGTTATAAATCATCCTCCACTCAACATCGCCAAAGGAATCGAAGACCATCTTCACCTCCCTGCAGAGTGCAAGAGTATTGGCGCCTCCCCCCTTGTGTATATAAAGCGTTACCATGTCCTTGCCGTTGTACCTGGAAAGGTCATCCTTCTCCCTGGCCCCGTACCGGACAACTGCAACATCGCTTACCCGGATACCCTTCCCCTCCTCGCACTGGATTATCGCATCACTTATTTCAGAAAGGGACTTGTAGCCGGAGGGTATATAAAGAATCCTGTTGCCTTCAACTGCCTGAACAGTACCCGCCGGGATGCTTATGTTCCCGGAACTCACCGCGGCAGAAATATCTGATGCAGCAAGTCCGCGGCCCTCTGCAAATCCCCTGTCTGTTTCAACATGAATCTCCCGCAGTTCGCCTCCCGCGATTACAATCTCCGAGATACCCTCGATGCGCTGAAGCGCGGGCTTGACACGCTTTTCAATAATCTCACGCACGCCGTTACGGTCAACACCCCGTATCTCTGCTGCGGCAACAACGACCGGCCGCTCAGAAGGGTCGTACCTCATGACAACGGGCTCCTGGACCTCGCGCGGGAAGCTGTCCCTGATAAGACCGATCTTCCCCCTCACTTTCACCGATGCGATTTTAATATCTGTACCGCCCTGGAAGGTTATATTAATACGCGATTTCCCCTCCTCTGAAACTGATTCGATCTCACTGATTCCGTTTACTGTTTTAATTATACGCTCAACCGGTTTGGTTATCAGGGATTCGATCTTGTCCGGCGCTACACCGGGATATTCAATGATCACGGAGAGAGCGGGATAATCCGCCCCCGGAAGCAGGGATACAGGCAGCATGGACATAGAGACTATACCTGCTGTAACAAGTGATGCGCAAAGCATGATAGCGCTTATTTTATTTTCAAGAAAATACCGGGTCACTTCTCATCCCTCCATGAATAGACCGCATAATAGACGGATGGAATAAAAAGCAGCGTAAGGAGAGTGGAGACCGTGAGTCCGCCGATCACTGTAACAGCAAGGGGCTTCTGGATTTCCGAGCCCTGTCCGATGCCTATCGCGATTGGAACAAGGGCAACGATTGTTGTAAGCACGGTCATTACTATGGGTTTAAGCCTCTCTTTGCCTGCGAGTATAAGTGATTCCTCTATACCATGACCCTCTGACCTGTTATGCTCAATGCAGTCGAAAAGCATGATCGCGCTGCTCACTACGTTTCCCGAGAGCATGATGATCCCTATGCCGGAATTTATATTAAGAGTAACACCTGTTAAAATCATAGCGAGGGAGATTCCAGGCATAGTAACCGGGATGCTGAGCATCACAATAAGCGGATTAATAAATGACTGGAACTGGGCCGCAAGAAGCATATAAATAAAAACAACAGCAAGAACAAGGGCAAATCCCATTGATGTCATAGCCCTGGTGATCTCCTCCCCTGTATCGGCGATCTTTACTGTTACACTTTCATTGATGCGTGCCCCGGCAAGCCTGGAGCTTATATCCGCGATAAAGCCGTCAATATCTGATACTATATCAGCACTCACGATATTGATCCTGCTCTGTTCCCTCCGCACAATTTTAACACTGGCGCTTCCCGGAATAATCTGTGCGATCCTTGATACAGGTATTGACTCGCCCGTTCCGCTCATAACAGGTATCCTTCCGATTGATTCAACATCGTTCCTGTCAGTTCCCGCAAGCCTGATGCGTATGTCGGTCTCCTCGTCATTTTCACAGAGCCTTGTGATAATCTCACCCTTTACAGCCATGGCAATTGATGAGGCGGTATCTTCAATATTCATACCAAGCGACAAGGCCGAATCACGGTTAATATCCAGGCGAAGTTCCGGGGACTCCCCGTCAAACAGGGTGGAAACATTCCGCGCACCGTCATGACCGGCCACAATGCTTTTAAGTTTTTTACCTGCTTCCCTGAGCGTTGCAATATCGTTCCCTGCAATTTCAACGTTGAAATTCTTTCCGCTGCCGCTGAAGAGCGAGGCAACAACATCCTCCTTTAACCTGAAAACGACCTGTGCATCCTCGCCATAGGGGATACTTTTTTTTACCTGTTCAATAATATCGTTTGTAGAAACTCCCCAGCTGTTTTTAAGGAATACCTTAATAATCCCGTATTCAGCGCCGTGACCTGATATCTTTTCGGAAATGGTAGCATCGGGATCACAACCTGCTTTCGTAAAAACATAGTCAACCGAACTGATTCCCGAGAGCGATTTTTCAATGTATGCGCAGTAACTTTCCGTTTTAGCAAGCGGTGTCCCTCCGGGCATCTCAATTTCGATAGAAAATTCTCCGGGATCAAGGCGCGGCATGATCTCGCTTTTGATAGGTATAAAAAGAATAATTCCGGCTGCAAGAGAACCTAAACCGCATAGAATAACCATTTTCCTGTTAGTGAGAGAGTAACGGATTGCATGTTCATATATAACATCAAGTCTTTCCATGAGCCTGTCGGTCATGGAAACAGGATCAAATTTTTTCCGCAGATTACCAGGGAGCTTCATAAATGCGGGAATCTTTACATCAACAGTTGAGAGCATGGGGATCAGCGTGACCGCCGCGATGAGTGAAATGAAAAGCGAAAATGAAACAGTCAGGGCAAGATCCCTGAACAGGGCTCCGGCAAGGCCTGAAAGAAAGACAATCGGCATAAAAACGACTACAGAAGATAATACTGAAACTATAACAGGTACAGCGACATCGGTTGCCCCCTTAACTGCCGCTTCCATCCGTGAAACTGCACTTCCAGCCTGATGCTGCATATAAATGGATTCGAGCACCACGGTACCGGCATCAACAATCATACCAATGCCTATCGCAAGACCTCCAAGCGACATTGTATTAACAGAAATACCGAATACATCCATGAGTATAAATGTTCCGAGTACTGAAACAGGTATAGTTGCACAAATTATAACAGGAGGACCGATCCTCTTCATGAACAGAAAAAGTATAATAAATGAAATAATTCCGCCGAGGATGGCATCGAGTGTCACATTATCTATAGAGTTCTGTATAAACTGTGACTGGTCATAAACGCACCGCATGTTGAAGTCATCTTTGTTCTTTGAATGTATCTCTTCAATTACCGAGCGGACATTGCCGCATGTATCGATTGTATTTTTACCGGGCTCCTTGCGCACCAGAAGCGCGACACTCTCGACGCCGTTAAACCTTACGATAGATTTTCTTTCTTTGAATGTATCCTCAATTAAAGCGATATCGCGCAGGTAAACCGGGATACCGCTTTCATTATAACCTGCTGCTACATTACGGATATCATCAAGATTCCTGAACTCACCCACGGTGCGCACCTGGTACTCCATGTCGCCCTTTACAAGGCTGCCCGCGGGATAGTTGTAATTTGAAAGGTCAATCCTTCGCGCAACATCTGACAGTGAAAGATTGTGGGCAAAGAGCCTGGCGTTATCGATGTCTATGTGAATCTCCCGTTTATCACCTCCAAGTATATCTACAAGGGATACACCGTTTATCCTTTCAACAAATGGTACGATTTCTTTCTCTACCCTGCGCCGCACGGAACTGTTTTCACCGCTTCTGAGTGAAACAGAATATATCATAACCGGATCATCGGATGGATCGTACTTGACTACAATTGACTGCCCTGTATCCTCCGGAAGTTCACACTTCACAAGGTCAGCCTTCTCCTTGGCTTCTATCAGGGCCATATCCATATCTGTGCCCCACTGGAACGTGATCTTTACAATGCTGAGCCCCTCGATAGATTCAGATGAGACAGAGGTAACTCCACTGACTCCTGTGACAGCCTCTTCAATCCGCGATGTCACAAGCTTTTCGATCTCTGAAGGCGCCGCGTTTTCAAATGGTGTGATCACGGTGAGACGCGGGAGCTCAATATCGGGGAGCAGCTCAACAGGGAGGCGTGAAGCTGATATCGCGCCGATAAGGCATAGACCTGTAAAAGCCATGGTCGTTGTTATCCGTCGCCTGATAGCAGAATCAAGTATCTTCATTTATTGAGTTTCATTCCCTGGTAAATAGTGTTAAGCCCGTTCACAACAATTTTATCACCCTCCCCCAGCCCTTCAAGAACCTGTACCTGGTCAGCGCTTTCGTTACCGGTGACAATGTTTTCGCGGACTACAATTCCATTACGCAAAAGGTATACTTCGGTCCGCCCGTCTTCACCGCGAAGCAGTGCTGCTGATGGCACAAGTATACCTTTTATGGTTTTCCCTGTATCAATAACAGCACGTGAAAACATCCCCGGCAGAAGTTCCGCGCTGCTGTTTCCGCTAATTCCTTTAACCTCGAAAGTGCGTGTTTTGGAATCAAGCAGGGGTGTGACAGCTTCGATCACAGCCGTAAATTTCCGTTCCGGGTATGCATCAACTGTGAAGGAAATCTTCTGCCCCTTGCTGATACGCCTGACCTCTTTCTCTCCAAGGTTGATCGAAACATAAACCCTGCTTATATCCATAACAGTGGCTATGATCGAATCTTCACGCACCATCTCTCCGACCTCCATCCCCTTTACGGCAACAACACCGGTAAGCGGTGACCGGATATAAGTTTCATTAAGCATCAGCTGTGTTGAAAGGAGACTGCTTTCAACCTGCTTAAGCCTGGCCCTGGCTGATTCAACCTCTGCCCTTTCGATTTTAGTGTTTATTATTTTGAGTATTTTTATTCTTTCAGACTGGGCATCCGGCACTTTGTAGCCTGATGATGTAATATCGCTGTCCCTGTATCCAACCTGCTGTATTTCAAGGTCTGATCTTGCAACTTCATAATTTGTAAGAAGTGTAGTGTGCTGAGTCTTCACGCTCTCATATTCGGTTTTGCTGATTCCGCCTGCCTTATATAATTCACCCTTGTTATGAAGAATTGTCTCCATATTTTCAAAGGTGGCCTTCTTATCACGCAGTTCAGCCTCGGCCTTTTTTATTGTTTTAAGTTTTATTTCAACTCCCTTCATCGCGTCGCTGTGTTTGGCCTCGGAAAGTTCCAGCGCTTTTTTTGCAATCTCAAGTTCAGATTTCTGCTGTTTCAGGGTAATCTCGTACTGAAGCCTTTCTATCTCAGCTATGACCTCACCCCGCTTAACCTTCTGTCCTTCCCTGACATAAATCTTTGCCAGCCTGCCGCTGACTTTTGATGAGATACTCGCCTTTTCCCTGAAGACAATCTGCCCCAGACAGTTTATTGTATCCCTGACCTCTTTGCTTTCAATAATCATGGTCGAAATATCAGCAGCCGTAATGTCAGCATGTACTTTTTTTCTTTTCCATGGCAGTTCAGGA
The DNA here is from genome assembly GCA_035403465.1 of Spirochaetota bacterium. Classification (GTDB taxonomy): domain Bacteria; phylum Spirochaetota; class UBA4802; order UBA4802; family UBA5550; genus JAAYBQ01. Next base: position 62,015 of record DAONFG010000012.1, on the reverse strand, counting down.
ATTACAACAATGCTGAAAACAATTCCGCCTGTTACAACACCCAGAAGAACAAGACCGGTTATTCGTGCCCGTAAATTTGGCTTATTGTTTTTCTCTTTTTTGACCAGGGATTTGGGGCGAAGCCCCAAAAAAAAGCCCCGCAGGGGCCATCCTGCATTTGCAAACCGGAGTTTTGCATCAACTATACTACTTATTCTGATCTTTTGTATCAGGTCCCGTGTATTCATTCTCACCTTTCCCCTGAAGATAATTTTTTATAAAACCTGAATCGCTGCCTGTTGCAATTTCCAGCGCCGATATCGAAACAAGGTATTTAATTTTAGCATCAAGGAGCGCAACCGCTGCTTTACTCCATTCGATCTCTTTTTCGACAAGATCGTATCTCCTTGATTCACCCATATCAGCCTTCAGCTTCTCTATTTCAAGCTGCGAATTGTAAAGCTCAACCCTTCTTCCCGAAATTTCGATCATCTCCCATGCATTTTTCATACCCTGGCATGTATTCACAACCTCGACAGCAATACTCTCCTCTGTGACCTTCTGCTCGTCATCGGACTTTGCAGAATCTATCCTGCTTTCAGCGATAATCCGTTTATACTGCATATTATCCATGACATTCACAGACGCATCGCGCGAAAAAGCCCTGCTGTTTTCATTACCGCTCTCGGTATAACCGGTTCCTCCGCCTGCAGTATTTCCAAAAATACCTGTAGAAAGTTTTACGTTAATGCCCCAGCCTTTTTCGCGCGGAGGGAACTCCTCCCCGCTGAGTGAATAGTTTAATCCCATGGAGACATTCGGGATGTAGTAACTCTCGGCGATCTCCATATTCTTCCTGCTTATCTCACTCTTAACCCTGCTGCTTTCGATTTCCTTTCGTTTTCTGACGGCAAGTGAAATCATTTCATTTTCATCGATTTTACCGGGCGGGATGAATACAAAATCCCTGTTTACGTCCCCGGTGATCTCAACCGGGATGCGCCAGTCGATCCGCAGCAGCAGCTTGAACTGCTTAAGGCTGGATTCATACCCGTCTATTGCTTCTTTCAGCGAAAGTTCGACCTCCTTGATCTTAGCCTCTATCTCCATTACTGCAAGTTTAGTGGCATCCCCCAGTTCATATTCCCTGCGGATGAATTCAAGCTGCATGTTACCCATATCAAGCGTCATGCGGTATATTGTTATGGTATCTTTCAGATTTAAAAGATTAAGGTAGGCAGTTCGCACATCCATGATCAGCCTGTTCAGGGCAATCCTGTAATCATTAGTTGCTACAAGGGCGTTCAATTTTGCTATATCGTAGTTCAGGCTTCTCTTCCCCCCGTCGTATACAAGAAACTCGGTATTCACAGACAGCCTGGACTCCCTGCTGTCGGTTTCCCTGATGCGAACTTCGTCTGTCTGCATATAAGTGAATGTAACAGAAGGAAAATATTCCCTGAAACTTTCATCAATAACAAGACTGTAGACATCTTCACGCGCCATGATCTCTTTCAGTTCAAAACTGTTCGATATCGCGATCCCAACAGACCTGTTTATATCAAGCTCGAGGATCTTATCCTCACCCGCATCAGCATAAGCATTGATTCCAGGTCCCGGTATCACGAACACAGAGCATAGCACCATGATTAACATCAAAACAGGAATAAACAAAATTTTCATTCTCCCCTGACCTGTTTAGTGAATTCGCTTACGAATGATTCTGCTGCATCTTTTATAAACTCCGGCGCATCTACATTGCAGTCGATGTAACTGCCTTCGCCTTTAACTTTTCCATTCCTGTCCATTATTACAAAAGAAACAGAAAGGTATACCTTTCTGTCCGTGATTGAAATGACCTCTTTCCTCGACACAACACCTGTGATAAAGACATCACAGCCATTACTGTTGCACAGGGCGGCAATATCGGAAGTATGATTTAATCTCTTTTTATCAACATCATCCTCGACGATCTGAACATCGTAACCATTACTGAATAAAGTGAACCGCAATCTGTCCCTGAGCTCATCCGCAAGAAAAGGATCATAGCTCATGTCACGCGATGAAAAATCCCCGATAAGAATTTTACCGTTCCCTGTAACCTTCAGGTCATCCCTTATAAAAAAACTCATATCACCGCATGCGGGTGAAATGATCATGAATATGATTACAAGTCTCTTCATTTGATCTCCTCCGCTTCATCCTTTAACAGCTTAATCCGTTTAATACTTTTGCCGCTCGACTCAGCCATTCTCTCTGCAACAGCCAATTCACTTTTATACCGCTCATAAACTCCCATCCCCCTGTACAGCAGCGCAAGGTTCCCCCTTGCGGCAATAATCCCCTCCTCCTCTTCCTGCACAGCAAGGTACTGGTGCAGTGCTTCAGTGTACTGTGAGTTCTTTTCATATATCATACCAAGGAGAAGTCTTGCCTGGATATTGTGACCGTCTATTTCAAGGGAGCGCGTAAGGAGATCAACTGCTCCGTTATTTCCATCCCCAGACATCACAAGTGACCGGGCCTTCCAGTAGAGCGCGTTTGCATGGTCAGGATCTTCATCAAGGATGAAATCAGCGGAATCAACAGCAGACTTAAAGTCCCCGTTGTAGTAATAGATTTTGCACAGCATAAGCCTGGCATTCAGCAGGTCCGGGTCCTTATCGATTGCCATAAGAAAACATTTTTCTGCTTCGGCAAGCTTCCTCGCGCTGAACTCCTTCATCCCGGACCGGTATAATTCAATCGCTTCTTCACTGCTTCCGCATGCGGCGAGTAATAATAATGATATCAAAACAAGTCTGTTCACTGTGCCTCCATCGGGGCAGCTTGATGCCCCTTCATGAGGTACTACGATCCGGGATTTAAAATGGTGAAAAATTTTTTGGGGAAATGTGAAAAAAATTAACTATAACAGTTAACGAACGAATAAAACACTGTCATTACGGAATGTTTGGAAAACCAGCAACATGGCTGATTTCCCCCTGTCCCCCAAAGGGGGCACGTAAATGGAAACAATTAGTGATTCAAGGAACAGGAATTTATAAATGATTTTTTATATTACCGGGTTGCCAATAAATGTTTTAAATACCAGGGAACCTGTTTAGAAAAGGATTAAAGAATATTTATCATTTGAATAATTTTGGATACGTGCCCCCTTTGGGGGACAGGGGGCTGTGTAGAAACTGGCACATAGTTGTCTTTAATAAAACCAGTGATTCTCCCAATAATCCGGAATGAGCTAAACATTATTACCCGCGCTGTCAGGAAGCGGATTAACCTGATAATACCTGTATGCAAAAAAATTGTAATCATACCCTTTAGGGTATAAAAAATATAAAAACGATTGACTTTATACCCTAAAAGGTATAATATATCATTAAATCATTCATATAATCCCTATAGGGTATAATCATGACTGAAGAGCTTATCTACTTTATAAAACAGAGAAGAAAGCAGCTTAACCTGACGCAGGAGGAGCTGGCGCACAGGGCAGGTGTGGGATTACGCTTCATCCGCGAACTTGAACAAGGTAAGCAGACCCTGCGACTGGACAGGATAAACCAGGTGCTTGCCCTATTTGGACATAAAATGGCGCCGGTGAAGGATAATTAAGAAAAATGAGACGGGCTGAAATATACTTCGAAGCAAAACCCGCAGGTATCCTCACCGAGGATGAAAATGGTTATTCTTTCAGGTATCACAAAAATTATACAGAGGGAAAAAATCCTCCGGTATCACTTACCCTTCCGCTTTCGGAAGACGAATACAGGAGCAATGTACTCTTCCCCTTCTTTGACGGTCTTATCCCTGAAGGCTGGCTGCTTGATATTGCCGAAAGGACATGGAAACTTAATCCCCGCGACAGGATGGGACTGCTTCTTGCCTGCTGCTCAGATTGCATAGGGGCGGTATCAGTCCGGCACTTAAAGGAGTCAGGGGATGAATAACCGGTTATGCCTGCACTGCAGCGAACAATTACTCCCGGGCGAGGAACTATGCCACCTCAAGTGCATAAAAAAGTTCTATCACAGCAATGCACTCCCCTCTCTCCCGTACGGTATTGAAGAACTTGGCAAGCTTGCCGAAAACGTAGTAATGAACCATATTACCATCCCCGGCGTACAACCCAAGATATCAATGCATATTACCACAGAGAACGGCCTTAACCGTTTTACTATTGTTGGACTATGGGGCAGATATATACTCAAACCACCGGTCGGCATCTATCCGAACCTCCCGGAAAATGAAAGCCTCACAATGAAGATGGCAGCTCTTGCGGGCATAAAGACAGTCCCCAACTCGCTTATCCCCCTTAAAACAGGCGAACTCTCTTATATCACAGAAAGGATCGACCGCACCGCTAATGGCGACAAAATCCAGATGGAGGACATGTGCCAGTTGACCGGGAGGCTAACGGAGCATAAATACCATGGATCATACGAACAGGTGGCGGGCGCAGTAAAAAAGTATTCCACCAACCCGCTGTTTGACATTACAGAACTTCTCAAAGTACTCCTCTTCTCATTTATCACCGGGAACAACGACATGCATCTGAAAAACTTTTCACTCATCGAAAACGGTGAACTCATTGCCTTCTCGCCGGCTTATGACCTGCTTTGCACCAGGCTGGTCATACCTGAAAAAGATGACCCCGATGAAACAGCCCTGACCCTGAATGGTAAAAAACGAAAGCTGGTAAAAGAGGACTTCATGAAATTTTCAAAAAATGCCGGCCTTACGGAAAAGCAGTTTAACAATATATTTCAGGAGATTATAGAAGCAGAGCCCGTTATGACAGGTCGTGTGGAAAAAAGTTTTCTTCCGGAAAACCAGAAGTGTGAGTATAAAAACATTCTGGCAGAGCGTATTTACAATTTAAAAAGATAGGTCACCTGCAATTGCATCTTTTACTTTAGCAACCGGTAACAAAAACTGAGCAGCATAAGCCGGGCATTCAGCAGTTCCGGGTCCTTTTCGATAGCCATAAGAAAATATTTTTCTGCTTCCGTAGGCTTCCTTGCGCTGAACTCCTTCATACCGGACTGGTATAAATTAATTGCTTCTTCACTGCTTCCGCACGCGGAGAGTAACAATAATGATATCAATACAAGTTTATTCACTGTGCCTCCATCGGGGCAGCTTAATGCCCCTTCATGAGGTACTACGTAATGAGATTTGAAATGGTTAAAATTTTTCAGGGGTAAATGAAAAAAAATCAGGGTTGAATAGCATTAAAAGAAAAGGGTTGTTATCGGCACCTTGAATAATCAGAATTTTCAGAATACCGGCATTGGTAATTCTGATTTTTACCACAGTTGTGCCCTCGGGGAACATCCTGATGGTAATTTATAGGGGTTCCCGTGTATTGATAAAAGTAAAGCGGTTCAGAGATCTTTACTGATATTTGAACCGCCCTGACATGGATATTCCGTAATCCCGGGAATGCTGACTAAAAGATAGAATACTGCACTCCAATTGTTACGCAGTACGATTGAAAATATACCGAGCGCGTATAGCTGTAATCCCCTTCGGGAACATCCATTGTCAGGAAAGCATTGGCAGCTGCCGGATCAGGATGCGATGGATATGTAGGACTACTAGTCAAATACTCATCCATAATACTTAATGATGATTTTACTTTTTCATAAATATTAATATCACAGGAAATCTCTGCCATTAATGAAATATTTTCGGTTACAGAATATGAAGCGCCCAATCCCAGCCTGCCCAGTATTTTATTGTCTGAACCTGATATATCATATTTTACCCTCCTGAGGTGCTCAAAGCCTCCATTTTCATTATCATAACGGTAATACTGGCAGTCACCGCTGACGCTCTGCGTAGCATACCCTGCCCCGGCCAGAAAATAGGGGCTGACAACGCGTAGAGGGAAATACCACTTAACCTGTAAAAAAGCCTGGAAGGAGTCGATGCTGCTGTACATGGCCGCGGACTGTACATCAAAATCATAATCACCGGGATTGGGATAATTATACTTTGTGTAACTATAATAATCGCTTGAAGGGGATAGCACCTTCTGATACTCTCCGGTTATGCCCAGTTCAAAATTATCGGTGAACAGATAGCCGAATAAAAACCTGACGCCCGCCGTTTTTCCCGAAAAACTTTTATAATGATCCGCGTCCATATCAGGATTCACAAAAGGTACTGTTATCTCTGATATATTTCCGTAAAAAGGTGATATACCGATAAAGCACCTGTTCTTGGTATCCTCGACTTCCACTATTCTTTCAAGCTTGTAATTTTTACCAGCCATGTCATTGAGAACTTTCTTCGCAATATTTTTAGCTGCGACTTCAAATTTATCATTAATGTATTTCTGCCTGTACGAATACACAACCTCGGAGGTTTCCACATCAATAACGTATGCGGTAATCTGGTAAAACCTGCCGGATTCCGAAAGGTTTCCCGAAATGATGTACTGCGCCGCAAGCAGCCTGCCCATCTCGACTTTTTTATCATCATCAACAAGCCCGGTAGCCGAAAGTTCCTGTTCTTTAAGCAGACTTGCTATACGTTTCCGGTCTACTACAACTATACCGCCTGATGTTGTAAGTTCGCTTGAAATAATATCAGCGGCAGATACGCCGAGGCTTCTTGGCACATCGCTCACTGAAAAATCAAGAACAGCAACGCGGGACCCCTTTTTACGCTGTGCAGTCAGGTCACCTTCAAGTATTGATGCTGAAACAACGCCGGCAAGAAAAAGTATAAAAAATATCCGCTTCATTCTTTTACCTTCATAAGTTTTATCGATTATATGTGCAGAATGAACAGAATATCCTGAAAAACGCAAGTGATTATTTTTTCTCTTCACTATCTGAATTTTAATGTTTATAAATAATTTGTCCAACCAGTTCATCGGCTTCTTTACTTAATAATATCCTGATTTCCGGAATCAGGATATTATTAAGCCTCTTTCGAAATTCATGTGTAAACGGCCATGTGCGTCTCAATCAGGGTCATTGGTGTTACTTTCAGAAGAGTAAACTTGTTGACAATCAGCCATTCTTTATTAAAGAGGATTAGAAATTCTTCAACCTGGCCGGTAAAATGCCCGGGTTTAAAAAAATTAAATATAAAACAATCTGTGATTAAAATGAAATTTTTTGTAAACTCAACAGTGGATATACTCCTTCTACTCCTTTCATTTATTATACCTAAAAAAAATAATACATATCTTTTTGGCGCGGGTGACGGATCATCATTTAAAGGCAACCCGAAATATCTTTACCTGCATATGCTTCAGAACCGCAAGGATCTTTCTCCACTCTGGATAACAGGAAATATTTCAGTGTATAAAGAACTGCGTTCCAGGAACCTTCCTGTTGTTTTAAAAAACACCTTGAAGGGATTTGGCGCGATATTGAGAAGCAGATATCTTGTGATAGAGATTATGACGAAAGATATAATCTACGCCGGTTTTACGGCTCTGGGACGCTTTACCTTTATTCAGACATTTCACGGCATGCCTTTAAAAAAAATAGCAAATGACGCCAACCAGGGTATGAAAGGGATCGGCAGACTGAAAATCCGCTGTAATGAAAAAATTGTTGGATTAATTTCAGCGACTTTCAAAAGATCTGGTGCTATATCAATAATTGCTCATAAAAAATAATATTTATATTATTCAGATTTAATTCAAAGAGTATTTAATATATTTTTTATTTAAAAACCCATCTAACACTGCATTAATAAAAGTGTAAATATTTTTTAAATTTAATGTTATTAGCATTATCAATATCAAAATTCCACAATAAATGAGTGCATTAAATAAATAGATAAAATAATTTGTAACCATATATTTTTTTTCAAAAATTATCCTATTACGAATTGAATAATACATTACTTTTCTATTATTAGATTTTACTATTTTCATAAATCCAAAACCTTTATCATGATACCAGGAATCTTCAAGTTCATTAATGATACTTTTCTGTACCAGAAAAATATTCCCTCCTTTTTCCACAAGACGTCTTGAAAATTCATGATCATCAAAATACAGACAAAAATCTTCATCGGGATAACCAATTTGTTCAATTAGATTCATATGGAAAAACATACCTCCATAAGGAGCTACAGGCAGATTATTATTAAAAATATTATCAGTACTTTTTTTAAAAAATTTATTAAATATATTTTTGATGTGAAAAGTCCGAAACATATTATTAATTCCAATTAACAAATCTGGTCTGTTTTCAGTCACAGCTCTGAGATAATTCTTTCGTTGTACTCGAAAACAAACGAGAATTGTATTACCAGATTTCATTTCATCAATATTTTCATTCCAAAATTGAATTAATTCTGAAAGAGCATTTTTATCCGGCAAATTATCATCATCAAGAATCAAACAAAATGAATTTTTATTATTATTCATTATTTTCATTAATGATTCTTTTATTGCCCTTCCAGGACCTAAATTGTCATTATAAATAGTTAAATTTATTTTATCAGTTTCTTTTTCTAGTTGTTTAAGCTTACGTGAAGAATTTTCAATTGAAGAATTATCTGAAATATAAATTCTTTGAATGTGTGTTTGCTTTTCGGCCCAGTCAGTAACCTGTTTTACATAATTATATCTATCTGCATATGTAACAATAATTAGATTAATTTCTATCTTGTTCATAATTCGTCTCTCCGAGTATAATATTAATTATGCTTGAAAAAAATAAAATAACAATTTAAAAAAATCTATTTTTATCTTGTAAAAAAATCTAATATCTCAATTTAAATTAAATACGAGAGGATTGAACCAGTGCCTAAAAAAATTTTTATTTTTTTCCCAAAAGATTCTGAAGCTCTTTTTAACATTGAATCAAATCGGACTTTTGGAGGAGCTTCAGTACAGCTTTATAATATTGCAAAAGGTTTGAAAATTTACACAGATCTTGATGTTTATTCTTTAATACCCAATTATCCTAAGATTAATTTTAAAGATAATAAGCATTTTAAATTTTTGCGATTATTCAATGAAGATGACAATTCGATTTTGAAATTCTTTAAAACACATATAACTTTACATAAAAACAAACCCGATATAATTATCCAACGAGGATTAACAACATTCAGCTGTTTACTATCATTATATTGTAAAATTTTTCGGATTAGATTTATTTTTATGTATGCACATGATAATGAATCTCATGGAAGATTCCAGAAAAACAATAAAAGATGTTTTCTTTACAATCTAATATTATTCTCCAGCAGTCATCTTATAGTGCAAAATATATTTCAACTTAAAAACATTCCTGTAATTTTTTTATATAAAACAACTCAATTAAATTCTGTATATATAATCCCTAAAAAAGCAAATTTATCCACCAGAAGAAAAAGCATATTATGGGTTAGCCGTTTGGAACCATGGAAAGGTCCCGAGAAATTCATTTTACTTGCAAAAAAATTCCCAGGAACTATATTTTTAATGATAGCACCCGTCTTTCATCGCGAAAAAGAATACGGAGAAAATATAATTAAAGAAATAAAAAAAGTAAAAAATATTAAATATATTGATTTTGTACATTACAAAACAATAAATAGATATTTTAAAAAGTCGTTTCTGTTTGTTAACACTTCTGATTATGAAGGTTTTCCAAATACATTTATCCAGGCAACGATGAATGGAACCCCGGTTCTTTCTTTTAATGTAAATCCAAATAATATGTTAACAAAAAATGAAATTGGTTTTTTCTGCGAAAATGATCTAAATACAGCAGAAGCTTTTATTAAAACATTAATTAAATCTAATAAAATGCAAAGAAGAATTTCTAACAATTCTTATGAATATGCTTTGATGCATCATGATATTTCTGTGGTAATAAAGAAACTGGAAATATTATTATTAAAAACTACGTAACTACTCAGCTATTTTAACCGAGAAATTCAGATAAACATTTTCTCCGTTAAGAATAGTATGAATTGCATCAATGATATCAGTCTCCTTCTTTCTTGCAGCAGACAGAAAACTTCTTATACGACAGAACTCTTCAGCACCTGAGAATGACCGGGAAAGACCCGATATTTTCTGCTGAACTTTAATTATTCGTATATCTCTCACAGCAAGATTATTATCAAAAGGTATATCTACTCCATAAATGAAAGCAAGGGGTTCAGTTTGATAATTGCGAAGCCTTTCAAGCAGGCTTAAGATTTTTCCTTTTTTCTTCCGCCCGCATTTTAACTCAACATACACAACCTAATTTTATCAGGAGAATTGGACATTTCAAGGGGTCTTCCCTTTATGACCGTCCTGGCCTCCTGTTTTGATAACGTCAATATCTTTTCTTCACCTTTCGTTTCATGAGACATAGTTTTTATTATGCCTTTCAAATTAATAGTAAAAAAAATATCTGCTGCAAATTTATAGCTGAGTAGTTACTAAACTTCACTCCACATTTATGATTAACGTCACAACAATGCAAACAATCCTTTTACCTTAAAGCAATACCTTAAATGGTGAATTTGTAATATTGAAAGTATGCAATTACTTTTTTTTCTTGCAAATTGCAATCAAACCTTTGCATTCAGAAGGTTTTCCAATTGCTAAATTTCTTTTATAATAATTTTCAATAAAATTATAATATCGATAAATAGGTTTTATTCTATATTTCAGTGGATATAATAGATAACCAAAGTTTTTCAATAAATTAAATAGTCTTCTTTTGCTCCCAAGTTTTGCATAGCCAGTAACTGTTTCCACAGAAAAGTATGGCTCAAGTGTTCTTAAAATACTTTCTTCTGAAAAATGCTGATAATGCTTTTCATGAACGGGAACATTAATCGATGGTACGGAAATAATAATTTTTCCATTGGTTTTCAAATGTAAGGCCAAACTTGATAATATTTTTTCAATATCTTTTGGCATAATATGTTCAAGAGCTTCAATCAAAACAATATTATCATACTTTTTTTGTAATTTAAGTTTTGTAAGATCTTTTACCAAAAAAGGAATATTTGGATTAAATGCTTTCGCAAAAGATATCGCACGATCAGAAAAATCAACACCTGTTATATTTGCATCTTGTGATCTTAATTTCACTTCATAACAAAATCTTCCATCACCGCAACCTGCATCCAATATATAATTTTTTTTATCGATTTTTCCTAAATAATCGACGATCAAACTGATATAGCTTACATAGTCTGCGTGGTGAAAATATTTATAATCATCACATTTTATATCAAGATAGTGATATGGGAAAAAATATTCATCTTCTTGAATCTTTTTTTTTATGTTTTTCATTTTGAACTACACCATTTTATAATCAATATAATTATTTATACTACAAAAGTAATAAAACCTATAAACTAAATAAAAAACTGATAATCCTGTGATAAACAACAAGTATAAGATTAATTATTTTTGATTTAGTTGTTTGGTAATGCCTTCTTTTATTAATAAAATACTGACTATTTCCTCTACTATTTTCATTTTCTATTGTTAGAATTTTAAATTTATTTTTCCATGAAACATAATTAAAACTAAGCTGATCGCGTCTGCTAAAATTAATAATTTCACCCCACCAATCGTTCATCACCTTAATCACATGCTCATCATTATGCCTACGAATAAGGATGCATCCATCAATAAGGCCATTATTCTCTGGATAACCTTCAGCCCGATACCGGTTCAATTGTATACTTATTATATTATAATTGTCCTTTGCTTGCAATATACATGCTACACCTTCTTTATATATGCAATTTCTTGATGGATGTTTAAAACATAGAAACTTCGGTAAATTATATACTTTTATCAGTTTGCTTACATCTCCAATAATATCAACAGTTCCATCTATCCAAATACTATATTCATATTCTGGGAAGAATTTATGAGGAAGGATTTTCATTTCCTTTGCCTTGCGAACTTCATCAAGATTACTATCTGGAAAATTAATTATTTTCCAACATCCAGTATACTTTTGATTACTATCAGAAAAACAAACATAATCAAATGACTCATCTATGTAAGTAGGATCAATCAATTCATCATAATTACCGGAAATTGCAGTATATACTACTACTTTTTTTGAAAGATTCTTTACCATAACTATTAATAACAACTCTTCTTAATAAGATAAAAACATTTGAACCTCGAAGAAAGCAATCACTTTTTAACAATACATTAAAAAATGCACATTTACAAACTTAATGTAAATTCTGTTGAAATTATAATTTGACATCCTGCCGCAACCTGACAAAATTTGATTTTCAAAGGAAAAATACTCATGTCATCTGAAAATCACAAACGAATCCTTTTCATAAACACCATGTTTACTGTCTTCCAGACTGTCATAGACAAATTTCTCTTTTTTGCTATAAATATTCTGGTAGCAAGATATCTTGACACTTCACTCTTCGGAGAATACACCACATCACTTGCTTACGCGACGCTCTTTTCCACATTCGCCGATATAGGGATTAAATCCACACTGGTCAGGTCCATCAGCAAAGAGCGGCAGAATAAAGATGATCATATATTGAACGCATTCCTCCTCAAGACTATACTCGCGGTCATAGTCTATGCCGCCATGTCAGTCTCGCTTCTCTTTATGAATTATTCAGCGCATGTCATATACCTGGTACTGATCTTCGGATTTGTCCGCATAGGAAACGAATATATGAACCTTTTTTATGCAATATACTCTGCACAGGAGAGGTTCATTGTTCAATCGGTTAATAATACGTTATTCTCACTGGCACTGCTGGTATCAACAATAATTGTTATTCTTCTAAAGAAAAACGTCTATGCATTCGCATTTACAAGGCTTGCTATTGTTGTATTCTTCATACTGATACTGGCATTCTATACAATCAGAGAAGTCAAACTGAAGCCAAACTGGAAATCCATGAAGTCATTTTTACCGCAGGCTTATCATTTCGGTCTCTCCGCAATTTACGGGAACCTGTACCAGAGACTTAATATTGTTATCCTCTCATACATGCATGGAACCATATCCAGCGGATTTTTCTCAAACGCTTATATGATTTTCAGCACCCTTTTTTTTATACCGGGAAACATGAGCCGTGTATTGATCTCACACCTGTACCAGTATGACCACGAAAAAAATCCGGGCAAATTCCAGTTTGCCTTTGATGTTTATACAAAATTTTTGGATATCTTATCAATAGGCATCTCTCTGCCGATATTTATATTTTCTTCAGAAATTATTACTTTGATTTACGGAAAAAATTATTTACCGGCATCCGGGATACTTAAAATTACGGCTCTTGCGATTCCAATGCTGTTCAATATCTCAGGAATGATTCTTACATCAGTTGATAAACAGGATATAAGAACAAAGTGCCAGAAATACGCGCTCATAATAAATATAATTTCCAACCTTGTACTTATTAAATTTTTCGGCGGTGAAGGTGCGGCATACGCGACAGTGATAACCTATTTTTTCCTGAACCAGTTCTATAATTTATCACTCTTAAAACATATTAAAATCAAATTTCATTCCAGTATAAAAAATAAATGTTACATCTTAAGCATTGCAATTATTTTAGGGTTGATTGAACACTTATACCCTCTTCCATTTAATTTTATTATTTCATGCATGATTTTAGGATTTGCTTACTGCATTCTTGTTTATATTACTATCATTGCAAAAAAAGATCTGGATATAGCACGCGAAGTTTTTGGTAAAATTATACCCGTTAAAAAATATATTTTCTTCGGATAGTTAAATTACTTGCCCCCGTAATTCTTCTCAATCCACTTCCTATATTCCCCGCTCCTGACTCTGCTGATCCACTCATCATTCGCATGGTACCAGTCAATTGTCAGGTCAAGTCCCCTGTCAAAATCGCACGCCAGTTTCCAGCCCGGTTCATTTTTCAGCTTGTCGCAGTTAATGGCATACCTGCGGTCATGTCCCGGCCTGTCCTTTACGTAATCGATCAGGGCCTTGAAGTGATCTTTATCCTTACCAAGCTTCTCGGCCATCTTTTCACAGAGTACATTAACAAGTTTAATATTCTCCCACTCGTTCTCGCCGCCGATGTTGTAAGTTTCACCATCCCTGCCATTGTTTACCACGGCCCAGACCGCGCTGTTGTGGTCATCGACATACAGCCAGTCGCGGATGTTTTTACCGTCGCCGTATACGGGGAGTTTTTTTCCATCCTGGATATTCATAATCATTACAGGAATAAGTTTTTCAGGATAAAATAAAAGAAACCGCAAACTCTAACCGGTCAGGTTAAAACATTTTTTGAAAATTTTAGAATTCCCCGAACAGCCGGTTGTTGCCTCCGCAGATAATATCATCGACCATCAGATGATAACCTGTTTTAATCATGGATAGAAAACTCTGATCTTTAAGTGTTAGCTTATCAAGTAATACAAGAGGGAAAGTTTTAAGCCTGTATTCCAGTATATCATATTCAAAAATTTCTTTTTTACGGGAGGCTTCGGCAATGGTACCCCAGTTAAACTCTGTTAATGTCGAAAGCAGAAAAAGATCAAAAATATCCTTAGGTTCATCCCTCCCTATAACAGCGCTTAACTTATTGGCTAACATATTCATTGCATTATCAAGTATATATCCCTTCTCAGATTGTAATGTTTTGCCATAGTAAAAAGTTCTGTCATTTACAAAATCGACTTTAAGGATTTCATCAACTATTATACGCACAAAATCTTTTGAGTCTGCGACCTGCTCTATGGATATTTTATTTTCACCAAATATATTATACATCATTCTGATATTGTCCCTGAATAGATTATTATCAGAAGTAAAAAAGTCGAGGTCGTCAGAATATCTTTTTTCTGAATAAAACCTGTTAATGCATGTTCCGCCCGTTAGATAGAAGATGCTCTCTTCAGAAAAAATAATATCAAGAATTTTATCCTGAACACGATATAGTTCTTTATAATCTACCGGCTTAGCCATTTCAAACCTTTAATTTCAGAAAGTTCACCAAGTACATTAGCCCTTACAAGCTGTCTGCGCAGAGATGCACGCTCACCCTGCCTCTCGGGAATTTTTGACAGGAAAAACCGGACCTCGTTTTCATCAAATAACGCCCTGATATACTTAGAAGGATACCTGGAGTTATTCAGGATTTTTGTAAAAAGAAAAAGTCTGAACCTTTCATCACCTGAAGCCAGCTCTTTTTTTATATCATCCACTGAATAACTGTAATCACCCCAGAAACAGTCCCGGATTATTTCTTCGATTAAACCGCTATCTATATCATGTTCTACTGACAAATGGTTTCCTCTGGCTGATAATCAAAAATTTCTCGGTGTAAATTTTAATCAATATTTAATTATACACATTTTTACCCGACTTTGTCAATAATCTTCTGTTTACCTTTCCCCGTAATTCTTTTCAATCCACTTCCTGTACTCGCCACTCCTGACCCTGCTAATCCACTCATCGTTAGAAAGGTACCAGTCTATTGTAAGGTCAAGCCCCTTATCAAAATCAAAGCTCTGCTTCCAGCAAAGTTCCTCACCCATTCCATTCAATAAGCCATTTCCACAGGGGCATGACAATTATTTTTCTTTTATCTATTATAACAATATCTTCGATATCACCATTAATTAAAAAAGATTCATCAACACCAAGAGTCTCCATGGCCTCGAGAAGTCCGTTTATTTCTCTCCTGCGTGTGCTTTCAGCAGAAAAATCATTGCAGACATTTATTATAATTTTTTTATTATTTACTACAGTATAAAAATCAACTTCCTGTTTTTGTTTAAAATAAAATATCTCCCGTGTTAAACGACGTAAATGCAGAAAGACCAGGTTTTCAAAGATACGCCCCATATCGGGCGAAGCCGAGACTTCAAAAAGATACTTAAAGCCTGTATCAACCGAATAAATCTTTTTAGGATTACGGTTTTCTTCCTTAATTGAACTACGTAAAACAGGTACACTGAAAATTGTATATACGTCTTCCAGGTGAGAAAAATAATCGAACAGGGTCTCTTTGCCGATCCTGTGCCCCTGCGACTTGAAGTCATTATAAAGCCTGGTAAGACTTACAAGCGTGGATACATTTATAAAACAATATCTTATCAAAAATCTTAAAAATGAAGTATTCTGCACCCCGAATCTTTCAATGATATC
The DNA here is from genome assembly GCA_035403465.1 of Spirochaetota bacterium. Taxonomy (GTDB): domain Bacteria; phylum Spirochaetota; class UBA4802; order UBA4802; family UBA5550; genus JAAYBQ01. The sequence continues at coordinate 45,930 of DAONFG010000012.1, read as the reverse complement.
CTTGTATATAATAAGGTCAATATAATCCGAAAGAATCCTGCGTTTAATTTCAGGAGCCTCGCCGATGAGCTCGGCAAATCCTCCATGTTTAATATATTCTTCAAAGGAATTTTTTATATAACTTAAAGATTTTGATGAATTAAGGTTTATATCAGTATTTGTGAACTTCAGGAACTCCCTGAATGACAGGGGAAATATTTCAAAAGTAATCGTACGCCCCCTGAGACTTGTTGATACTTCCGCTCCCTGCATTTTAGATGATGAACCGGTTATGTAGATTGAAACATTCAGTGTATCATATATCCGCCTTACAAACAGTTCCCAGTCGGGTACAGTGTGTATTTCATCAAGGAAAAGATATACCCGCTCATCTCTTTTTCCGGGAAACAGCTCGTAATACGCTTCAATAAGCAGATCAAGATCGCTCAATTTAAGCGGGAATATCCTGTCATCTTCAAAATTTATATATAAGATATTCTCCCGGCTTTCAGTTTCCCGGAGTCTATTAATCATGTCAAAATAAACCGATGTTTTTCCGCTTCGCCTTATTCCAGCGAGTGAAATAATCATTTTACTTCGAAGAGGTATATCGGTTTCACGGGGAATAATCCCGGTTATTGTTCTCTCAATAAAGTCGGTAATGATTTTTTTAAATATCTGCTTCATCCTATACTCGCAAACAGGTATAAAATAATAATTATTTATACCTGTTGTCAAGTATAAAAATGACTATTATTTTTACTCGAATTTTCACCTGCTCCCATAATTCTTCTTAATCCACTTACGGTACTCGCCGCTGCGGACCCTTCTAATCCCCTGATTATTTGCATGGTACCAGTCTATTGTAAATCCCGGGGCTATGTTAAAGTCAAAAATCCGGTTCCATTCACAGCTCATTCACTTTTAGTTTTTTTTAAAGCAAACCTTTATCTGTGCAGTACGCTTTTGTATTGTTATATATTTTTTTAAGCGTTGAATAGCCTTCCAGGGTCAGCTTAATGTTTTCTATTCTTTCATCAATATCTGAAGGGTACTCATGCGTTACATTATTTCTTATCTCCCTGAGCCGGTCCCATTCATCCGTTTTTTCTATTATATTCAGCTTTTCAAGATTATTTAAAACATCAATCATAGGTATTGAATAATCATCAATCTCTTTCAGCTCATAAAGCACGGTTTTAAAAAGTTTTGTCCCTATTTTATCCTGAATTTTTAAATAATTGAAGAGAAAACTGTTAACTATCCTCTGATTGGAATAATCACTAAAAAAAATCCGGTCAATATTACTCTCTCTTAAAATTTTAAAGTCTATGTCACAACTCTCAAAAAGTAAATCTAATATCGCAAAATCTTCCTTCAGCACCTGCATAAAAGCACTCCTGTAGTTTTAGCAATCTTATCGATGAGTCTGTTTTTGCCTCTGTCTATAACTACATCAATTTTCTGCTCATCTATGGCCTTTTTTAATAATACCTGAAAATCTACTTTTTTTGAAGCGAGATTATCCCCTGAATCCGGTATTATATAAAGATCTATATCCCCACCCCTCTTGCTGTCATCGACACGGCTTCCGAAGAGATATAGTTCACCATGTTCAAAAACCTTCGTGAACACTTCTCCAATTTTCTTTATTTCTTTTTCTTTTAATCGCATAAAAACTCTGCCATGCAGGTTATAAAATTCTGCTTTTAAAAAGCTTAAACTGAATGAATTTCACTGTCAACTAAAAGTCACAGAGAGATACAATAGCAGCGGGGATAATATTATAATCAGACTATCGATTTTCACCTGCTCCCGTAATTCTTCTCTATCCACTTCCTGTATTCACCACTGCGAACCCTGCTGATCCATTCATCATTCGTAAGATACCAGTCTATTGTTAGATCCAGCCCCTTATCAAAATCAAAGTTCTGCTTCCAGCCCAGTTCATTTTTCATCTTGTCGCAATTTATGGCATACCTGCGGTCATGGCCGGGTCTGTCCTTTACATAATCGATCAGGCCCTTGTAATGTTCTTTATCTTTGCCCATACGCGCGGTCATCTTTTCGCATAAAGTATTTACGCTTCCCAGAAACCGCCTTTATCAGGGCCAATACGCCTGAGCAACTGTTCTTTTTTAAGCTTTTCTATATCTCTCTTGATTGTTTTAGGATCAACTCCCAACATGCCCGCAAGTTCACTAATAGTCACTTTGTTATTTAATTTAATAATATCAAGTATTCTTAAAAACCTGTTTTCTGGGACATTTTCTGGGACATTTTCTGGGACATTTTCTGGGACATGTCTTACGTCTTCATTAGAACACATCTCAACTCTGAAAGCATCAGAAAAAAAGAATTCAACAATATTTCCATTTATTCTGCAAGCCTCATTAATTCTCTTTATACCAGTGCCTGCTTTCTCCATATACTCTGTTCTTGATAAAAGATCGGCTAAAAGCCTATTTCTGGGCTCGCTCCTCTTACCGAACTCCTCCTCCGGAAAAAGCAGTTCCCCTTTATTGACAATTACAATACGGGTTTTTAGTTTTTCTATAGCAACAGAATCACCAAGAAAGTAATCAAAATGAATAATGGAGTTAACTATTGCCTCCCTGTAAGCACTGGCCGGATATTCAGGGTATTCTTCCCTGGCAAGTTTCTTAATTTTATATTTAACAGGGACGCGTTCTGTTAAGTATTCTACAGCAAACTCAATATTACCTATAATACCCCTGTCGATCACCTTTTTATCCAGAATTTCCAGTCTGTTTTCATCTTTAAAATGTACGCACCTTATTTTTGAACTTATAATATATTTACCGGGTTCTTTCGCGAAAAAAAGAACCCCGGCATTTGTAAAACCGTCGCTGTTTAAAATCCTTAAATTTTTAAGAATTTCATCTCTTTTAAGATTGTATGATATTTTTGCCAGTTTAAGGTAATACTTTAATTTTTCATCATCAAAATCAGTCCACTCAAAATTTGAACAAATCTGTTCATCGAACCTGATTCTGCCGCTTTTTACCGCAAGCGTAAGTATTTCATCACGATGCATCTTTTGCGAATTCGCTCCAATACGCATAAAAAAGCCGCCCGAACATGAATAAGGCTTATTATTACCTTCTTTAATCCGAACCTCAAGAATGTTACCTTTTTCTTCAAGTATAACGCTTACAGGGGGATCACAGTTTCTGGCAATGTCCTGAATCTCTGATTTAATCTTATTGGATATTGGTATTCCTTTAACAACTCCATTATCTGCAATACCAAGATATATTGAACCTCCGGATGCATTCGCAAAAGCGACAACCTCCTTTGCTAAACTTTTATCAGCCGATTCCTTGAACTCTGTAAACTGCCCCTCGCCTGATTCCAGAATAAATTTCAGTTTATCTTTATCCAACCTAAACCTTTGTATTTTATAAAGTTGCTGTTACTATTAGGACTACAGGAATTTAATCCTTTACGGACATCTTACGCATAATGTAATTCCGACTATAATATTTCCTATTTACTTCAGTATTTACCTTTCCCCATAATTCTTCTCAATCCACTTCCTGTATTCCCCGCTTCTGACCCTGCCTATCCACTGATCATTCGCAAGGTACCAGTCTATTGTAAGGTCAAGTCCCCTGTCAAAGTCATACGCCTGTTTCCAGCCAAGTTCATTTTTCAGTTTGTCGCAGTTTATGGCATAACGTCTGTCATGCCCGGGCCTGTCCTTTACATAATCTATAAGGCTCTTGAAGTGATCCTTTTCTTTTCCAAGCCTGGCAGCCATCTTTTCGCAGAGAACATTAACAAGTTTTATGTTCTCCCACTCGTTCTCGCCGCCGATGTTGTAGGTCTCACCGTTCCTGCCTTTGTTTACCACAGCCCATACTGCGCTGTTGTGGTCATCTACATACAGCCAGTCGCGGATGTTCTTACCGTCGCCGTAAACTGGAAGTTTTTTGCCGTCCTTGATATTCATGATCATTACCGGTATCAGTTTTTCAGGGAACTGGTAGGGGCCGTAATTGTTTGAACAATTGGTCATGGTAACGGGAAGTCCGTAGGTATGATTATACGCCATGACTATATGGTCCGACGATGCTTTTGATGCTGAATAGGGGCTGCGCGGGTTATATGGCGTCGTCTCGAAAAAATAACCGGTGTCGCCAAGTGAACCGTAAACCTCATCGGTGCTCACATGGTGGAAGAGGACATCACTTCTTCCGCTCCACGCGCTGCGTGCCGATTCAAGCAGGTTGAATGTTCCCATGATGTTGGTATTCATGAACTCTGCGGGTCCATGAATAGACCTGTCCACATGTGATTCCGCCGCAAAGTGGATGATTGTATCAATGTCATATTTTTTTAAGGCTGCATCAACATCATCTTTGCTGCAAATATCCCCGTGCACAAAGAAATACCTGCTGCCGCCGAATGCCTTATCAATATCAGCAAGGCTTTCGGCATTGCCTGCATAGGTCAGTTTATCAAAATTTATTAATTTACCCTTAAAATCAGTTTTATCAAAAATATACCGGATAAAATTTGATCCGATAAATCCGGCCCCGCCGGTAACTAGAACGTTTTCAGGTTTGCGCATAGTTTTATATTCCTTCTACGGTCATTGCGAGGAGCGATAGCGACGTGGCAATCTGTTGAGGTAATATGTGCATATTTTCTCAACCAATACTGATATCCGAAACAGATTGCTTCACTCCCTGGCGGTCATTCGCAATGACATTATTTTTATTTCATAATAATGCACTACAAAAAAAATCTCTATTTACTGATTAACTTTATATATCCCTCAAGAGTCTCCTTCCAATTCCTGGGCCTGTAACCGAAAACTTTATCCAGCTTGTCCTTTATCATATATGAATATGCAGGCCGCTTTGCCTTTTGCGGATACTTTGATGAATCAACCGGATTTATCTTCACTGCTCTTTGAGTCAAACCGTATTTAACTGCAAGCCTGTATATCTCTGAAGCGAACTCATGCCAGTTTGTCATCCCTTCACCTGAAAAATGGTATATGCCGTATTGTTCTGAATCTGACTGTATAAGCCTGACAATAAAATCAGCAAGCTCACCTGTATACGTGGGGCTGCCGGACTGGTAATCCACAACATTAAGTTCATCCCTCTGCCCGAAGAGGCTCAGCATTGTATGGACAAAATTTTTACCATACGGGCCGTAAAGCCATGATATTCTGAATATGAAGAAATTATTATAAATTGACGAAAGGAATCTTTCACCTTCAAGCTTGCTCGCGCCATAGACTCCTTCCGGACCTGTGGCATCATTCTCGGTAAACCCGCCCGGTTTGTTCCCGGGGAAGATGTAGTCAGTGGAAAAATGGATTATCTTTGTGCCGCTGCCTTTGCAGGCTTCGGCAATATTCCGTATTCCTTCAGCGTTTACGGCAAATGCTTTATCCTTTTCATCCTCTGCAAGGTCAACTGCTGTATAGGCAGAACAGTTCACAATCCAGCTGAAACGGTTCTTCCTGACGAATTCTGATACAGCACCGCTTTCTGTGATGTCAAGGTCAATGTCAGTGGAGATGTAACCGATTCCTGCAGCGGTGCATTTTTCAGCAATATGCCTTCCCAGCATACCGCTGCCTCCAGGTATCCAAACCATCAGAAAACCTCTGCGTCTTTCAGTAATGGAAGTAAAAGATCTTTGTCGGAGAGTAAAGGATTTGCAACAGGCCATTTAATCGCAAGCTCAGGGTCATTCCAGATTATTCCCGCATCGTGCTGTGGCGAGTATTCATTTGAGCATTTGTACATAAGCTGGACTTCATCTGTTAATGCGATAAAACCATGGGCAAAACCTTCAGGTATAAAAACCATCTTTTTGTTTTCAGCGGAAAGCTCAACGGCTATCCATTTTTTATATGTGGAGGAATTTTTCCTTATATCAACCGCAACATCCCAGACGCTCCCCTTAACTACTCTTACAAGTTTTGCCTGGGCAAATGGCGGTTTCTGGTAATGCAGACCGCGAAGAACTCCCCTTGACGAGAGCGAGTGGTTGTCCTGCCTGAATTCCACATCAATTCCATTATTGATAAAATCAGTTTTTTTATATGATTCAAGGAAAAATCCCCTGTCATCTCCAAAAACCCGTGGTTCGACAATTACAGGTCCCGATATTTCGCATTTATTAAAAACAAAAGGCATAGATAACTCCATTGATCCGTAAATTAAAATGACATAAAATTCTAAGCTATTTCCGGATTATTGGGGAATCATTGGTATAATTAGAGACAACTTTAGACCGGTATTCTCCAGCCCCCTGTCCCCCGGAGGGGGCACGTATCCAGAATTTTTCAAATGATAAATATTTTTAATCCTTTTACAAACATGTTCTATACTATTAAAACGCTTCTTGATAACTCAGCAAAATAAAATATTATTTATATTCCTGTTCCTTGAATCATTAATTGTTTCCATTTACGTGCCCCCTTTGGGGGACAGGGGGAAATCAGCGATGTTGCCGGTTTTCCAAAAATTCCGGATTGAACATCATATTTTTCTCAATTTTTTTCCAGTATATCAATAAGGTATTGGCCATAACCGGACTTCATCAGCGGTTCTGCAAGTTTCCGCAGCCGGCCAGCATCAATATATCCCATTAAATAGGCTATCTCTTCAATGCATGATATTTTATTGGCCTGCCTGTCCTCTATTATTTTAACAAATGTTGATGCTTCATGCATCGATTCATGTGTTCCTGTATCAAGCCAGGCGTAACCGCGCCCCATGTTCTGAACATTAAGTTTACCTCGTTCAAGATACTCTTTATTAACATCTGTTATCTCGATCTCGCCCCTTGGTGAAGGCTTTAAATTCTTTGCTATGTCAACAACATCGTTGTTGTAAAAATAAAGGCCGACAACAGCATAGTTGGATTTTGGTTTATCCGGCTTCTCCTCTATTGATATGGCTTTCCCTTTTTCATCAAATTCAACAACACCATACCTTTCGGGATCATTTACATAATAGCCGAACACAGTTGCGCCATCCTCGTATTTAACCGCATTGCGGAGAAGCTCACTTAATCCGTTGCCGTAAAAGATATTATCACCAAGTATAAGGCATACTCTGTCCTTGCCGATAAAATCCGCTCCGACAATAAACGCATCTGCAAGCCCCCGTGGTTTATCCTGTACTGCGTAACTCAGGGATATACCGAACTGATTTCCGTCGCCAAGAACCCTTTTGAAAACCGGGGTATCTTCGGGCGTAGATATGATTAGAATATCTTTTATACCTGCAAGCATAAGTGTTGATAAAGGGTAGTATATCATTGGCTTGTCATAAACAGGCAGAAGCTGCTTGCATACGACCTGTGTTACAGGATAAAGTCTTGTACCGGTACCCCCGGCGAGGATTATGCCTTTCATAAGAACCTCGTGTTTGTTAAATAATCTGAGTCAGATTCACATATCAAAAATATCAAGCAATCTTGTATCAAGTGAAATAAAATCAGAAGTATTTCTTGTAACAATCTGCAGATCATAAACCTGGGCAGTCGAAACAATGATATTATCCGGAACTTTAATTTTTCTTTCTTTTCTATTCTTTATGCATTGAAAAGCTATTTCCCTGTTCGTATCAATAATAGTAAAACTCTCCAATAATTCCTTTATCCTGTTTTCTTCCTCAGGCGTTAACTCAAATGATAGTACTTCAATATATGTAATTCTGGAAATGGCGCATTTCTCACTGTTTTCAGCAATAAATTCAGTCGCAATATTTTCACCATTAAGATGATATATAAGTATATTCGAATCCAGAAGAAATTTCACGATCTTCCTTCCCACTCAGAACGCATGTCCCGTTGCCAGACAACCGGGTCAATACTTCTATTTTTCAAAATCCCCGAGGTCTTTTTTATTATATCAACGTCTTTGTTTAATGGTTCGCTGAGTGATTCACTGTCAATAGGAAGAACTAAAATTTCGATTGTTTTGTTTATATACTCTCCCGGAATTTTAAGAATATATTCCCTCTCTCTGGGTATTATAATTTCTCTCAGCATTTCATTCTCCTTTTACAGTTCATAATTTCTACAGCCAGGCTGCTGATATTTGCTTTTCAAAAACTGTCAATGTCTTATATCCCACTCAACCATCATCTGCACCAGTTCATTAAACCTGACCTTTGGTGTCCAGCCCAGCTTACTCTTTGCCTTTGACGAATCACCTATGAGCAGGTCAACCTCCGCAGGCCTGTAAAACTCCGGTGAAACCTCGACCATAACTTTACCGGTTTTACCATCAATACCCTTTTCCGCGCTGCCCTCACCCTGCCACTTTACAGCTATATCAATATGCCTGAACGCTTCCTCGACAAATTCCCGTATTGAATGAGTCTCACCTGTCGAGAGAACATAATCATCAGCCTCTTCCTGCTGAAGCATAAGCCTCATCCCATCAACATAATCGCCCGCGAATCCCCAGTCACGCCTGGAATCAAGGTTTCCCAGAACAACCTTATCCTGTCTGCCCTTTTTTATCGCTGCAACAGCACGTGTTATTTTCTTTGTCACAAACTCGAGGCCGCGCAGGGGACTTTCATGGTTGAACAGGATACCGCTGCACGCGAACATATTATACGATTCCCTGTAGTTCACAGTTGCCCAGTGTGCATAAAGTTTTGCCACACCGTACGGGCTGCGGGGATGGAAAGGTGTATCCTCGTTCTGCGGAACACCCCTGACTTTTCCAAACATCTCACTTGTAGAGGCCTGGTAGAATTTAATGCCGGGATTAACCAGCCGTAAAACCTCAAGAAGCCTGATCACTCCCATGGCATTTATATCAGAAGTTATGATGGGCTGCTCAAATGAGGTTCCCACAAAACTCTGCGCTGCAAGGTTATATACCTCGTCAGGTTTAATCTTTTCTATTGTCCGCAAAATGTTGGTAAGTTCAAGGAGGTCCATATATAAAAGTTTTATATCATTGAATATACCGAATTCATTCAGACGCCAGAATGTCGTATCACCGCTTCTCCTGTCTGCGCCGTAAACCTCGTATCCTTTTTCAAGCAGGTTCTTTGCAAGGTACGCGCCGTCCTGCCCCCGGATACCTGTAATTATTGCCCTTTTTGTCATTAAAATGTCCTGGATTATATGATAGTGCTGTTTTATTATCTACGCTGTAATTAATGCGGATAAGAACGATTTTAGCGGGATTTGCTCCATGTCAAGCTGTTTATTGGTCATCTTTAAATCAGAACAGGTCTTATAATGCATACTTTAAAAAAGATAAACAATAGCATTTCAAGATTAATTTAGTCCTGTCATTACGAAACCCGGCCTTCGCCGGGGCAGGCTCCGTGAAGCAATCTGTTCCGGCAGGAATGTCTTTAATCTGACAAATTGGCCGTTTCATAAACAGACTGCCACGACGGCAGCCTGCAAGCACGAAACAGGCCGCTCGCGGACATCCGTGTCCTACGCGGCATCACTACATCCTGTAGAAGCGATGTTTCTACAATGCTTGCCTGCATGCCTCGCAGTGACGTTAAGTGTACTTAATAAATCGTTAACTGCTACGAAACTGCAAAATAGAATAATCTACAGTACAGCCTCATAGTATTCACAATTAACTGATTGTAAAAGTTATGACATTATTATTTTTTACATACTTATATCTTAAAAATCTTTTTAATGTCATCAACCTTGTCTGTCTTTTCCCAGGGAAATATTTCCCGTCCGAAATGACCATAGGCCGCAGTATCCTGGTAGCACCATCCTGACGGATTCAGGAGTCCCAGTGATTTTATGAGCTTCGCCGGACGGAAGTTGAAGATCTCTTCTGATTCAAGAAATCTCTGGATCTTTTCTTCATCCACCTTTGCTGTTCCGAAAGTGCTTACATTTATGCTCATGGGCTTGGCAATACCTATGGCATATGCAACCTGAATTTCGCATTTATCAGCCAGTCCTGCTGCGACAATATTCTTTGCTGCGTATCTTCCATAATAAGCGGCTGACCTGTCGACCTTGGACGGGTCTTTACCTGAAAAAGCGCCGCCGCCATGGCATCCCACTCCGCCGTATGAGTCTACAATTATCTTGCGCCCGGTCAGCCCTGCATCTCCATGGGGGCCGCCTATTACGAAACGCCCCGTGGGATTTATATAATATTGAGTCTTCTCATTAATTAGTCCTGTATAAGAAAGGGTATCCTTAACCACTTCAATTATGTCCGCTCTTATTTTTTCAAGGGGGACTTCATCCGTCTGGTGTGAAATTACAACTGCGGTTATTTCAGCCGGTATTCCCTTGATGTATCGCACCGATACCTGGGACTTGGCATCAGGGCGAAGATACGGGATTTCTTTACTTTTGCGGATAGCCTGGAGCCGGTCAAGAAGTTTGTGACTGTAAAGAATAGGCGCTGGCATAAGTTCAGGAGTTGCTTTTGAAGCATAACCGAACATCATACCCTGGTCACCAGCACCCTGCTCATGCGCATCCGATTCATCAACACCCATGGCGATGTCCGCAGACTGGCCGTGGATTCTGCAGAGGTACTCGAAGGTGCTGCTGCAGAATTCGTATTCAGGTTTATCATACCCGATTTTTTTTACTACATCGCGCGCTATCTTTTCAGGATCTATCTTATTCCATTGTGAACATGTAATTTCACCAATGTTAAGGACAAAGTTGGTAGAGGCAGCCGTCTCGCAGGCAACACGGCTCTTAGGGTCAAGTTTTATGCATGCATCGAGTATCGCATCCGATACCTGGTCACAGATCTTATCAGGATGTCCCTCACTAACAGATTCGGAAGTGAAAACATGATTTACGTTTAACTTGCTCATTTATTTCCTCGAATATATAATTGTATACTTTATGTAATTTTTTTTAATTCTATATCAATGTCAAGTTTTTAACAGGTAATCCGCATCCCCTGAAGCCGCATAAATGAACATTTTCATAAAAAATGCCGCCGACAAACATCTATTAATCTGCTATTTCCCCTTACTTCACCCCGTAGTACTCCCTGTACCATGAAACAAAGCGTTTCAATCCTTCATTTACAGGAGTTGACGGCCTGTATCCCGTATCCGCAGCCAGGTCGTCAACATCAGCGTATGTCGCGTAAACATCACCCGGCTGCATGGGCAGAAAATTCTTCTTCGCCTCGATGCCCAGTTCATGTTCCAATACCTTTATAAAATCGAGCAGCTTTACCGGCCTGTTGTTCCCTATGTTGTATATTTTGTACGGGGCTTTTGAGCTTCCGGGATCAGGCGACATTCCGTTCCATGAACTGTTCCCCGACGGGACACGGTCAATCACCCTCACGACTCCTTCCACTATATCATCGATATATGTGAAGTCACGCATCATGTCTCCGTTGTTGTAAACGTCGATCGCCTTCCCCTCTGCTATTGACCTTGTAAATTTGAAGTAGGCCATATCGGGCCTGCCCCACGGACCGTAAACGGTAAAGAACCTGAGACCGGTAACAGGCATCCTGTACAGGTGACTGTACGCGTGCGCCATGAGTTCGTTGCTCTTCTTGGTCGCGGCGTACAGGCTCACAGGGTGATCCACGTTGTCAGAGGTCGAGAAGGGCATCTTCTCGTTAAGCCCGTAGACAGATGAACTGCTGGCGAACACAAGGTGTTCAATACCGTGTTCCCTGCATGGTTCAAGTATGTTCATGAATCCTGTTATGTTCGATTCTGTATATGCCCGGGGATTCTCCAGTGAGTAACGCACTCCAGCCTGTGCTGCCAGGTGGCATACCCTGTCGAAACCCTGTTTCATGAATAGCGAGTCCATTCCCTCGCGGTCTTCAAGTTTAAGCTGTATGAACGAGTAGCCCGGATACAAATCGCTGCGCGTAATGCTTCCGTATTCAACATCTTCACGGTCAATCCCGGCCTGTGCAAGCCGCGCGTATTTAAGTTCAGGATCATAGTAGTCGTTTATCGAATCGAGCCCCACGACCTGGTGCCCCTTTTCGAGCAGCGCCTTAACGGTATAGGACCCTATGAATCCCGCTGTACCTGTAACAAGTATTTTCATTAATGTTTATTCCTGTATCTGTTTTAAACTCTCTTCATTTCTTTGCGTCTTGGCGCAAGGGTTTTTATTTCAAGTGTTTCGTCAATTTCTTTGTTAATAAATGAATCTATAGCATTTTAAGATTGAATTTATATATATCACGTCACTGCGAGGCATGAAATGCCGTGGCAGTCTGTTTTCGGAAAAACTATTTTATTATATCATACCCATTCCTGCCTGAACAGATTGCTTCTCTTCGCTCGCAATGACTGTGTCCTGATAATTTTATTAATAGCTACAATACGATAATACCTAAAAGCTATTTCTTCTTTGCGTTTTTTGTATCTTCGTACCTTTGCGAGAGCCCGGTTTAATATCCTGATTTCATTAGTTAATTCGTATATAAACCGTTCAGAGTCAACCAGATTTTTACTGAATTATCCCCAGGTCATGGCCGCACTGTTTGCACCTCCCCCCCTTCAGTTCCTTGATCACGGTGTTATACCCGCTCCTGCTTATAACAACAGTATTGCAGGAGGGGCATACAGTGTCACTTCTTGATTGAGATGGCGTTATATTCCCGGTATAAACATGGTCAAGTATGTCCGCGCCCGCCTCCCATATCTCGTCTAAAAACTCAATGCTAGTGGGCTCCCTGTCATACTTGTATGCAGGGTGATACCTTGACAGGTGCCACGGTATGCGCTTGTCCACAGATGCTATAAATTCGGCCAGGCTTATCATCTCATCAAGACTGTCGTTTATACCCGGTACAACAAGTGTCGTAACCTCAACGTGGCATCCCATGTCGTGTGAAATCTTAATCGTCTCCTTGATAGTTTCAAGGTCCCCTTTGTGCACCTTCCTGTACTTATCAGCATCATAGCATTTAAGATCTATATTCATGGCGTCTATGAGTCCCGCTATCCCTTCAAGAGGCTCCCTGTTTATACAGCCGTTTGTAACAAGGACATTTTTAAGTCCATGCTCACGTACCAGAGGCGCAGTATCAGCAACAAATTCATACCATACAGTTGGTTCCGAATAAGTGTATGCCACGCCTATTGATCCTGCTGACGTGGCCATTTTCACTATCTCTTCCGGTGTACGGTAACGGGCCATGGCATCAGGATCCTGTGATATTGTCCAGTTCTGGCAGTAGGGGCATTTAAGGTTGCACCCCCTTGTCCCGATGGAGAATATTTCAGTCCCGGGATAGAAGTGGTAGAGCGGTTTTTTTTCTATGGGGTCCATGGCCATTGATGTGACCTGCCCGTAATTTTCGCTGTAGAGTGTGCCCCTGATATTCCGCCTTACCTGGCAGATCCCGGTTTTACCTTCATGTATTTTACAGTTATGGGGGCAGAGCCTGCAGATGACTGTTCCATTATCCCTTGCGTAGAACATCGCCTCTTTCTGCTGCATACCATCCTCCGGGTGTTTCCTTCTTGACTATAATTGTAACTGTTTCATGATGCAGGAGCAACAATTATTATTGCCCGGGGTGTGAATATGGATATACTTCTGATTGCTGTAATAGGTCTTGCGGGGGGTGTTGCAAGCGGGCTCCTTGGGATAGGGGGCGCTGTAATAATGATACCAGCGCTTGTATTCATCGCAGGTTTCGACCAGCAGACAGCACAGGGCACCACCCTCTGCGCCATGGTCCCGCCGATCGGAATTCTTGCCGCTTTTGAATACTACAGGGCAGGATACGCGGACATAAAAACAGCAGCCATTATAGCCGCTGTTTTTATTATCGGTGCTTATGCGGGGAGTAAGCTCGCAGTAAGGCTGCACCCTGTCATGCTTAAACGAATATTCGGTTTTGTCCTGCTCTATATCTCGGTCAGGATGATCGCGGGCAAATAGTCCTACGCTGTGGTCTCTGCTGCAGCAGTCACTGCTGTCTCCGCAGCGGCCTCCCCTGCCTCGTCACCCTTACCCTTCTTCTTCTCATAGGGCTTTATCATTTCACACTTCCCCTCGAACACAACGCCGTCTGAAATAACCAGTTTTTTTGTCCTTATATTACCATAGAGCTTCCCGTTTGTGTGGATCTCAAGCCTGTTCACTGCCTCCACATTGCCGTAAACAGTCCCCTTTACAATAACTGTATCCGCTTTGATATTAGCCTTTATCACTGCCTCTTCGCCTATAACAAGGTAACTGCCCGATGAAATCTCACCTTCGAATTTACCGTTTATCTGCAGGGACTTTTTAAACGAAAGGTCGCCGTAAAACTCTGTGTTCTTGTTGAAAACCGTGGTTATCATCCCTATGTCATACACGGGATTCTTGTTGACCTGAATTACTTTCTTTGCCATTTGCCGTTACCTGTATTTTTTGTGTGGTGTTGATACGCCAGTGCTATTTAGTTGTCATTGTTGTTACGCCGTCCCAGTCATCATCCGGCGGTGTAGCCTTGAAGGCCTTTGCCCTTTCAAGGTAAAGTTCTGAAGGGCCGTCTTCAGGTACAACCTTGAGCGCCATTTCGAAATATTTGATGGCATCATCCCACTTCCTCTGCTTGTACGCGGCAAGACCCTGGTTGTAGTATGTTAAAAGTTCCTCTTTCTCCTTTGAGATCATACGCCCTCCGGAAACATTGTTTACTGCCACTAAAATATCTTTTTAATAATTTCTTTCAACAATAAAATTTATAATATCGCGAATAATATTAAGGTGAATGCTATCAGGAAAAACCGAGAGCCTTTCCCGGGCAATGCCTGCAAATTTTTTAGCCGCTGCAACTGAATACTCAAAGGCGCCGGATTTATGTACAAGGTTCCTGACATCATTCCAGTCTGCTGAATCAGGGTCTGCGGCAAACCGGACAAGCGCTTCTTTTTCGGATACAGTTCCGTTTTGAAGTATATATATGAAGGGAAGCGTTATCTTCCCGTCCTTAAAGTCATTGCCGACATCCTTGCCCGTGACATCGCTGCTGTCGGAAAAATCGAATGTGTCATCAATAATCTGGAAGGCATAGCCCATGTTGAGACCCGTATCGTGCAGGGCAATGCAGTCTTCCTCGCTGTATCCGGACTTGAGTCCGCCTATACGGCAGCTCGCTGCCATCAGCCGGGCAGTCTTTCTTTCAATAATCGCGTAATAACGTTCCTCTGTTATACGGTCAATATTCGAATACTCTATCTGGTAGAGTTCCCCCTTGACCATCTCCTTGGTTGCGCCCGCAATCGCATCAAGTATCCTGCTGTCATTGTCCCTGACCGCTATGTTCACTGCTGCAGAATACATATAGTCCCCGGCAAGCACCGCGACCTTGTCACCATACTTTCCCGGCACTGATATATTGCCGCGCCTCATGAATGATTTGTCTATTATATCGTCGTGAACAAGCGATGCCGCGTGAATAATCTCGACTGCTGCCGCAAGGTCAACAGCGCCATCAGGTATCGGCGCACGCAGTCCGGATGACAGCAGCACAAGCGATGCCCTTATCTTTTTCCCGCCTGCAGAAAAAAGGTGCATCACGCTGTTGTCAATCAGAGGGATTCCTGTTTCAAGGTAGGCTGCTATACTTTTATCAACCTGTTCCAGCCTGGGAAAAATCGGAGCAAGTATTGTTTTAATATCCGGGCTCATGGCTGATCAGTCAAAAGTCCCCAGGCATTCACGTCTTGACTCGAATATTTCGAACACCTTGTCGAGCATTGTGGTCTCAAAAAGTTTAAGCAGGTTATCGCTTGCTATTATCAGCTTGATATCACCTTCGTTTTCCCTGATCTTCCGCTTGATAGCCACAAGAACACCAAGGGCGGAACTGCATACGTGCTTCACGCCTATCATATCGATACAGATGCTCACTTTCCCGTCATCGAGACACTCATTCAGAAGAGCCTCGAGCTCTTCTGATTCATTCTGGTCTATACGTCCCTGGAGGACAATAAGTTCGTAGTTTTCATTGGAGATTCTTTCCATTTCAAGCTCCGTCATATTCATTTATATTTTAATTTTTATCCGGATCCGCCCTGGCCACTGTTATTGAATAAACCGCAGAAGCGCCGCACCGGAGCAGCTGTCTTGAGCATTCGTTTATTGTGGAACCGGTGGTAAAAACATCATCAACAAGCAGGATTGTCCTGCCCGTAAACTTTATTATATCACATGCTTTATATCTGTCAATTACATTAATATACCTATCCACCCTGCCCAGCCCCCGCTGTGACCTGTATCCGCTGCGCTCCATTAAAACCCGGACATATGGTATACCCAGGTTCCTTCCGATTGCCCGCGCGATCAGGGCTGACTGGTTGTATCCCCTCTCGGCCTGTTTACGCCTGCTCATTGGCACGAATGTGATAAGGTCAGGCTTTACGGGCAGACCGGCCGCAGCCCTGGCCATTTCCGGGATAAAATTCATGTATGCATTGCGCAGGGAGTGAAATTTCAGGCCATGCAGCAGTTTCTTCACGCTCCCGTCATATTCATAAACCGGTATATTCCCTTTAACGAAGACCTTTCTGCTCCGACAAATTGTGCAGTTTCCTGAATCCAGCAGACCGCCGCATACAGCACAGCTGTTTTCTGCAGGCCTGATATCGCTGCGGCATCCTGGACAAATGTGATAATCCGCGCTCCTGACCCATTTCCCGCAGTTTACACAGGAACAGGGAAAAACAAGATCTAAAACTACTTTCAGCATTTTTAGCATAAAATCAACCTCATATCGTGATTCCGGGATACCTTTAATCATTAAATTCCGGTTGTCACAGGTGTCATTACCGGGAAGGCGGTAATCCACAACAAAACAGATATAACTGTTAACGATTGGATCCCCGCATGCGCGGGGATGACCGGTATTTCTTTCCGTAAATTTAATTCAACCTGATCCTCATATTATATACGTTTTCAGTATTTTGGTTGACTCAAAAATACTTCATTTTATATCATATTTTTCAGGAAGAGCCTGCTAAAATATGAATTTCTTTCATTTCCGGCTATTACGGTCAGTTTTTTACCGGGAACCGGCGCAAATGATTAAGGATTATTAAATCCCGCAGCTTTTTTACGGAGTATTTAAATGATAGATACAAAACTGCTTGAAATACTTGCCTGCCCCGCATGCAGGGGGGACGTTGAATATGACGCCCGCAATGAAAAGATTATCTGCACACAGTGCGGTTTAAAATACCCGGTTAAAGAGGGTATCCCCGTCATGCTTGTAGATGAAGCGGAAAAACCCGCAAAGTGACAGATAGATAATTTTCCACCAGTACCAATATCTTTTTATAATTAACAAGAGGATCAGATATGCTCGAAGCCAAAAACAATTTTACCAGATATGCCGGATATTTTCTTATAGCTTTTTTCCTGATGATAATCATTCTTTCTTTCGGACTTCCTGACCTTGGCCTGAACTGCGGCGAGGACCCGTACACGAAGGTCAACATTAATGGACAGAAATTCAATCCCGTTGAATACTACAAGTACCAGAGAATGGTAATGGGATCGTCCGCTAAAAATGAACAGATGAATGAATATTTCTTCCAGAGTTTTGTACGTGAAGTGCTCGTACAGCAGAAGGCCGATGACGAGGGGATCGAATTCAGCGACCAGAGGCTGTCGGATATCATAAAAAAGTCCCCTGAATACACGAATCCCTCGACAGGGAAATTTGATTCTGCTTATTTCCAGATGATGCTGAACGGGAACAACATGACGCTCCCTGAATTTGAAAAGATTTTCCGCAGAAACGCATCGCAGGAAGAACTCTACTTCTACATACGGAGGGGAAACGCCGTACCGTCTGACGAGGTGAAATTCAGCAATTTTATCAGCGGAACAAAAATCCAGATAAAATACGCATTCCTTTCAAACGTTGACCTGAAAAAGCGCTATGAAAAAGAAGTGGCCGTGACAGATGCAGAGATCGACAGTGAAATAGCATCGCAGAAAGTTAAAATTTCAGATCCCGGTTCAGACAGGGAACGCATCAGGAAACAGCTTGAAGGTAAAAAACTGGACAAACTTAAAAATGATATAATCGAAAAAATCAATGCCATTGCATCATCAAACGGTTCTTTTGATGCAGCAGCAGCCATACTTAATGGAAAAGTTGAAAAATCCGCACCATTTAAACTCGGCGAGGATATCAAGTCTGAAGGAAAAGAGCCTAAAAGCCTTGGTGCAATCAGCGGCTCAGGCATATTTGCAGACAGGCTCCTCGTTATGGGTAACAATGTGACCTCCCCTGTAATAAACAGTGTTGCAGGACTCTATATATTCACACCTGTACTCAAGGAATTGCCCGCAGGAGTTTCTGATGAAACTGTCCAGGCAAAGACTCGCGAGGAGCTCACATCGACCAGCTTAAATACAATTATAAGAAATGTACTTCTCGACCTGATACAGGGCTCAAAAATTACAAAAAGTTCCAAAAACTGATTGCTATTAAATAATTGTTTGAATACTATATACATGAAACCAGTATAGGAGTTTTATCCTGATGAGTATAAATGCAGAATACATTAATCCTTTTTTAGAAGCAGCAAGTGTCGTATTCAAGTCGATTCTTAACGTGGATCTAAGGAGGGGGAAGCTCATTATCAAGGAAAATCCTTTACCCTCCCAGGACGTTGCCATAATCATCGGCATAACAGGCGGCGTTACCGGGGAAATAGTCTACAGCATGAGTTACCCCATGGTGCAGAAAATTGCAGCGGCTCTTATGCCCGGGCTTTCAGAAGAACAAATGATGAATGAGTACAAGGACATTGTGGGTGAACTGGCAAACATGATAACAGGTAACGCCATGAACCTCTTTGCCTCAAGTGGAAAGGTGATAGACATGACCACACCTACAGTTATTGACGGTAAAAATTTCAACATTACCATGATCAAACAGACTACACTGGGAATCACACTCTACAGTCCCATGGGCCAGCTGGAGATGAACATAGCTCTTAAATAGATTATGACTGAAAACATCCGTAACAGGGATATAAAAAAAACCTCCGCTAAACAGGAGGTTTTTTTTATTCCGGTTATCCACCGGCCTAAACCAGGCTGGATGCCGCGGTGCAGTCCGATTCATTGATCACAAAGTCACCAAAAACAGACGGGGCCTTCTCCTGCATGATTTTAAGCATCTCCATGCAGACGCGCCTTATCTCCCACTGGGCGCTTTTGTCGAGCCTTAAATTAAACACGGAGCGGAGTTCCCTGAAGTTCGCACTGAATACTATCTGGCTCTCAAGTGCATTGGGAAGTATGAACCTGGCGTCCTCTTTTTTTATTCCCAGTTTCCGAAGCTTCATATAGGCCTGGCGGGTCATCTCCATGTGTTCCCGGTAAACAGCGAGCGCCTTTTCATCGGTATTTATGTCATCAGGAATGATATAGTTGAATTCGGCCTCGTCAACATACCTCTGGGACTGCTGAGAATAACTGGCAATCCTGTGGCGAACAAGCTGGTGCGTGAACGCCCTTGATGCGCCGAGTATCCTGAATGAGGCCGTTGCATGTTCAAGTATCGAATGGTGACCGCGCTTAATAGCACTGCGTATGAAGTTTTTTTCGCTCTCGTCGGTCATTTTTGAAAGTGAAAGGTAGCAGGTACGCCCCGCCTCCTCAATCAGCTTCTCGGGACCTGGCGTTATTGCAAGAAGTATGACCTCGGGTTTATGTATCTCCATGAATCCTCCTGTGATGCTTCTTTTTTTACTTAGGGTTTCGTGAAAGTCCGAATATCGAAGGCTTTGTGATTTTATCGATCAGCGGAACAGCGGCATTCATTATCAGGATTGCCCAGAATGCCCCCTCGGGATAAAATCCTGTGGTCCTTATTATGAATGTAAAAATTCCGCAGCCCGCACCGAAGAGAACCATACCACGGCCTGTAAGCGGTGATGTGACCGGATCAGCAGCCATGAAGAACGCAGCAGGTATCACACTCCCTGACATGATGTGAATAAACGTGATGAATCCGGGAGATGGTGATCCTGAATATGAATAATAGCAGTAAGAAGATAACGCAAGGGCCGTTATAAACGAGAACGGTATATGCCAGGTGATCACTCCGCGCCATAATATGAAGAGCCCGCCGGCAAGTAAAAGTGCGACGGCAGCCTCGCCTGTCAGCCCGCCGTAATTCCCCATGAACAGCGATTTTAAAATATTCTGCCTGATCATGAAATCATAAAAGCTGCTGAACGTTTCGCTGAACCAGGGGATCACTGTACCAGTATTGTACATACCCTCGCCCGGGATTGTGCGTGTGATAATATCGAGTGCCTGCTGCGGGACTGTCCCGTAATATGTGAGTTTATCCGCAGGGATGTTCCCCGCGGAAGTGATGTTCCATGCCGTACGCATTGATCCTGACCAGAAGATAAAGAGTACTGCCCGTCCTGCGAGAGCGGGGTTGAAGAGGTTAAGCCCCAGTCCTCCGAAAAGCTGCTTTGCGGCTATGATCGCGAAGCAGCTTCCTGCCGCTGCTATCCATAAAGGAAAAGAGGGGGGCAACGTCATGGCAAGTATAAGTCCTGTTACAACTGCTGACCCGTCGGTTACGCTGAATCTGCGCCTGGCCGCAACCTGGAATACAGCCTCCGCGGTTACTGCTGAAGCAGCACATGCCATGCAGAGTAGAAGTGTATGTATTCCGTGAATAAATGATGAATAAAGAAGGGCCGGGAGCATGGCGGCTGCCGTAGTCCACATGATCCGGACAATGGAATCGCCCGACATTATGTGCGGCGCGTGAAGGTCCGGGGTTGTTTCTGTTAAATTATTCTGTGTCATATATCAGCGCGCCTGAATTCTTATCCGGCAATTATTTCATTAACTTTATATATCATATCCGCAAGTGGAATATGTGCAGGGCATGTATATGAACAGCTTCCGCACATGATGCACATTTCAGGATGAAACATGAGAGCCTTCCCGGTTTCCCCTTTAGCAGATGCTGTCGCGATTTTACACGGCAGGAGTCCCATTGGACAGACCTTTACGCACCTGCCGCACCTTATACACGTCTGTTCACTTCCTGTATGTGCCTCGTCGTCTGAGAGGAACAGTACTGCCGAGGTGCTTTTAACAACAGGTATGTTCATGTCGTTTATTGCGGTGCCGGACATCGGCCCGCCCATTACTATTCTTGCGGCCTTCCCCTTCAGTCCACCGCACTCCTCTGCTATATCCGCGATCCTTGTACCGATGCGCACCTTGTAGTTCCCGGGGCTTTTTATCATGCTTCCGGAAACCGTGATGTACCGTTCGATCAGCGGCTTATCAAGAACAACCGCCTCCCTGAGTGCAAAAATCGTTGCAGCGTCATGAAGAGATACTCCCCCATCAGCGGCAGTTCTCCCTGACTTTATTACACGGCCGAGCGTGCTGAAGACAAGCTGTTTTTCAGCACCGAGCGGATAACGGCTTTTTAGTTTTTTTATAGTTATCCCATAAGGTGATTTTATCTTACTGAGGGCATCAGTAAGTGTTAATGCCGCATTGCTGTTTTTATTATCAATTGCGATAACGGCTTTCTGAATATTAAGTATCTTCAGCGCAATCAAAATACCTTCAATTATTTCATCGGGGTGAGTGCGCATAAGTATTTCATCAGATGTGATGTATGGCTCAACTGCAGTGCAGTTAATGATAAGTATATCAGTTTTTTTCCCGGTTACGGTTGTCCCCGTAAGGTCTGCCGGGTACCCGGTATCGCCCAGGTTTACAAGGCCTGCGTCCCGGACTTTTTGTACAAGTTCATCGCGCGAAAAGTTCACCCATTCGCCCGAATCCTTCACCCTGCCTGTTTTCCCGAAAGCCCCTTCAGCCTCAATCACTATAGCCGGCTGCATGCCGTAAACTGACTGCGCCTGGACTATCTCAACAACGCGGCCCGGTACTGATGCATGAATATTCGCGCTGCCGGCACCTTCAGCCCTGGCAACAAGCTGGCCTTCGTCAACCAGGTCGCCGGCCTTTACTACAGGAACAGAGGGTATACCTTTATGCTGCTGCAGCGGCAGGTAGCACACCTGCGGTACGGATAAATTTTCAAGACTGCTGTTCCCGGTTAGTTCTTTGCGGAGAGGCGGCATGATGCCGCCCTTGAAGGTGTGGAACACTTTAGATTTCCTTGGTTGAATAGATCTCGTCTTTTATAGGAAGTTCTTTTCTCAGGTTCTTTATGTAAGGGAAGAGTTCTCCTGATTCCTCGTAGTATTCACATTCATCCATGATCCTTCTTGCAACTGTGAAATACTTATATAATTTCTCCTCGCCTGACCTCTTGGACCACTGTTTTTTAAGGCACTTAACCCTTAAAACGTACCTGTCCGGTTCAGACTCATACTGTCTGATAACTATACAATGCTGGCAGTTTGAGCAGAAAATTTTCTCTTTGGACATTAATATTCTCCTTGGGAATTTCGATCGAAATGTTTATGAGTTGATTCAACGATTCAGCTGAAAGTTCAAAATTCATATAAAAAATATATAAACAAGGCGTCAAGAAAAAAATAATCCTCTTTTCAGATTCTCGGGGAAATTGATATTATTACCCGATCCCCGGCTTACTACTACCCACATTTTATGCAAATTTAACTCAATGCCCTGCAGAAGAATCGTGGATATAACTTAAAAGGCATTGCCACAGAGTTACAGAGGGCACAGGAAGGATTAAAGAATTGTCTCGCGCAGAGACGCAGAGACGGAAAGGCGCAAAGAAAAATATGATTATTTTATGTGATGAATATGGATTAAAGCAGCCCTCGCCGGGGGAAGCCGCTAGAAGTAAATAAACAGGTATATGTATATCGGCTGGGGGCGGGAAGGTAGATGTTGGTAGTAGTGCCCCTTGGGGTTTAGGGGGCTGTGTATGTATGCAAAAAAGTAAAAGCTCCATATATCATGGAGCTTTTTACTATGAACCTATATATGTTTTAAAATCTATCTCTTAAGCGAGATTATCTCCTGGAGCATCTGGTCGGAGGTTGTGATAGTCCTTGAATTCGCCTGGAATCCTCTCTGTGTTATGATCATGTCTGTAAACTGGTCTGAAAGGTCAACATTCGACATCTCAAGAGTTCCTGCCACGATCTTTCCCCTGCCGGCTATTGCAGCAGGCCCTTCATTGGCAAGGCCGGAGTTGTTTGACTGTTCAAAGAGATTTTCTCCTGATGCAGTGAGTCCGCCGGGATTTGTGAATACCGCTATACCGATCTGACCTACAGCCTGTTTTGTACCGTTAGAGTATACGCCGGTAATAACACCGGAATTATCTATGCTGAACGATTCCATGTAACCCATTGCGTACCCGTCCTGCTCAACAGCCTTTGTTGTTGATATGGATGAGAACTGTGTAATGCCTGACAGCATACCTGCTTCGCCAAGGTTAAGTTCGATTGACCTGACAGTCGGGTCACCTGCAACCCTGTAGTTCGCGTTTACGGTGAGCTTGCCCTGGTTCTGTTCATCGGGGCTCGATTCGTCCGCAACAGAGATCAGTTTGCCGTCGGGTGAAAACCTGAGGTTAATCCTGCTTGAAGGGTTGGACTGGTTATCCTGCCCGCCGCCTGCAAGCACATCAAGAGTTATAGGTGTTGACGCGTCTGTAAGCGCCGCTGATGCCGTCCACTGGTTCGGTCCTGTTTTCCATAAAGTCATGGTGAGCCTGTGAGTGTTGCCCAGGTTATCATAAACGTCTATGTTGGTTGTTACACCCTTTTCTGACCTTGTTTTCTCGGTTGCATCAGGAGGAACTACCTCGCTCCTTGAATCAAGGTTGCATTTATACCTTGCGTTGTTTGTCTCTTTCGCATCTATCTTGCTGTATACCGGGATAATGATATCCTCAACAGAGCTGTTGGCACGAACAACCTTCTGCCCGTTTTCGTCAGTGGTGGCCATCCATCCCTGCACCTTGAGCCCGTTTGCGGGATTAACAAGTGTTCCATCCTTGTCTATACCGAACGTGCCGGCCCTTGTGTAGTACTTCTTGTCGCCATCCGCAACTATAAAAAAACCGTCACCGGAAATAGCAACGTCAGTCTGGTTACCGGTAGTCTGAAGAGATCCCTGTGTAAAGAGCCTGTCAATTGATGCGATGTTCATCCCGAGTCCGACCTGTTTCGGGTTAACACCTCCCCTGTTCTCCTCGGGCTTGGCAGCACCCGAAATGGTCTGGGAAAGCATATCCTGGAATGTAACCCTCTGTGTCTTATAACCGTAAGTGTTTACGTTTGAAATATTGTGACCGATTACATCCATCCTGGTCTGGTGATTTTTAAGACCTGAGACCCCGGAAAAAAGCGAACGCATCATAACAGAAACTCCTAAATTTTATTTACTCTATTGCTTAAGGGCGAATAGCCCGGTGATTAATCCTTAATTTACCCTGTTTTCCGCAAGTTTTACGGAATGCACATTGCGCATTGAAACTTCCTCATCACCCACCTTGAGCATCAGTTCGTCACCCTTGTAGAATATTGAACTCACAGTACCCGATACCCTCTTGTTTGTGACAGAATCAAATGAATCAATATCCTTCCCGAGCACGCCGTATGCTTCGGCAGACCTTGCGCTGTAGAGAAGATTCTTCACCTCGTTGTTGAGGTTTGTCATCTGCTCCAGTGTTGAAAACTGGGCCATCTGCGCTACAAACTCCCTGTCCTCCATAGGCTTGGTGGGATCCTGGTGCCTCAGTTCAGTCACAAGCAGTTTCAGGAATGAATCCTTGCCAAGACCGCTCTTTTCGGCCGGCTCACCTGCCCCTGTTTTTTTGTTCGATTCGGAAGCCCGGATCTGCGCGTTAAGCTTATCCTGGGATGACATTTCATAAATCTGCATACCGTTCCCCTATATAATCATATTTATCGAGCCGTTGTGTTTATAGACCGAGTTGTAGTCATAAACATCGGCTGCCGTAGCTGCTTCTTTATTCCCGCTGAATACCGGGTTTATTTTATATTTATTTTCATCCTTTTCACGGATAAACCTTTCACGTTCGTCCCTTACGTCCACGCTGAACTCGCCTACACTCACACCTGACTGCTGCAGTTCATCAATGAGGTTCTCGATACTTGAGAGCAACAGGGTCTTTGCATCATTATTATCGACAAGAAACCTTCCGTTCACAACACCGTTTTCCATGATAAGGTTGACATTTACGCTGCCGAGCTCCTTTGGAAAAAGCTTAACAGTGAAGCTGCCGTTCCGGCTGTCACTGATAGTGACCTTTGCCTTATCCATTATCTCCTGGAGCGACTGCCTGAACTCGGGCATTTTATTCATACTTCCAGTTTTTTCTGTTGTGTGCCTTGCCGCTGATTCTGATCTTACGGTAAACAGCTGACTGTTATCCCTGCCGCTGTCGCTGCCTGAACCTGCACCTTTACCAAAAGCAGACTGTTCTCCGGTGAACTTCTGTCTCTGCTGTACAGCCTCTCCGGATTCAATGTTCTTTTTATCGCTTACAGCAGCCTCTGCTGGTTTGTGCTTCTGGAGGCTGATGCCGCGTTCATCTTTCACTTTTTCTTTAACAAGGTAACCGCTCAATGCCGCTGTACTTTCACGTAATTCATTGGGGATCAATCTCCCCTGCTCCATGCCTTTTCTTGGTGAACTGTTTTTCCCTGTGCCCTTACCCGCAGCTTCGAGCAGGTCGTTTATGCCTGACCTGATTTCCCGGCCGTTCTTCTGCGGGATACCTTCATCTTTAAGGTTCACCCTTGGTGAATCGGTCTTCAGCATCTGTCCTATTGCTGATTTGCCGGCTTCTTTATGAAGCGCTGCTGCAAGTTTTTCACCTGTACTTTTCAATTCAACAGTTTGCGGAAATTTTACGCTTATGCTCTTCCTGACCAGGGATTCACCTGCAGCAGCCAGGGAATCGATATCACTCGATTTATCCCTCTGCTCTTCCCTGTTCTCAGGATTTTTTTTCCTGGCATCGGTTTTATCAGCGCGGTCTGCAGCCGATTTCAGGCTGCTCCCTGTTTCACCTGAGTCATGGCCCTTTAGAGTCTCCTGATTCTGCCTGCTGTTAAAGGCTGACTCTATGGGTCCAGCCTGGTTCTCTGTTTTAACTGATACCGGGGATTTATCTTCAATAAATGGTTTCTGAATAGTTTCTTCGCGTTCTGCAGTACGGGTCTCTTTAAAATCGGCGCTCGATTTAAGGATAGAGAGGAAATCCCCTCCGCTTTTAAGTTCAGAGTTATCCCTGCGGTCATCGGCAGATATTGCACTGATTGTGTTTTCAATACCTGATGATTTTATGTGTCCGACCATTCCTGCCTCTGCAATTTATGGATGCTGTAACAGGTTTATTATCGTCAGGTATGATATTAACTGAATTGAATTTTAAAAAAAATGGAGGCGATTTTAAGGCTATAGACAGACTAAAACAGGATTTATTGCACTATTTTACAGTTTTAGCCGCTATCAATAGCGGGAACTGTTCATCTGCACATTGTTAAGGATACCTATACCCATCATGGCCATAAACAGGTTGGAGCCGCCGTATGACATGAAGCAGAGAGGAAGACCTGTAACAGGCATAATTCCTATAACCATACCTATATTGATGAATATATGGAAAAAAAGTATCGATGTAACACCTGTTGCAAGCATTGCGCCGAACTTATCCCTGGTTTCCAGCGAAATCCTGATGCCCCTGTAGATAATCATGCCAAGCAGCAGTAGAAGAAGAAGCGCACCTACAAATCCGAACTCCTCGGCCACCACCGAGAATATAAAGTCCGTGGTCTTCTCCGGCAGGTAACCCAGCTGAGTCTGCGAACCGGCAAGAAACCCCTTGCCGAAAAAACCGCCCGAACCTATAGCAACCTTGGACTGGATTATATTGTATCCTGAACCGTGCGGGTCAAGGTCAGGATTAAGGAAAACAAGTATCCTCTTCTTCTGATATTCCTTGAATAGTTTTTGTATTACAACTGAAAGGAAAAGCCCCAGGGAAATAACTGTAGCGGGTATATAGGTTCTCCTTAAAAACGGTTTCGGCATAAAATAATGCGTAATAAAAGCCGCAATGGCAATCACAAGCAGTACACCCGCAACCGTAAAGAGCACATCGACATGAAGAAAAAATTGTATCAGGAAATTTGTCCCCTTGTACCCGGCCCACTCCCAGTAAGTCAGCATCATCGGAAAAACCACTGCAATAACGGCAATCAGGATGATCGATACCAGGTGGGAAACGTCAGCACCGCCTATAAAAAGCATTGTGAAGAGTAAGGGAATAAAAATCGCCGCTGTACCGAAGTCAGGCTGCTTGAGTATAATAAGTACAGGTACAAGTGTTATGACCGCGGGTACAAGCAGTTCCCTGAAGTTCTTGATGTCCCTCTCCCTGAGTTCAAGGTACTTGGCCAGTACTATTACCACGCCTAGTTTCATAAACTCCGAGGGCTGGATCGAAAAAAGTCCGAAATTCAGCCACGCGCTTGTTCCCCTTATCGGTCTGCTGAATATCGTGGTGACCAGTAGAATAAATATCAGCACGCCGTATATCTGCAGTGCGTAATCACCCATCTGCCTGTAATTGATGATCGACATGAGCACCAGGAAGATCAGACCTATGATAAACCAGATTATCTGCTTTTTAAACAGTCCCTTGTTAATATTTTCGATAGGGTCATAACCTGCACTGTAAATCATCAGGATACCGAATACCACCGTGATTACAACAGCCGCAATCAGAAAAAAATCCATCCTGTTTAAAAAGTCCCTGCTGAACATTAGGCAATCCTCAATTATCTGACCGTCTGGACAGACTGGTCATTTCTGATAAAATACCCCTGGTTAATAAGGGTAGCGAATATCCTCTCAGCAACAGGGGCAGCAGCAACCGCACCCCACTCGCCGTATTCTATAAACACTGTCACTACAACGGCATCCATGGGATCACCTTCAAAAGGCGCAAAACCGAGGAACCATGCGTGCTGTGAAAAATTTTCTTTTCTTACAGACCTTGTCTGCGCAGTCCCGGTTTTTCCGCAGACTGCGACTTTCAGATGCTTCATGATACCCGACGTACCACCCTCAACGCTGTAGCGCATACCCTGCTTTATGGTGTTTATTGTAACTGGTGAAAGCGGGATTTCCCTGAGCTTCTGCCGTTTACCCTCACCTATGAGGTTCCTGTTATCCGGTGAATACACCGATTTCACCAGGTAGGGTTTGTAAACAACGCCGTTGTTTACAATGGCGCACATCATATTTGTGAGGCCAATAGGTGTTACAGAGGTGAAGCCCTGCCCTATTGAAAGGTTTACAGTATCACCGTCAAACCATGGCTGGCCGAATGTCTGAAGTTTCCACCTCTGGGAAGGTACAAATCCCTGTATCTCTCCCGGCAGGTCGATCCCTGTCATCTCGTTAAGTCCGAGCAGGCCCGCATACTTCATTATAATGCTGGGGCCAATGATCATCCCTGCGTTGTAAAAGTAAACGCTGCACGATTTTCCTATTGCCCAGTAGAGGTTAAGGGAATCATGGACCTTGAAGCAGTAGAAGTCATGGTCAACATAACCCTTGAGTGTCCATCTTCCCGGGCAGTAAAACACCTTGTCCGGGTATATCTTCTCGGTCTCGAGCCCGGCTACAGATGTTACAAGCTTGAATGTTGATGCCGGGGGGTACCTTGACTGTATCGCGCGGTTAAGGAACGGTTTGGTTTTACTGTTAGTAAGTTCATTTATTATTACCGAATTATCCTTTGATATAATCTGATTCGGATCATAGCCGGGCTTGCTGAGCAGTGCGAGTATTTCACCGGTTGCGGGCTTCATGACTATTACAGCCCCGTTATTGCTCCCCAGTCCCTCGTACGCGGCTTTCTGGACCTCGTAGTCAAGTGTGAGCACCAGGTTGTTTCCCGAAACGGGATCGTGGCCGATCTCCTCCCCCTCGGTCCTGTTCATTACATCCACTATCCTGCGTATATAACCATCCTCACCCCGCAGAATACTGTCATACTGCTTTTCGATCCCTGCCTTGCCCAGAGACTGGTAGTATTTATATCCCTTGTCCTTCAGGGATGAGTACTCCTCTTTACTTATGCTCCCTATGTAACCCACGGCGTGTGAAAAAATATCTCCAAAGTTATAGACTCTTACAGGCGCATCCTCCCAGTGGATATTTGGGAACAGGTTTTTATGAGAAGCGACTTTAACTACAACATCAAAACTCACATCGTCCTTTAACAGATAACGCTCCCACCGGTTGCTTTTCTTTATATCATTAAATGCAGCCTGCGGATCAATACTGAGTATAGATGAGAGATGCGTGAGGACATCCATGAGCTGGGCGTCGGATTCAAATGCATCAGGAACGGTCGTGAGGTTGAAAGACGCCCTGTTGGAAACAAGAACAGCGCCTGAAACGTTTTTCTGAAAGTGCCTGTCGTAGATTTCACCGCGGGCAGCAGGAATCGGGATGTTGTTCTCCATGTTCATCCTGGATTTCTCGCTGTATTCCGTTCCCTGGATGATCTGCAGGTTTACAAGCTGGGCTGAAATTATAAAGAATACAGAGGAGACTCCAATTAAGAAAAAATACATCCTTCTCCTGAAAGCCTCCAGCATTCTGGCTTTAAGGGACGTCTGATTCATTTACAGGAATCCCCCTCTTTCAAGCTCGCCATGGTATATCCTGTCGAAGATAAAAAACAGCGGCGGCGCTATGACCGCGTTATAGAGGGCCTCGGGAAGTATTACCTGTATAATTGACACGAGCAGTGCCTGGTGAAAAATGTATGCAAGAAAAAGTGTAAGTATGCCTTTCAATACCGATGCCACAAAAAGGAGCAGCATAATTGTAACCACGGTGTTTTTTACAACCCCGCGGCCGAACATCCCGGCCATGAATCCCAGCACAACCTTGGGCAGTGTAAGCAGGCCAAGCGGCGATCTTGAAATTGAATCATGGAACAGACCGCCTATGAACCCGACAAGCTGGCCGTTAAACGATCCGAAACTGTAACCGATGTAGACGACAATTATGAATACAAGGTCCGGTTTTTTCCCGGCTATTGCTATAATGTTGGTCCCCTGCAGTATCAGTGCCACGGCTGTAATCAGGGCAGTGAATATATATGGCAGTATCATTGCACCTCTCCGAACATTTCGAAGAAATCCTTATCAGGATTCTTCAAAAGGATAAAGACCTCTTCGAGGAGGCTGTAATCAATATATGGTTTTACTATTATCTTCTGGTAAGGGTTTGTTTCAGAGAGCTCGGTGCGCTCCACGGTCCCGACAAGCAGTTCGGGCGGGAACACCCCTGCCTGGCCTGATGTAACCAGGATGTCCCCTTTTTTCACAGGTGTAGCTCTTGAGATGTAGCTCACCACGCAGAAATCGGAATTATAGGAATAACCTGAAAGCAGACCCGGAATCTTTGCCTCCTGCAGTTTGACCCCGAGCTTTATGTCAGGAGCAATAACCGGCTGCACCCTTGATATCGATCCCCGGACCTCGACAATCTTGCCAACAACCACCTTCTGCCCGTTCTGGTACGCAATAACCGGCATGTTGACGCTTACACCGTCATTTTCGCCTTTATTTATTATCAGGGTCCTGAACCAGTTATCCGGGTCCTTGGAAACTATCTGTGCGGCTATACAATTGTATTTTACGCGTTCCTTGAATCCAAGCAGAACCCTGAGTTTTTCGTTTTCAGCCTTAACTTCTGCAAGGTCAGCCTGGATGATGTCTATCTGCATGGAATCATACTTTTGAAGTCTTGCCTCTGCCATACGTAAATTTTCTTTGAGCGTGTCTGTATCTTCAAATCCGCTGAAAAGGCCTCCGATACCATGTGCTATGGCATTATAGCCCTTTGAAAAAGGAGTGACAATTGCGCTCATAACACCTTCAAACGTAATCGTAAACCCCCCGCCCTGCACCGATAGTGAGATGATGCAGAAGAGGGAGAATGATATAAGCGCAACTATTGTTTTATGTCTGGTAAGGAAATCCACGTGGCATCACTTCAGGTTTGATCTGTAGAGGTGCTTTATCTCCTCAAGGAATTTTCCGGCCCCGAGGACAACGCATGTTAACGGGTTTTCAGCCTGGATTACAGGAACCCCTGTCTCCTTGCTTATATACTTATCAAGTCCCTTGAGCAGAGAGCCTCCCCCTGTCATAACGATTCCGCGTTCGACTATATCCGCAGCGAGTTCAGGCGGGGTCTTTTCAAGGGCGTGCTTGATACCTTCAAGTATCTGCTCAACAGGCTCCTTTAGCGATTTGCGTATTTCAACAGAGTCAATCTCGAGAGTCCTGGGAAGACCGGAAATAGCGTCCCGACCCTTTAGCTCCATTGTCTCAACTTTCTTTTCAGGGAAAACATTGCCAAGTCTGAATTTGACCTCCTCTGACATACGCTCACCGATCACCAGGTTATACTGGGTCTTCATATACTTTATAATTGCTTCATCGAATTCATCGCCTGCTATCCTGAGGGAATCCGCTATTACCATACCGCCGAGCGATATGACCGCGATCTCCGTTGTACCGCCGCCGATGTCTACTATCATATGACCTGCGGGTTCATGAATCGGTATATTGGCGCCGATTGCCGCGGCAAGCGCCTCTTCGATCAGGAATATCTCCCTTGCGCCAGCCTGTTCTGCTGATTCACGCACCGCGCGCTTTTCAACCTCGGTTATCCCCGATGGAACGCCTATAACAACACGCGGCCGGACTAAAGTCTTTCTTTTATGCACCTTTGTAATGAAATACCTGATCATTTTTTCAACTGTTTCGAAATCGGCAATAACACCATCTTTCATAGGCCTTATTGCCACTATATCCCCCGGAGTCCTTCCCAGCATCCTCTTTGCCTCATGTCCCACGGCAAGCACCTTCCCGGTACTTGTCTGAACCGCGACAACAGATGGCTCACTGAGAACAATCCCCTGGCCTTTTACATGTACAAGAGTATTGGCTGTGCCTAGGTCAATTCCCATATCGTTTGAGAACATACCGTAAAAAGAATCGAACATAATTTATTATCTCCTGAATAGTTTCATTTTGTTGAATCCTCCGGCTGCTGCAAACAACCGCGGGGAGAGGTCAAAACTTATATTTATTTTATCCCGTAAAAGACATAATACGCTTATAAACACTGCTAAGCCCTGAATTTTGTCAAGCCTTAATCCGCTAAAACAGCCCCGGTTAAGAAATTGAATAAAAAATTTAAATTATGGCTGTTAAAGATCCAGCCAATCATACGTCATTGCGAGAAGCAATAGCGACGTGGCAATCTGTTCATGAAAAACCGGCAAAATTGCGTAAAACCAGTGTTAACTTCAACAGACTGACACGGCAGTGCAGCCACGATGGCAGCCTGCAATCACGAAACAGGCCGTTCACGGACATCAGTGTCCTACGGCGGCATCACTACATCCTGTAGAAGCGATGTTTCTATATTGCCTGCCTTCGTGCCTCGCAGTGAGATACTTTATGATAAACCAGACAGTAACTGTCCTTGATTCACTTCACTGAGAGAAGCTGCATAACCTCTTCGTTCGCCGGGTCAGCTGCTGCAGCCTCGTTCAGGATTATCAGCGCCTTTTCCTTTTCACCAAGGGCAAAATGATTTTTTGCAATCCATATCCTGCAGTTATTGTCAGCGGATATATTCAGGGCAGCCGTGTACTGCTCAAGCGACTCCCTGTATAGGCTCTGGTTAAAATAGATTCTTCCCAGATTAAGGTAGCATATCCTCTGCACATTAACGTCTTCAGCGCCTTTGAGTATGGACTGGAAAGCCATAATGGCATCTGTATACTTCATTCCGTCAGTAAGGGCCCTGGCCATAAAGAGTTTTCCCTGAACTGAATCATCAACAGCGCCCTTCCTGCGCAGGTATTCAAGTCCTTCATCTGCTTTCCCGCTCATTATACTGAGCAGCGAGTAGAACCTCGCATTCTCAACAGATATATTCTCCTCTGATTCAATTCTTGAATTTACCAGGGTGTATATGTAATCATTCCCGTAATATCCCGTAAGGAATGCCGCCTTTGCAAGCGACAGCAGGTCATCAAGTTCAATATCATTGTCGTCGTTGAGGGCTATGGCCTTGTTAAGGTCCCTGATCACCAGTATCAGGTAAGACCGGGATTCCCTTGAAAGTGACGAGAGCGAATCATCAATGTACATTTCAGAAAAACTTCTGTTGTCCAGGTTAAATCCCAGCTTCATGTACAGTTTCGAGGCAAGAATATATGCTTCAGGGTCGAGCACATTCTCTTTCTTGTAGGATTCAAGATCTTCTCCGAGTTTTTTCAGCTCCTCAACCCGTTTTACAGGGTCCTGTATCCGTGAAACATCGTCAATTGACTTAATTATCCTGTTCTGGTTTATGCGCCAGAAAGTTAGTTTTGCTTTATTAGTGTAAAGCATGTAAACGAGGGTACCTGCAAGGCCTACAAAAATAATAAACTTAAGGAGCCTTCTATCCTTCTTTTTCGATTTATACCTGTAATACATTTTCAGCCCTTTATATATTCCTGGAAATACTTCTCAACTTTTTCAGGCAGACCGCTTCCCTTCTCCATGAGGAAAAGTTTTACAGTGCCGCTCCCTTTTAACGGCAGCGCGATAAAATTATCACCGCTCCATACATCAAAAATCCTGTGAAAATCAAACCTGTGAAGGCTGTCTCCAAGATAGAAACTGAGCCCGTCCCTCTCTACTGCCAGGTTTCCGCTGCCGACTCTTTTTAAATTCTTATAACCTTCAATTGAGACATCGATTACTGCGCTGCCTGAATCATAATCAATCATGTTTGACCTGTCGTCAAAGAGTACCGCATTAACACTGCCGCTCTCAGAGGCAGGCCCTATCTGCGCTGTGCTTACGCCATGAAACGGATCATCCTCCCTGAAGTCAACCTTGTCCTTACCATGTACCGCAAAACTGCCGGAAAACTCATCATCCACGAGGTCCCGTTTTACCGGTTCAGTCTCATCCATTGAAAAATCGACAAAGAGGTCCTCATCATTAAAATCGTCAAATTCGTTCGATACATCAGTTATGATTTCGGAATCATCGTGCAGCGGGATTACTATGTCCTCGGGATCAATTTGTACCCGCGGAGTATCTTTTCCGGTCCGGACGGATTTAATTGTCTTAACGCCGGTTCCGGATTCGATAAAAATTGAAAGCAGCAGTATAAGGAGTCCGGTAAGGATCAGCAGCACTGCAAAATAAACCATCGAGATACTCCTCCGGTCAGATTAGGAGTTCATCCATACGCCATCTGTCACTCATAGCATCTATTCCGCCGGAGACCCGTGTCAAGATATTTTCCCCGGAACATGCCCGGGGCCTTAAATTTTCCAGAGCCCGGCCTTGAGGTATGGATTTCCCCTGTGTATAAAGTCGGAAGATTCGTTCGCGAACATTACCAATTCCCACCGCCCGGGATGGAACGAGAGGTAATCGCTTTTTGAAACTGCCGCTGCATTTATTGATGTAAATATAAATCCCCCGGGAACAACGGTTCCGAGCAGTTCAAGGAAAGCGGTGTAATCCTGCCTTACGGAAAAATTTTTACCCCTGTTGCGTGAAAATGTAGGGGGATCGAATACGGCATAATCGAAATGAATATTTTTTTTGGCAAAAATTTTCACCCGCTCATATGAATCTCCGTAAATAAAATCCCGTTCATCAACGCCAAGGCCGTTAAGCCTGTAATTGTCACGCGCCTTATTCAACACACTCTTTGACAGGTCTACATTGACTGCCCGCTGCACCCCGCTGCGGAGCGCATGTACTGAGAACGCACCCGTGTAGCAGAAAAGATTAAGCATCGAAACAGGTTTTTCCCTTTTATAAAAACCCGCGAGTTCTGTGCGTATCCCGCGCATATCAAGGAAAATGCCTGTATTCTGGCCGTTCACAAGGTCCGCGTTCATCATTATGCCGTTCTGGCGTACAATAATTCCCTCTTCAGGGTATGATCCATGGAGCAGCCTGCTTTTCCATTTTTCAGTTCCTTCAGATTCCGGCATTGCCATCCTGTTCTTGACCAGTATCCCCTTCACAGTCGCAGGGAGTCCACCGGAGCAGGACTTGACCTGGTCAAGGATAGCGGCGATCCCCGCTTCAACACTGCCCCTGAAATACTGAACAAGTATGTACCCGCTGTACCAGTCAGCTGTAAAGCCTTCAAGGCCATCCCCCGATGAATTAAAAATCCTGAAACAGTCGGTTTCAGGATCGCTGAAAAGTTTAATGCGCTTTTCGAATGCAGCCTTGATCAGACTGTTTATTCCGCCTGTTTTCAACTCAGCCCCTTGTAGATTTCAATTATTCTTGATTCAAGCTCGTCGTATTTCCCCTGCCTGATCAGCTTATCATTAACCGGATATGACATACCGCATGAAATGACCTTGTCTGCAGCAAGGTAGTCCCTGAAATTCCTGTTGTCTATGCCGCCGGTGGGCATAAGCCCAAAGTCGAACATCTTGAAAGGGGCCACCATGGAATTGATATACTCCACACCGCCAAGAGAACCCGCGGGAAAAACCTTTATCACGCTGCACATCTTGAGCGCGCCGAACAACTCGCTTGGAGTTGCCACGCCCGGGACATACGGTATCCCCTTTTTATATGAATGCTCGACAAGTTTTTCATCGAAGCAGGGCGAAACAGCAAAGACCGCTCCCCCCTCAATTGCCCTGTCAATCGCCTCCGTGGTGAAGACGCTCCCGGCCCCTGTAATCAGTTCAGGAAACTCCGCGCAGATTGAGCTTATACATTCATAGGCAGCAGGTGTTCTGAGGGTAACCTCTATTATATTCACATTATGCTTCAGGAGCAGCTCTGCGGTTTTCAGGGCCCCGTCAACTTCGTCAAAAACACATACAGGGACAACCCTGACTTCTGATAAAAGTTTTTTAAAGTCCATCCTTACCCTCCTGAATTATATAATTTATATATCGGAATTTTTTTCCCGTACATAAAAAGAAAGGGCTGCCCTTTTAAGGCAACCCCCTTC
This sequence comes from Spirochaetota bacterium, assembly GCA_035403465.1. Taxonomy (GTDB): domain Bacteria; phylum Spirochaetota; class UBA4802; order UBA4802; family UBA5550; genus JAAYBQ01. The sequence goes on along the minus strand of DAONFG010000012.1, from coordinate 9,900 downwards.
CCGCAGAATGAATCCCCCCGGATCAGTCAATTTCAGGATACGAGAGTTCAATATGATTTCCGTCCGGATCAGCAAAAACAATCCTTTTACCCTTCCTGATATTTTCCGGACCTGCAATTATTGTTATTCCGGACTCGTCGAGTTCATCAATGGCATCTTCAAAATCCTCTTCATCGACATAAAAGGATACGCAGTTTTTGGAATCTTTGCTGTTTTTATAGCCTGAAACCTCTGTGAGCGATATCATAATATCACCCATTTTAAGGAATGCCTGGCCGGAATTGCTTATATTTTCAATCACATCAAAATCAAAAAGGTCCCTGTAGAATTTCACAGAACTTTCCAGGTCCGACACAGTTATACCGATATGATTTACGCTCTCAATGACAATCATGTTAACCTCATTTAAACTGTTCAAATCAACTTCTTTGTATATTTTGTAATTTAACGCAGGGGTAAATAGCTGTCAATAATATATTAAAAAGGTTCATAAAAACTTCGTTTTTATAAAAGGCATGCCCTCTTCCGCCCTGCCGGGCACCTTCTCCCGCTTTTAAGTTTGGATGGGGAGAAGGGATGGCATAAACTATTGCTGATTTTTTATAATCGACATAAACATTTCCTGCCACACACCCTCTCCCGGGAATAAATGCCTGCACATATAACCTGTCGCTTCGGGAGAGGGGTGGCGCGATAGCGACGGGGTGAGGGCACTATTCCACGGTTACGCTCTTTGCGAGGTTCCTGGGCTGGTCCACGTCGCATCCCCTTGACACTGCCACATAATATGAAAGCAGCTGCAACGGAATTACCGCGAGTATCGGGACAAGGGCCTTGTGAATATCGGGAATGAATAGCACGTGGTCTGCATATTTATATATGTCCTTGTCTCCCTCAGTGGCAATTGCTATAATCTTGCCCCTCCTGGCGCGGACCTCCTGCATGTTGCTCACGATCTTGCTGTATATCTCATCGCGTGTGGCTATGAACACCACCGGCATCTCCTCGTCTATAAGCGCTATCGGTCCATGCTTCATCTCTGCCGCAGGGTAACCCTCGGCGTGAATGTACGATATCTCTTTAAGTTTAAGCGCGCCTTCAAGTGCAACGGGAAAATTAAGTCCCCTGCCCAGGTAAAGAAAATTGTTCCTGGAACCGTAAAACGCGGCAATCTCCTTAACTTTATCACACTCCGCGAGCACGGACTTCACCAGTTCAGGCAGACGCACCAGGTCATTCACGAGCGCTGTACCCTCGGAAAATGACATTTCGCGCCTGCGCGCAAGGAAAAGCGTGAGCAGTGCAATTACCGTAAGCTGCGAGGTGAATGCCTTTGTGGAAGCTACACCGATTTCAGGACCCGCGTAGATGTAAACGCCGCCGTCTGATTCACGCGCGATTGTGCTGCCTACAACATTGGTGATACCCAGCACCTTGATCCCCTTAGCCTTTGCCTCACGCATGGCAGCAAGGGTATCAGCTGTTTCGCCTGACTGGCTGATGGTGATTACAATGTCGCCTTTTTTCAGCACCGGTTTCCTGTACCTGAACTCGCTTGCGTATTCCACTTCAACAGGGATCCGCGCGTACTCCTCTATCAGGTACTCCGCAACAAGCCCGGCGTGCCATGAAGTTCCGCACGCGATGAAGATTATCCGCTCGATGCCGTCGATCTCCTCGTCTGTAAGCCTGAGCCCGTCGAGCCGCGCCCTTGCCTGGTCAACTATGAGTCTTCCCCTGATTGCATTGCTGATTGTTTCAGGCTGCTCGAATATCTCCTTGAGCATGTAATGGTCAAAACCATGCCTGCCAATTGAGGCTATATCCCAGTCAACCGATTCGACTTCTTTTGCTATACCGATCATGTCCTGTCCGTAAATGCGGTAGCCGTCAGCCCTCAGCTCAACGATTTCACCATCCTCAAGGAATATTACATTCCTGGTGTGATCGATTACCGCGCTCACATCAGAGGCCACCATCATCTCCCCTTCACCGACACCAAGGATCAGCGGGCTCCCCTTCCTTGCGGCAACGAGAAGTTCAGGATACCTGGCGTGCATCACCACAAGGCCGTAAGTTCCCTCAACATGCGAAAGGCATTTAATCACAGCCTCAGGAAGAGTGTGGTCAACTAGATACTGTTCGATAAGGTGGGCAAGGACCTCGGTATCGGTTTCGCTTTTAAATGTATGCCCCCTCTTTATCAGGATCTCCTTCAGGTCCCTGTAATTTTCAATTATCCCGTTGTGTACCACCACAAGGTCGCCCGTACAGTCAGAGTGCGGGTGCGCATTAACATCGTTCGGTTCACCGTGAGTGGCCCACCTTGTGTGTCCTACACCTGCAGTGCAGTGACGTATAGCATCATAATCTAGTACACTTTCAAGGGCGGAAATTTTACCTGCTTTCTTATTTAAAACCAGTTTTCCGTTGCAGTTAACACAGATCCCTGATGAATCGTATCCCCTGTACTCAAGCCTTTTTAAAGCATTGATAATAAGTTCCGGGGCGCTCTTGCTCCCCACATAACCTGCTATTCCGCACATATTGACCCCTTAAATATTCGATTATAAAGAAACGTTTTTTTGCGCCGGTTCAAGCCTCAACCTGTCCAGGTAGAGATGCACCGACCTTCCCCTGAACGATTCAACAATCCTGAACCGCCGTATTTTTCCCGAAACCGCAAAGAGCGTCTTGTTTATTACCCTCTCCCTGAGAAGCTGCTCGTAACCGGGAAGGTCCCCCTTCTTCTGTTCCGGATCCATTTCGCCATGGATGTAAAGCCAGTTATTATAAATAATGTCCGATGAAAAATCCGCATCCCCTGTAAACAGGCGCGGATCGATCAGGAAATCATAGTCTGTTTTAATGTCACACCCGATCAGGTCGGCAAGGTACCTGTTGAGCCTTTTCCTGTGATGCGTTTTACTCCCGGTAAAACCCGTATCCCAACGGATAAACATACTCCTTAGATTGAAATAGTTTTCAGCCGCACCTGCACACTCATCCGCCTCAAGTTTCAAAGAAAAGAACAGGCAGAGGGCAATTAATATCACCGGTATTACGATGTAAATTCTTTTATTCACTCTATTTCCGGATAATTCAGGATATGCGGCGGGTTCAAATTTTTACCCTCATAAAGCAAATTTAACGCTTTATTCTGATACAGAAAGCACTTTTCATTTTATAGAAAAAAAAATTGAAAAAAAACCCACTGTATTTATCATGCCTCACCTGATTGTATTCCGCTGAATAATTGTATACGTTATACTATAGCGGTTAACAGTTGAATTGGTATAATATAGTCACTGCGAGGCATAAAATGCCGTGGCAGTCTGTTTTTGGGAGTGCCTGTTTTATCTTATAAAACACATTACCGCCTGAGCAGATTGCTTCACTTTGTTCGCAATGACAGATGCCAGTCTAATCGTGAAATGTTATAAATTTAAGCTTTTTGTGAATAAAACGGAGTTAAAAAATGACAGATAAAAAATGGTCCGACAGACAGGAATCCACCTGGAAAACAAAAGTAGGCCTTGCAGAGATGCTTAAGGGAGGCGTAATCATGGATGTGGTTACGCCTGACCACGCGAAGATTGCAGAGGATGCGGGTGCTTCTGCAGTAATGGCGCTTGAGAGGGTCCCTGCAGACATACGTGTTGCCGGCGGCGTCGCGAGGATGTCGGACCCTGATGTTATAATAAAAATTCAGGAAACCGTGAGCATCCCTGTGATGGCAAAGTGCAGGATAGGGCATTTTGTCGAGGCGCAGATTCTTGAAGCACTTGAAGTCGACTTTATTGATGAGAGCGAGGTTCTCACCCCTGCAGACGACCGGTTCCATGTGAACAAGCGGAACTTCAAGGTTCCCTTTGTATGCGGGTGCCGCGACCTGGGTGAGGCGCTTCGCAGGATCGGTGAAGGCGCCGCGATGATCCGCACTAAGGGTGAAGCGGGGACCGGTGATATTATCGAAGCTGTCCGCCACATGCGGACATTACAGGATGATATGCGCAGGATCAGCGGACTTCCCGAAGAGGAGCTGATGACTGCTGCTAAAGAACTCGGCGCACCATACGAACTTGTACTGGAAGTCGCCCGTACAGGTAAACTCCCTGTGCCGAATTTTTCAGCGGGCGGGGTTGCCACACCTGCAGATGCGGCGCTCATGATGCACCTTGGAGCAGAGGCGGTATTTGTTGGTTCAGGTATATTCAAGTCAGGCGACCCGGCAAAAAGGGCTCAGGCCATTGTGCAGGCCGTGACATTCTACAAAGACCCGGCTAAACTAGCCGAAATCTCACGCAACCTGGGCGAGCCCATGACAGGAATAGGCATGGCTCAACTTAAAGAAAGCGATAAGCTTGCAGGCAGGGGATGGTAAGGTTAATACAAAGATGAAAGCCGGAGTCCTGGCCATGCAGGGGGCTTTTCATAAACACAAACTGGTTATGGAAAGCCTTGGAGCGGAAACACTTGAAGTGCGCACAAACGACGAACTCCTTTCAGTTGACTGCCTCATAATACCCGGCGGTGAAAGCACCGTTATGGGGAAACTCCTTGTTAAAAACAATCTCATGAAAACATTAAGAGCCAGGATACTTGACGGCATGCCTGTATTCGGCACATGTGCCGGAATGATACTCATGTCGCGTGTGATAGAGGGGATGGACCAGCCTTCACTTGAAGTAATGGATATCACCGTTGAGAGGAACGCGTACGGCAGGCAGCTGGAAAGCTTTGAGACAGAACTTGAAGTATCCGCAATTGCAGGAGGACCCTTTCCCGGAATATTTATCCGTGCGCCGAAAATTGTTTCAACAGGGAATGGCGTGGAAGTTCTTGCCGAGCTGGATTCTGTCCCGGTACTGGTCCGCCAGAAGAATATGCTCGCTGCGAGTTTCCACCCGGAACTTACAGGCGACAGGAGAATTCATGAATTCTTTGCGTCCATGGTTAAGTGAAGTCCCTGGAATCTTCGACCAGGCCCGGTGCAGGCACCACACGTGTGTGAATCCAATCACCTGATTCATACAAATCACTATGATTATTTCTGTTTATTCATGTACCTGTTGAGAAGCGCGGCAAGTTCATCCTTGCGGTAGGGCTTCCGGATACTTCCGGTAAATCCGAACTCAACCGGGTGCGACATTATGGGGTCCTCGGAAAAACCGCTCGAAGCAAAAACAAGCATATCAGAGCACACCTGTCTAATCCCCGCAATTGCCTCTTTTCCACCCATACCTCCCGGAATTGTAAGATCAAAAAAAGCAGCATCGAACTGCTCCCCCTTTTCCCGCATCATGGAGCATATGCTCAGAGCATCTTCTCCGTTAACCGCACATGTTACCGCATAACCCATGTCAGATAAAAGCTCCGAGGCAATCTCACGTATAAACGCCTCGTCATCCATTACCAGTATCCGGCCGCTGCCGCTGTGCTCCCTGTTGTGATGCTGAATATTGGGGTCGCCGGCTTTAAGCGATACGGGAATGTAAATGTAAAAAGTTGTCCCTTCTCCGGGAATGGATTCAGCTTCAATGTATCCTCCATGATTGCGTATTATGGAATATGCAGTCGCAAGCCCCAGCCCGTTACCCTGCTGCTTGGTGGTAAAAAAAGGATCATATATTCTATTGATCATATCCGGTGGTATTCCTATACCGGTATCGGATATTGAAATTTTTATGTAATCACCTGCGCCAAGTACCGGATTCTGCTTATGTTCAAGGCGGCAATCAGCTGCTGAAATGTTTATCCTGCCGCCGAGGGGCATGGCCTGCTTTGCGTTTATGATTATATTGTCAATCACCTGCCCCATCTGGTTCTCGTCAAAATCACAGAGCTTCAGGTCTGGAGCAATGTCAAAATCGCACACTATGTTCGACCCGGACAGGGCAAATGATGTACTTTCCCTGATGAGCATGCCTATATCGCCCGTTTTCCTTACCGGCGTACCACCCTTGGAAAAAGTCAGAAGCTGCTGAGTAAGGTCCCTGGCCCGGTTAAAAACAGTGAAGGCCTTGTCAAGGTAACCGGAGACAATTTTATCATTTGAACTCTTGAGCCTGGCCATTTCAATATATCCGAATATGCCACTGAGCAGGTTGTTGAAGTCATGGGCGATCCCGCCTGCAAGCACACCGAGTGAACTGAGCCTGTCTGCCTGCTGTATGGCATCCATGAGTCTACGCTGCTCGGTCATATCGCGTATGAATGCCTGGTAAGTGCCGTCAGGCATCATCTTCGTATTCATCTCAATAAATATAGTACTGCCATCCCTCCTGGTAAGTATCCTCTCGTTACGGATAGCATGCCCATCCTTAAGCAGGTCATACCGCAGCGGCACCCTCTTCCTTTCATCCTCTGTGAAGAAAAGGTTGATGCTTTTACCAATAAGCTCATCATATGAATATCCTGAAAGTTCAGTGGTACTACGGTTTGCCCCGATAATTATGCCCTCACTGCTGCCTATTAAAATTGCATCGGGCGCCAGTTCAATGAGCGACCTGAACCTCTCCTCGCTGTTACGCAATGCTGTTTCTGCAGCTTTTCGTTCAGTGATGTCATTCCCCACCACCTGGTATTCGACAAGGTTCCTGGCCTCATCAACAATCTTCTGGATATACCACAACTGCCACCTTGTCTCTCCTGCGAGCGACACAACACTCCTCTCCATTGAACCGGACAGCTGCCCTGGTGTAAGCGTGTGCAGGTATGCAATGACCTGGTCGTAATTCTTGATCTGCATTATATCCTGGATTTTCTTTCCAGCCACATCACCGGTTAACCCGAGATACTCCCCGTAATAGTTGCGCCAGGCCCGGTTTGTGAATGTAAGTGTGCCGTCATCCCTGAAACGCGCTATCATCTCGGACTGTGTCTCAACTACCCCCCTGTACCTCTCCTCCGCAGTCTGCAGCTCATAGTTAACCGCTATCAGCTCCTCGTTCGAGGCCTCCATCTCCTCATTCATGGCCATAAGCTCTTCGTTCCTGGCAAGGATCTCCTCCTCGGCCTGTTTACGATCAGTTATGTCAACACCTACTCCCACAAAAAAATTACCATCATCGTCACCGGTATTTACAAACTGACCGTGCCATTCAACAAGCCGCATACTGCCGCTCCTGCTGATAATCCTGTTCTCGTTAACCGTGGATTTTCCAGCATTCAGGAGGTCACTGAAGATTCCGGATAACTGCTGCCGGTCCTCCGCCGGAACTATATGTGAAAGGTACTCAGCACCTCTCAGATCATCCATTGAATATCCGGCAAAATCCAGAAAAGCCCTGTTCATCATCAGTATCTTTCCTTTAAGATCAATAGCTACTATAAATGCAGGTGTAGTATCAAGTAAAAGCTGCGTAAATATTCTCTCTTTTATCAGCCCGGATTCGGTCCGCTGTAATTCCTCCTCCACCTTCTTCCGCTCAGAGATATCACGGACCGCCGCAATTATTTTCACGACGCCCCCGATAATAACGCTCTGGAGTGCAATATCAATCCAGAATACTTCACCGTTTTTTCTCCTCGCCCTCCATTCAAACCTGTTGTTTCCGGACTCAAGTGCCTGCTTAATCAACAGGACTGCTTCCCCCGGATTGTAGCTTTGATCGGCCGCGCTCAAATTTTCAACTGTGAGCTTTAAAACTTCGTCAATCGAGTCATAACCGTACATCTTAAGCATTGTCCGGTTTACGTCGACAATTGCACCTGTTATACCGTCATGCACAAATAGGGCATCGCGTGAAGCATCAAAAATCTCCCGGTAAGCCATTGCACTCCCGCTGAGCAGTCTGTCTGATTCATGAAGCCTGAAGGCAATTTCAACTGAGGATGTGATTATGCATGCACCGGAATTTCTTGCTATAATCCCGGAATGTCTGATCCCTGCAGGAACCGCGGCAGACTCTGCTTGATTATCCGCGATGCAGATGACCGGAATATTTTCAGTTATGATGCGTTTAAGCAATCCGTCAGATGAAGCATCCCGGCTGGAATAACAGCTGTCTATGATTGCAAGATCTATCCCCTCTTTATAATCCTGGAGGCTGGATGCCTTTTCATCAGGCGGAATAACTGTTTTATAACCGGCTTGCGTCAACGCCCCGGAGATAGATGCTGCCGTTTGAGCATCAGTTCCAATAATAAGAATTATTTTAGTTTTATTATCACTCACAGATCCGGCCTTTAATTTTACATGTATTAAAAAATCACAAAAAACTCTTCAGCATTTACGGTCAATATAATACTTTTATTATGCCCCGGCTATTTTAAAGTAATAAATCAACCGGTTCAGGGGGGTATTCTATGACAGTCAGGGACTCTGTATGCATCTTTTTCAGAGTTACAGTCCATAAACGGACACATATAGAGTTTTACTATAAAACCCTTTAGCGCGGATTTAAACATCAATATCATCAGGAAAAATTCGAATAATGCATTCAGAAAAATTTAACGCGCATGAGTATGCCAGGGGATACATAAAGAAGCCGTTCTAACTAAAACCATTCCCGGACTGACTCCACAATGTTCAGCCATGTACATGTTAATCATCTGCAACCCGGACCTGTATGCGGAAAATTCTGCTTTACATTTAAACTGTATGCAATAAATATCATGGAAGCCGTTTATTTGCCGATTACAGCACTGCACAGGGTGATACATGAACGATCCGCAGAACAGATTCAATGAATATCTTGAATCGGACCTTATAAAAAAAATCCGCGATATCCGTGAAGGAAGGTTCGGCCTTAACCTTGTTTCAGGCATGAGGAACCTTACTCCTGATGAAATAAAAATACTTGAACGGCAGAACAACAGAGCATCCGGATGGAACAGCATACAGGTGAGCCATGACTTTATACCGGACAATATAAGCGGATGCAGGTTCTTCGGCGATTGCCATTTAGGCAGGTTTGACGGGTCACTGATAGATGCAGGCGCCGGCGTGATGCTTCCATGCGGACTATTCGACAGCGTCATAAACGGTTCAGCCATATGCGGCGGATCTGCAATCTACAGGTGCGGAATAATATCCAACTATATAATATCAGTCGGGTGCGTTCTCTACTCCGCCGGTTCTGTCACAGCAGGTACAGGCCTCTGCTTCGGGAACGGCAGGATTATTCCCATCGGCCCGGAGACAGGTGAACGCGGAATCGCCCTGTTTGCCGACATGAACATGAGTACAGCCGATGCAATAATTACGTCAAAATCCAATGAATCTATCTACGGAGAATTCATTGTAAAATATAAAAAATCATGCATGCTTGACCGCGGGTTCATTGACAGGAACTGTATTATACGAGATACGGTATCTGTTACCGACACGTTCATCGGCGAAGGCGCGGTGATTACCGGTGCGGTTAATATATCATGTTCAGTGATACTCAGTTCAGGCGACGAACCTGCGCATATAGGTCACGCTGCAGATGTCAGGGATTCGATCATCCAGTACGGGTGCAGCGTCGATTCCGGGGCATACATAAACTCGTCACTTATTATGGAACATTCAGAGGCAGAGAAAAAATGCATCATAAGCTCAAGTATTATCGGCCCCAACTCATCCATAGGTGAAGGCGAAGTAACCTCGGCCATTGCCGGGCCGTTCACTGCGGCACATCACCAGTCCCTGATCATTGCATGTATATGGACCGGCGGACGCGGGAATACAGGTTACGGGGCAAACGTCGGGTCAAACCACACTTCACGTCAGCCTGACCAGGAACTCCTCGCCGGTGAGGGAATGTTTTTCGGCCTTGGATGCAGCATAAAGTACCCTGCAGACTTCCGGCTCTCACCGTACACGGTAATATCAACTGGAGCCGTTACGCTTCCCCAGCGCATGGAGTTCCCGTTCTCACTGGTAACCCAGCCGCTGGCATTTCATAGCGCGGT
>DAONFG010000011.1:0-72044 GCA_035403465.1 Spirochaetota bacterium | reverse complement strand
AATTAATAAAATCCCTTTGCCCCATTTTTCACACGGTCTGCCCCGAAGGGGGCACTGGTGATGAAGTAGTATTGCCTGCACCGAGTAAATAATAGTCTTCAAGTGTTTTACTATTAATTCCAATTTCAAGGGCGGTTGTATATGCCGTGAACTGGAGATCTATAAAGCTATCCAGGTACTTTTCAAGGGGCGGCAGCAGGTCGCTCTTGCTGCTGTTTATGCTTTTTGATACAGGTACAAGGTTCCACATTCTGTCGTGAAGCACAAAGCTCCAGGGGATAAAATGGTCCAGGCTCATATCAGATAGAGTTATGGGCCGGCCTGTATAAATGTCATTGATCAGGCCCCCTAATCCCCGGTGGGGACAGTTTTGTGTTTCAGCAACAGTAATAATATTCTTCCAGAACTTCGTCGCGTCCGCAAGATCTCGTTTTAACGGCGGCTCCAGCTTGTCTATCACAGCAGGCACATTGGGATTTCTTCTCTGGAGAAATTCAACAAGCCTGTACCTGTGCCAGCCTGTAATAATTGCCATGCTGCAGTACAGGTATTCAAACCAGTTGTAGTTGAGTATTATAACAGATTCAGCTGAGTTGATGCGGTAGGGAGCACTGTCATCTTTGCGGCTTAAGTCTTCTATTATCCGGTTCTTCTGTGAATCGTTTATACCGCGGGTTTCTTCTGCATAGAATGGAGTTAAAAACCTGTAGGGCACATATCTGCTGAATTCTTTTACTGCTTTGTCGTATTCTTCATCGTGCAGACCGGCCAGAAAATCTTTAAGTTCCGCAGGGTTTATCTCTGCAGGGAGATTATACTTTTCATGAAGGTAATGTACTATACGGTGAAGCGTATCCTGTGATCCGAAGCTAAGCCTGAATTTTAATACTGAATACCAGCACCGGACTATCATCAGGGCTACCATTCTGTCGAATGTTATCTCTGCACTGCATGCATTGATTTCATCGAGTAAAGCGGCAAACCAGTAAAGCTTGTAGCTGTTTGTAAGGCTTGATAGTTCAAGGGAACGTTCAAGTGCCGGGATGTTCAGTTCGGGTTGTGGGGGGCGTGCGCCCACGAACTGTCAGGTGAATGCCAGCATCGGTCTCTTACTTTATATCAGGAAACAGTAATAAAAAGATATATCCGCGGGATATCGCTTGTACCATTCTTTTTTTCAATAATACCTTTTACATTAAATCCATGTTCTAACCAACGATGAAATTCAGAAAGAATGCCCCTACAGACATAACCGATTCTAATATTTTGATACATTATGGCTATTGCTTTATCATCCCATTCATTACCAGGTTCAGGTATAAATTCAATTTGTTCTCCTATTCTAATATCATTATAATGTTCTTTAACATCATTATAACGTGTGCCGGATACATCCATTAAAAATTCAAATGGCACAACTGCAGTATCCAGAGGATGGACCAGAGTGAAATCATCATCAGGTAATTTAGCCCCGGAATATCCCAGAAGCGTAAAATCATCAATTTCAGTGTTACTTTTTATCCTGATTGAATCCATGTACTTGGAAAAATCACCCCTTGACCTGGGGGGAAGCCTCTTAGTAAATACATCAAGAACATCATCATACTTTTCTTTATCTACAGGAAGATAGGGATATCCCTGGAATCCTTCTTTAACAGCAAGTTTAAAATCATTATCAGAGCATAAGTATCTCAGCGTTGCAGTATCTCCATCTCTAAGGAGTTCTGCAACGACCCTGTTCATTCTATGTCCACCGGATGGTATCCATAAAAGCAGAAGCCTGTCAGGTTTAATTATGTGCTTAATATAGTTCATATATTTTCAATCATCTCTTGCATTAAACTGATTCTTTTACGTAATAGTTTAAGGATAAAATCCAGGCGATTGTCAGTCAGTTGATACCTGCCTGTCTTTACTATATCTGTTAATCCGGAATGATTCTGTTCTCCGATGGCAATACTTTCTTGAGAACCGATTCTTTAAACCTTTTACTGTATTTCATAATCATCTCCTGATTTATTCCAGACGACAACTATCCTGGCACAGAGGGCAAGTGCCGGGATGTTCAGTTCGGGAATTTATCTGCCTGTCCACAAACCGAAGCCCTAGTTTTGAAAGTGACGGCAAGGTTAAACCGGTATAAATCAGATCCTTTTACCTGTTATCACATTGACCCACTTTTCATTCTCCCGGCCAGGCCGCACATCGCCGGTTTCGAAATTTTCAAGTATCTTAATGCCGCTGATTGAATCAAGCAGTTGTGCGATTGATCCGGTTGTATGGCAGTTAAAGTAGCGTCCGTCTTTTACATAGTCTACATTGCCGCATTTGAACGACATAAAGAATACTCCGCCGTGCTTCAGAAAGCGTGTAAACTTTATTATTACATCAGTAAGCTCAGCAGGTTCAAGATGAAGGAGCGACGCGCAGGCCCAGATGCCGTCAAATTTTATATCTGTTGTGTAGTCCTGGAATGATACAAGCTGCACCCTGCTGCCTATTATTGTTCTGCAATGCTCTACCAGTGCCTGTGACGCATCAATGGCGTATACTTCAAAGCCTGCGTCCATGAATGACTTTGCGTCGCGGCCCGGGCCGCAGCCCGCGTCAAGGATTGTTCCGCCTGCGGGAATGTACGAAAGGAAGCGGTCACGCAGAGCGGTCATGTCTGCGTTAAGGGTGTCTGATATAAATTTAGAAGCATTATTATTATAATATACAGTGCTATCCATTGAATACCTTATTCTCTTTCTTAAACATTGTTTTCATTTAATGTATTATAATATCGATCTATATCTTCATACATTTTTCCTCTGAGCCAGGCAAGTCCGCTATTTGTCGTCAAATAGTCCCATATTTTGTGGTGTATTGATATTTTAGAAAGGTCTTTTGCATGATACATGAATCTTTTTCTTTCAAACTTTTCGAAAGGGTTTTCAAGCATGCTTCTTTTCATAAGCTCTTTATTTAAAACATACTCCCTGTTTTGATACGGACAGTTATTACGATCAATCACCAGTTGTTTATCAAAACGTTCAATATATGCAGCGATATACTTATCAAGAATCTTATCCACTTGGGCATCACCCGTACTATCAACAGTATCAAGTAATGCCAATATGAAGAACATCTTGTAGCTGAAAGTGTAATCACCCTGATTAATAAAGTCCCGGAAGTCTTCGACTATGGTATCTTCAGAATGTATTTTTAAATTCTTTGACGTTCTTATTTCTTCAATTTTTTCAGGTTTAAATAATATTACACTACTTCTACCCATAGGTATCACCACGTCTGCCGTGATCTGGTTTTTACTTAACCAACTTTTGACGGTACCATACGACACAAACAACTCTCTTGCCAACTGCTCAATGCCAAGATAGTCACCATACATTTTTTCCATTGTAAATATGTCAAAAGGATCAAGCTTTACAGCCTCTTCATATATTGTATCAAGTACAGTTAATTCTTTATTAATTGTTTGAACATTATCGAAGAGATTGCCGAACTTCTTATAGTATTCCAGTTCAAATAACGCATGCAATGACCAGGGCCTGTTACTATAACCACCAAAAGAACCGTAATTATCAACAACATCAATAACATATAGGGCTTCTTTGCCGTGATGTTTTCGTGTACCCCGGCCAAGCTGTTGTGTATATAGCACTTTAGACATTGTCGGTCTTGCCATTACTATGACTGATGTATGTGGTGCATCCCACCCTTCGTTTAAAAGGCTGCAGGTACATAGAAATTGAATCTCACGATTCATGTACTTTCCAATTTTTTCTTCTCTATTTTTATCCTGACCATCAACAGACTCAGCTATTATTCCACGCTCTTTAAGTAATTGCGCCATATCTTTAGAATGTGCGACGTTCACGCAGAATATAACGCCGGATTTTCCGGCAAGTTTATCTACAAAGTACTTTTCAATAACATCAACTATTACTTTATTTCGCGAAGGTACCTTAATAGTTTTCTCCAACTCACTTGCATAATAATCTTTGCCATTGAATCTGACTTTGCTTAAATCAATATTTGTTTCAAGTCTGAAGCATCTAATCTGTGATAATATCCCTTTCTCAATTGCAGTTTTTAAATCTATTGATATCTCATATTCGCCAAACACATCTTCCAGTTTCTCTTCATCAAGCCGTTTATCCGTTGCAGTTAAACCAAGTAAAAAATCAGGTGAATAATGCCTTATCATCTTTCTGAGGGTCGGCGCAGTGGAGTGATGAGCTTCATCAATAACTATATAATCATACGCATCAGATGCCTCATTCTGATAATTACGGGACCCGTGAGCATAAGTTATAACTGATACATTATCCTTTAAAACAGGGCTTTCATTAATCTGCTTTTGCCATTGTTCACGAAGATCTATTGTAGGCACATGGATTAAACCGCGAATAGCACCTTTTTCGTTGTAATAATTAGTCATATCCTCAAGAGCAATTATAGATTTACCTGTTCCTGTAGGCAGAACAACAAGTGATGATTTATAACCCTCCTGTCTATCCTGAACCAGGCTTGACAGATGTTCCGCCTGATGATCATAAAACTTAAAGCGCCTTTCAGCAAGTACTGATGACTGTACTTTATAAACTTTAATATCACCCATGAATTCTTTTATTTCGTCTGCAACCCTCTCAAGATTACCCATACTTTCAGTATCCCAGCGATATACGATGCCATTCTGCTCAACAGCTGAGTTCTGTTTAAAAAGGATTTTGCGGTATTTTTCTTTTTTTATTATGTATGGATGATGATATGATATTCCATTTTCTTCTATTGCAACCCATCTCCCGGACGAATGAAACAATGCATAATCAATATATGCAGTCTTACCATCTTTCAGCATAAAGCTGTATTCACGCTGAAGATATTTAAAAGAGTCTGGCCCAAATGCTTCGGCAAAACAGTTCTCGAAATGATATTCAAGCGGAGTGGGATCAATTATTGTATTTTCGCGGTTAAAAGTCCGGCTGGTGATATAATCAAACTCCCTGTTTTCCAAAAAGATTGTTGCCATCTCAAGATCATCTTCCATAAAACGATAGACTTTATCGTATTTTTTCATCCATTCATTCTGTTTCTGACAGTAACGTTTGTATTCAAAGGGGGTTTCGCATATTATTTCTGAATCTATTACAACAATTGTTTTATTCTGAAAATATACATCAGAAAGTATTCGCTTTTCATCTGTTAATGTTTCAAAACATTCCAGATAAACGTATCCGACTGATACGAGGTAATCAGAAACTTTCATACAATATTACCGCGCTGCAGTTATTTATCTCTTCAATGAGAGCGGCAAACCAGTAGAGCTTGTAGCTGTTTGTAAGGCTTGACAGTTCCAGTGAACGTTCAAGTGCCGGGATGTTCAGTTCGGGTTGTGGGGGTAATGGGTGGAGGATTGTCATGATGCCCTTACCCAGTCTTCCTGAAGTGCTCATATCTCTTTTCCAATGCATTCTTATCCGGATAGCAGTTGCGAAATGCTGGTAGTATGATCATTTTATCGTGCATCTCTTTTATACCATGCTGCAACATTGGACCGTCGTTCTCATCAAGTATATCTTTACGCACTTCAACTGAATAGTCCGGGCGTATTCCTATAATATTATTATCAAATGCAGCATGATGAATTTTGCAGAGCGACAGGCCATTGGTTACGACAGGTTCACCGTCAGGATCAGAGTCGGGAATAATATGTGCAGCATCAAGCAACTCCCTGTGCTGAAGCCTGCACAGGGTACACCTGCAGTCATATGCTTCGAGTACCCGTTCCCGGAATGCACTCTGGTGCAGCCTCACCTTAACCTGGGACGTGATATAACTTCTTCGAGATATATCAACAACTGAGTCTGCTACATTGTTATAATTGAATCCATTTACCTGTTTTAGATAGTTAATATCATCGGCAGAGACAGTGAATGTTAATGATTCGGTGTTATCACCTGAAATAAAAACAGGCCATATTGCAAGATACCTACCCTTTGCCACGTTGTGAAAATATATCAAAGGAATCTGATGCTGCATTGCCTGCCTTAAACCGACATTGTCCCTGTGATAGATGTCTGTTCCCCTGTATTTGTATTGAAGAAGGCCGTCATTGGAAAGGCTGTCTTTATATGGGCCGCCAATCATTGTTGTTATTGATAATGGCAACTCAAAGGACCTGGGTTTCCAGATGCCCTGAGGTCCGATTAGAGTAATCCTTTCTCCATTATGATTAAATCCCTCTTCAAGAAGTTTTCTGGGCAAAACATCGCCATGAATGGCTGTCTGCTCTTCGAGCCATTTAAAGGAGGCAAGGCGGATGGTGGTGTCGGGTGTGGTCATAAGTATTAATTTCAGGTTTAACAAGTTTATTATTCTTTGATTCTTTTATATAACCAAAGGCTTTTTTCATTATGCAATCTACTAATATTAAATCTGGTTATTTCCCCTCCCCCCTTTTTTTAATTTTTAAAATTTCCACATATCTATCAGTATTCAAAATTCTCACTTTAGTACCAACAGCATGACCCAAAATTGAACGTGCTATTGGCGTATTAAAGCTTATTTTTCTTACACCTTCAGATATATCGACTCCGTTAAATTCATATCCAACTAATTCAACAGTGAGTATTTCATCATCATCGACATATTTTAATTTTACAATATTATTAAGCTCGACCTTTGGTTCAAAAAGGGTTGGGGTTTCATCAATAGCATCTTTTTTATTTCTATAGTGACGTTCGACTTTCTGGATAGGTTCAGTTTTCAGCAAAGGTTCATTTTTTACTGAAACATGATGCCTAATAGTAGCCCATTCATCTTCATAATAATTATTATCCAACGGCTTACCCGAGGCAGTAAAATTATTAAAAACTAATCGCTTTATATCATTATATATTTCAAGGGGTAAAATCTTGTACTCAATATTTTCAAATTCATTATACATGACCTTGTATCCCTGTAAACAAAGCTGTTCTCTAGATGGAATATTTTCAGTTTTATGTGCTTTAAATTTCCTTCTCCCACCTTCATTGAAATAGATTCCTAATATTTTTTCGGAATCAATCAATAATAAATCGTTTAAAGCCGTGGAGTTACTAAAACCGTTTGTGTATTTTCTTCCGACTGTCTTATTTAACAATGCTGATATTTTGACCTTATTAACATGACCCGAATTATAACACTGCAATAAATAACCATTCTGAAATTTTGAATTAATTGGAATAACATAATCAGCATCTAAAGGTGCTTTGTCTGTTAAAATATATAGCCCTGAATTATAAAGATTAAAAAATCTGATTATTTCATTATGATTTTCAACTTCTGATACGTTTGTAAATCTTTCTATAGTAACATGAGGCGTTTTATTTTCAATAATCTCTTCAGTGACTTCAACTTCAATTGCTTTTTGAGAAATCTCTACACGCTGTTCCAATCCAGGAGAATCTATCTCTTCCGAATTGGGGACAATTTTCCAAAAAGATTCTAATGCTTTTTCTCTGTTGGCATAATACTCATATCCTCTAATCCGGAAAAATTGCCAGCCGCAGCGTTCCAGTACTCTTTGACGCATTACATCATTTTGATATTGTTCCGGACCATGCCATTTATCACCATCGCATTCGATGGCTATTTTAGTCCCATCAGGAAATAAGACCACTAAATCAATACGGTATCTCCCCTTGGCAACTTCATATTGAGGAATAACTCTATAACCCTTTCTAACAATATCATTATAAACATCGACCTCAAACCAGCTATCGAAAGGTGCTGGCTGTGATCCTAAAGATCTGGATGTTGGTATAGGAATGGTCTCTCCACCTGGTTCAATAGGTTTCAAATGATTCATGAAATAGTGCAATAATTTATATCTCAAATCATCAGTATTGGATAAATCCTCCAACTGAACAGAATGAAAAAGCCATATCTGCTCTTTAGCCCGACTGACAGCAACATTAAATCTCCTTTCATCTTCGGGTTTGGTAAATGCCGCCCTGTTATGATTATGTGCTGTCACTAGGCTTAAAAAAATAATATCCCTTTCATCACCCTGGAAAGAAGCGGAAATGCCACAAATAATTTTTCTCTTGAAGAATTCTTTTTCACCAATTCTCTTTATAAGCAGGTTTTCAATCAGGTTTGATTGCTGATTACCTTGTAAAGTAATTACACCAAAAGTTTTATCTTCATACCTCTTATCAATAATCAATTTTGCAATCGTTTCGGTGATTCTATCAGCTTCAGGTTCATTTATTATATTTGAACCAATACCATCAGTATAACCATTTGTACAAAAAACAGTTTCAATCGGTTTTAGCCTATTTTCTGAATATTGCTTTAAAGGATAAAGACTGTTTCCTTCTGGTTCATAAAAATATTTATTTGAAAATTCTATAATTTCCGGCATGCATCTGAAATGTTCACGTAGAACTGTTCTCCCATTGCAGAATCTTCTCGCATGATCAAAAAAACTACATTCTGTTCCGTAATAACCTGAAAATGGTATCCCTTCTAAATGACGGGCGATATATGGATTCATTATATTCGCATCAACACCAATATATTCCGGTGATGTCTGTTTATCATCCCCTACTATTATTATGTTCTTTGAAATAAAGAGAAGGAAAATAGCTTCTGGCCCCAACTGGCTTGCTTCATCTATTATAATATAATCATACATCCCCAGTTCTGGTTGTATAGTTTCAGTAACCTTATACAAAGGCATAATCCAGCATGGTACAGAATTTTTACAATATCCCATTTCCTCTTGAGCCAATTTACGGAACTTCAAGGCTCTTTTACCTTTACCTGTCTTCCCAATTTTTTTTACAGCCATTACCCAGGCATCTAAATGCTGCCTAAGTGAACGGTTTTGATTCAAATCTTGGATGACTTTAAACCACGCCTTTTTCGCAGCAAGGTTAGAAATTAATTTTCGTTTCTTATCTTCAAGATCATTTAAATCGCAGAATATTTGCTGTTCATAATTAAAACTCATTAACTTATTCATTTCTTGCTGGGCATGTCTGAAGAAAACAGCTTTTTGCAATTCAGGAATATTTTGTTTTGAGAATTTATCTGCGTGAATTAAAGCTAAAAGATTTGGCAGATGACGTTCAATGGAATCTTTTAATTTGATAAAAGCCTGATATTCTCTTTTAGCATCAGCTAATTTTTCAATTTGTACTATCAGCTCACTATAACCATGATAATCAAATTGCTTGATAGTATTTAAAACTCTATTCTTAATTGGATGATGATCGTTATGGTTTAAATATGCTTCTGCAGCCCCAAATGTTTCTTTGCAGTATTTTTCATTTGCCAACAGTTGATCATTTTCAGTTTCTCTGATTAAGTGTTCAATATCACTTCTGTTAAAAGCATCCACTTTAAAATTTGATATAATTTCTATTTCATTTTTAAGAATTTCAGTTTGCTCGATTAATTTTAGCAGTTCTATAACTTCCTTATGGATATGGTTGTAATGGTTAAACTTATTAAAATACGAATCCCCTCGAGGTACTTCAATATGCCATAATTCTGAAAGCTCTGTTAAATCCTGCTGAATTTCAATATCTCTTAAAACAACCTTAAATTCTTCAAGAGTATCACATGGACTTCCGTTCACCCTAATCCCATCTATAAAATATAATCTTTCTTTAATCTCTTTTGGCATAAATGGTTTTTTAAGCGCGAAAGTTAAACCTGATAATAAATTACCTTCATCAATATATGTGAGTAAAATTTGCGCATCTCTTTTCAGTTGCTTAAGACTTTTCTCGGGGGGGTATGAAACTTCAATATCCTTATCAATTAATCTCAAATCATGATTTTTCAGTTTCTGGAGGATAATAGTTGAATTGTTGATTACTTGTCTCCATCTATATAAAGTCCCTTTTAGATATGAATCAATTATGTTTTGAACAAAATCAATTTGAATACTTTCAATCTGGCGGCATACTTCTGACAGTTGAACAAGCATGGATTTTAACTTGTCATAATTTTGATTATTGGCGCATTTTATTAAGTTTTTTTCATAGTTTGACAAATTAAGTTTTTGAATCTTATCTGTAATAGTTCTGTATTCCAGGAATTGATCTTCTGTTGGCAATTTACTTCTGTTGGGGATTTCATAATTAAAATCTGAAATATCAACAAGCTTATAATTCTCATATAGATCAATATAATGTTGCAAATCGGAGATAATCTCAATATCATCTATATCACTATAATCATCATTGTACCATTCAAAACGTTGAGAATCAGCTTCAATACTTTCAGCAATTTGTGTTAATGTACCAGTATATTGATTATTTATATCATGTTTTCTTGTCGTTTTTTCTTTAACCGCAAGAAATTCATTATTCGTAGCAGATATTTTTTCTTTTGTTCTTTTTAAATGAATTTCCAACTCATTGATTTCCCTTTCATATTCACGAAGATCTGTTCTTGAAAGTTCATCATTAATAGAGTTTACACTGGATTGCAAATCCTGAAGGGAAGATGAATCGCCGCTTAAAAGATTTACAGTCAAATCTTGAAATTCAGGTGGTATTTTATCTTTTAATACTTCAAGCGCCCTCTTTGTATATGCAGTAACCAAAACCTTTTTACCATGCGCAAGCAAATGACAAATTAGATTTGCAATAGTATGTGATTTACCTGTTCCAGGAGGGCCTTGAACAAGAACTTTATTGCTTTTACTTGCTTTCTTAATAATTTCAATTTGTTCATCATTAAATTCTTTTGGAAAATAAATAGTATCATCGTCTGAAGGGAACTGTATATTTCTTTCATTTGAAAAATCAACTCCATCTTGATGGTCAATATAAATTAGGTCATTAATTGAAGGTATATCAATTGAATCCGTTTCAGATTCGATATTTTCCAATATCTTATCATATAATGAAGTAAAGCTTTTTGTATTTCTTTTTCTAAGGATCAAACAAGGAGAAAAACTTATTATAGGTTTTAAATTGATAATAGCCGGTTTTTCTATTGCAGATATGTAACTTCCATTAGGCGAAATACGTTCAGCGAACATTTGCAAAGCCTCTTCGATATTCGTATTATCGAAGATCGAATCAATCTCTTTTTCCTTGATGTAATTTAAAATGGATTTTTCTGCATCAACGATATTTTGAGCCTCGAACTGTTCATACAGATCAATAATGAAATCATTCTCTACCAGAAGTGCAGCTTCAAAATTTAGTTTAACAAGAATTTGTGAATCCTTTTGAGAATATTCAAAATTAATATCAACCCGCTGCGTCAATACATGCCTAAATATTTTAGGTCGATTCTCATTTTCTTTAAAATTTAATAACCCTACTCCAATTACTAATTCGTATTCTTCACCAAGCTGTTCTGTTTTGCTATAAATTTTAAACAATTGCTTATAAATATTATTGAGTTGATTAAAAACATCAAACTCAATATTATATTCCTTAATGCTTTCCTGATAATTACTTAAATCATCATGCCATTTATTATTGATATAATTATCAAGTTCATCATATAATTCCGGAAAATCATTACTTAAAACGGTTTCTCCGTTATACTCAATTGATTCTTTTAACTTAGGTTCTTCTTCATGACTAATTAAAGATGCAGGTTCGATCCATTTATGTAAATTCCCTGATAATTTTGGAAATGCAGGTTTAATAGGTTCTTTTGGCTTTTTAACTTTAATCCAATAATCATTATCGATGTCAAAGTTAGTTCTTAGAACATTCTCGAACAATTCATTATCAACGATATCATTAAGCCATAATTTTTCAGGATATTGCGATTCTTGAGTATCAATATCTCTAACTGGTTTATCTCTGAGTTTTGAAAATTCTTTTAAATAAGTAAATATTTGGAGATATTTTTGTTTTTTCATTTCTCCTCGAGTCAAATCAAACTTTTTTCAATAAACTAAATCAGAATAATTTTTTATTTTTAAACAAAATTAATCAACCCTGTCAAACACGAAACTTTGCATAGGTCAAAAAAACAGTCCGACCAGACTGGAAAGTTATACCATTATAGGCATATAACCTGATTTGTACGAAATCTCCATATAATTTACAGGATACACCACGTAAAAATCAGTACTGCGGCCTCAACATATCCGCAGTACCGCATAATCAAGAGGTTAAACACCATGAAACACCACAATTCACAGCCAGCAAACGCAGCGTGCTACTTTACCTGTGTTAAATCGCGCGCCTACTCTACCCCATACTTCCTCTTCAGATTCTTCATTGTCATCTCCGCATTATAAACAGTTACTTCAGTTTTGGGCTTATCATTATAACACGTAATAGTTAATTCGATCTTCTTCTTCGAGCTTGTTCTTTCCTGTACAATTACATTGCCCCGGTAATCCCTCTGAGGTACATACTCTGTTTTAGATGTACTGAAATCCTGGTTGTCACTTACTACAAAGTATTTATAGCTGTTATCCATAGTAACTTCACAGCATCTCATTAAACAGAAATCATTTGTTTTCTCTTTTGATGTATATGAATTGCCAGTAAACATTACCTTGAAAACATTATCATCCAGTTGTGAATCTTCAAATCCTCCGCGGAATCCGTTAGACTGGTACCCCGTGGCACAGCCTGCAAAAATAAGTACTGATAAGCAGATTACAAAAAGTCCTTTCATAGAATAAATTCCTCCGGTTATTGTATTTATGGATAAGGTACCACAACAGGTATGACATACAGTGACCTATGCGTATGTGTAGTAAATCAATCCCCCCTAATCCATCATAACAATCCTGTACCGCAGGCCTCTGCCAGTGATATACTCCACAACAGCAGAAACGGGCAGCAGGCACAATTTCACAGTCCCAAGCAGCAGGCCGCACACAAAATTGCGCCCCTGCAGTTCGCCGGTCTTTTCATTATACCAGCAAGGTATCATAAAGACCATAGCTTTGTGGACAACAGGCCACGAGACGTCAATCCTGATAGAATCCAGCCTGTCTTCCAGCCCGCGCGCGGCTAATTCAAGCATCACTTTTTCATGGCAGATTTCAGCGGCGCACTCGTCAATGTCAAAGTAGAGACTCTCACCGTCATTATCATAATGAACCCTGCATTTCATGTAACGGACCCCAGTTAAAGTATGTTATCACCAGGCATTATCCTGTTGATAAACATATAATACCACACCAGGTACGACACACAGTGACCTATACGTTTGTATGTGAACAGGAACCTGGAGTTGCCTGAGTAAAAATCCCCCTTGCCTCCCTCCGCGCCTTTGCGAGAGACCTTCGTTTATCTTTCTCTGTGCACTCTGCGCCTCTGCGAGAGACATCCTCTAATCCTTTCTCCTGTGCTCTCCATGGCTCCAGCGTAGCGGGTGGTAAAATACTTTACAGGTTTCCCCTTCTCCCCTTCAGTTCTTCAAAACGGGAGGAGGTGCCCGAAGGGCGGAGGAGGGCATGCGGTTAAGGCATCAGCCCGTACTTTGCGCATCATATGGATCCCCGCCTCCGCGAGGATGACAGACTCACTTCCCTTTGCGCCTTTGCGACTTAGCGAGAGACTGTTAAGTCCAGGCTACAGCCAGTACCATGTTCAGCGGGTGGTGAAGCCAGTTAAGTTCAGGTTACTGCAGGTGGCGAAGCATATACCGGCAGATTAACCAAACAGCTTCTCTAATAATTCATTTTTTGTATAGCCGTGATGTTCAGCAATGCTCATAAGAATTGCATTTAATGTGCCGATCTTTATTGGCCGGTGTGCAGGAATAGTAATGTGATGTTCGCCATTAATCGCGGAGGTCAATCTTATATGATTACCCGTCTGCCTGGTCACAACATATCCAAATGACGCAAGATATTTTATGACGTCCTGGTAATCAAGATCTCTCGGAATTCTCAAAGGGCCAGGGCCTCGTCTCTTACAAAATGAAGTTTTATTACACCAGGTATCTCTTTTTCATTAAAATGACAATGAACCGCATCTTTAATGTTTCTTTTTAATTCATCTTCGGTATCACCATCTGTAAAAATGTCAAAGCCAAGGGCCCGGGCCTCGAAACCGCCATCAAGAGATTCCTCTATATAAAAAATGATTTCAGAATTCATAATAACCTCTACTATTTTAACGATTATTACAATATAATATGTCTGCAAGCTTTTTTTATAATATTCGAAAAACAATCTGCAGAGAAGCGAGGCTGAAGCCGGCATCATTCCCCCCGGTCATTCTTTCCCTATTGATGACCTCCGTTCCTCCAGCGCAGCGGGTGGTGAAATCCTGTTGAGTTCATTTAGCAGCCCGTACCATGCGCAGCCTGTGGATCCCCGTCTGCACGAGGATGATAAAAATAATTCCAACATCCTCTCTTTGCGTCTTAGCGCCTTTGCGAGAGACCTTCTTTTATCTTTCTCTGTGCACTCTGCGTCTTTGCGAGAGACATCCTTTAATCCTTTCTCCGTGCCATTGTGCGACGCTCAAGGATGAGCTAGTGTCGAACACCGGCAGGATGCCGGTATGTGTTCGACCCTCTGTGGCAAATCTGTTAAGTTTACAAACCACCTCCGGGGGTGGCAGGATGAAGTATATGAATTAAAATAAAGATTACTCTGCCGGGGGCGTTGGCGCCTGGTCAAATTTTTTAATCATTATATCTGTCCATATTTACTCTTTTAAAATCAGTTGACTTAAACTATCAGCGCTGTTTAAATAATAATCAGTCCGGTTATCTTCTCACAATATACAATAGATTTAAAAACGGTAGGAATTGACTTCCTACCAATAAATTATTCATGAGGTATCATAAATGATTGAACATGATCAAAAGCCTTTTCCAAATCCCGAGGGTAAAATTAACGTGCTTAAAAGATACCTGCATATACTTGCCCTGCTTCAATATTCATCACAGGGAGAAGAGACATGGAACGCGAACAAGCTTGCCGATCTTCTTTCCGAGGATGAAATGGAGAAGCCCCTTGACGACAGCCAGGTCCGAAAATATATCGAGAACAATATAGAAAAAGACCTTGGCATCGACATTGACAAGGCCCAGGGTAAAACATCCATGTCTGTTGCTGCAAATATTGATATTGAAACACAGCTTAAAATAGCCAGGGTCTACGCCGACTTTGTCGTCAAAGATACAGGCCGCGATATGGTACTTAAAAAATTCATAGAAGCCATGCCCGACAGGGCACTCTGGACCCTTGCCCGTATCTATTTTGCCGTAGTCGAAAAACGGATGATACAGTTCAACTATGTGACCAATAAAGGATACAGGATAAATAGATGGAAGCTCTGCCCCTATTATTTTCTGTTCCGAAACAACAATCTCTATCTCGCGGCCTGGGACCCGACCCAGAAAAAACACCTTTCTCTCCTTGCCGACAGGATCAGGGACCTTACTGTTCTTGAAAAGTCCTATGCAAGGGAGTGGCACATACCCCCGGTAGAGGAGTTGTTTAAAGATGCACTCAGCGCTTTCATATCAGACTCCGGGCCGGTAACAATACGGATCAGGTATAGAAAAGAGGCAGCTTCTGTCATAGAGAGCATCATAAGTCCTCTCGATCCTGAAACAATACTGGTCGAAGAGGGGAAATGGTTCGAGGCGGAATTTTCCATTGCAGATTATCTTTTTCTCTGCAAACAGTTCGTTATATACGGCAGCAATGTGGAGATCCTCTCCCCTCCTGATGTACGCAATGCGATGATTAATATGCTAAAGGAAAGCCTGGGAGTATATGAGAAGTGAATTAACGCCTGAACTCACTTCCTGTGAATATAAAACAGAAGATTGAATTATCATATCATCATGAAAGAAAGAATAATACACTCCATATTTGATGTTATGGGCAGCAATGAAACTGCCCTTACAAGGATGCTGTCATCTTTGCTGTATAAGGACATAACACTTTTAAACCAGCTGCTCAGATACTCCTTTCCCGGTAAAAATTATAAAATATTAAAAAGTGAATTCCTTAAAACCGGGTTCTATTTTGAAAAGGACAACATTGATAATGGCAGGACTGATATTGAAATCATAAATGACCGGTTTCATATCGTAATTGAAGCAAAAATAAAAAATAACACGATTTCATTTGCCCAGGCTGAAAAGTATTCCGAAATTCTGCAAAATTCAAAATCTCTTAATAGGCTCTTTATCTTTCTTATCGAAATAGATAATGCGGTTATCCCCATGGAACTTGCTAAAAAGTATCCCATGATTAATTACTCAAAGCTTTCATGGTCAGATATCTATATGCTGGTGCATTCAAGAAAAGAGATAAATGTCAATCTTGTCCCTGAGCTTTTAAACTCAATCAAATGGAGCCATGATATGAAAATTCATGACATAGATATATGGGCAGTTGT
Organism: Spirochaetota bacterium; assembly: GCA_035403465.1. Lineage (GTDB taxonomy): Bacteria > Spirochaetota > UBA4802 > UBA4802 > UBA5550 > JAAYBQ01. The sequence continues at coordinate 55,683 of DAONFG010000011.1, read as the reverse complement.
TGTCCGCGGTAAGGAAATAATAAATATGGAAAAGAACGGCATATATAAAAATAATAAAAATCATAATCCCGTATTTATCGCAAAGAGGGAATGGGATGAAGAGTTAAAAAAAGTAATTATCAAAGATCTGTACCCGGTAATCAGCATTCATGATCCCGGATCTGATATTGGCAAAAAGTATAACACCGGTAAAGCAAATGATTATATATATGAACTGGGTAAAAAAATGACACTGCAGGAGCCAATAGTAAAAAAGTTCAGCCAGGCCAGTGCAATAGCAGTCAGTTTTTCAGATATCTGAAACTTCCCTTTTATTTTATTCCAGAATTTTATCAATAGGAATACTTTTTATATCGCCTTGCAAATCCTCAAGTATATAGTTTCCCCTCCCGGTCCATGTGTCCAGCAGCACTTCATCATATAACGAATGCCCTTTTTCAATCAATGCCGAAGCGAATTTCTTTAAAATAGAAGCTGAATAATCTGTAACCGAAAAAACATTTATGGTCCATCTGTATGGCCTGTGGTACTTTCTTGCCCTTATCCAGCCTTTTTTGAACAGATCAATAAGTATCTCCCTTCTCGCATTACCCTCTATACGGTATGCTTCATTGTAACCGTCATAAACAGTATAAATATAATCCTCTGTTAACCCGAAAAGTAAAGGATTATCAAATATCATATCGATATGGGTATTAACCACAGGAAGAATCACTCCGTCGGGTGTTATCCAGTAGGCCTCAACTGACGCAGGTTTAAAACTGTTATTTTTCATCAGCGATACCATCCACCGATTTAAGAAAAGAGACAAGCTCCTCAATCGTTGAGCCTTCGATTTTATCTTGAATTATTTCATCAGGCCTCCTCTTCTCTGTAAGTTTATCATACCATTTTTCAGATTTAAGATTATAACGCTTAATAATCCTTCTGTTCGGATATTTACTTTTCATTTCAAAAGCAGGTCCCCATATCCGGCTGAAACCGCTGCCTCGGCCGGTTACTCTCTGTTTACATTTTACACAATAGCCATACCAGAAATGTGTTCCGCTTAATGCGGAACCCGCTGCCCCTGTTATATAAACAGTTCCGCCGCAATGCGGGCATATATCTTTAAGATGGCCCCCCTCCCAGACTAAAAGAAGTACGCCTAACGGCATAAACCGGCCGCCTGTAGTTGTAGTTCCAATTACTGCTGAAGAGAGCTGTATGTAAAAATATTTTTCCTGTTTATAAATACGCTCTGAATTGTTAATAATCAGATGAAGGTTTTCTGAAAGCTGCTGATTCTCCCTGTCAATCTCATCCTGTGGTTTACGCGGGTATTCTTCTTTTTCTTCAAAAATGTAGTAATCTTTATTTTCCATTGTCTCCTCTTTTAGCTGTTTTTTAAGGCCCGCAATATGGAACAAATCGGCCCTGCCGGAACTATCTCCGGCATTTGATAAAGTCAATATAACATACAATTATTTCAAAACATAGGAAGCTGTTTCCGGTGTATAAGTCTATTTACTTATTCCACTTCAACGATAACAAGCCTCCCCTGTTCCCTGTTTTTATCAAGGTATTCCTTGAAATCATCAAAGCTGATAACGTCCTTCTCTTCCAGGGGCTCAGAATCATACCCCGGAACTTCAGATTCAAGTTTTATTCCACCGTTATCATCAATAAAATCTTTTAAATATGGGGGATGTTTTTCGATATTCCATGTAAAGTTAAAAAAACTTGAAAGATCCCTCTCTCCAAGATCAATGAGTAGAGAAGCCGATTCATCACCGGTTCCGAATATAAAATAATAGACCTCACCCTTTTCAATTTTTTCACGCAGTTTAAAATCAGCACAGTACATTCCGGGATAATAGCTTATGTTGCTTAACTCACACTCAAGAATTCTTTCAAGCAGCCTGTCATAATTTTCAACAGGTTCAATTGATGAGATTATACCGTTCTCTTTAAAAAAATTGAACAGTATGGTGAGAAATTTTTTTGTGTTTTTAAATTCAGATAGTTTCATATTAAAACAACCCCATCTTCACATAATCATTTTCATCCAGCGGAAAGTGGTCCCCCTCCTGCCATCCTTCCATTATAAGGTCAGAGATAATGTGCTGCTTTGCTGCTCCTGCTGCAGCAGTTCCCCATATCCTTTCAACCTCCCTCACCCCGGCCAGGTGGTGCCGCAGCCTCCTGTGTTTCATCCCGTAAGGTTTCTTCCCCGCGAACTCATCAAGCCATCGGTGAACATATTCAAAAGGTTCACCAAAGAAAACAACAGATTCAGCGCAATGCTCTTCAAATTTCATAATACAACTAACATACATTTTATTTTTAAAAAACGTAGTAAATCACTTCCTGCCTTTATATCCCTCTATCATAAATCCCTTAACAAAGGCTGAAGGTCTCTGCCTTTCCAGGTAAGCATTGATTTACCCATGGATATTTGACGATACTCATCGGGCGGGTCAGGAATAGGGTTCCCCTGGAGATCATACACTTCCCGTTCAGATTCGATATCATCATAAAAACGTTTAACAGTAAAACAGATAATCTTACCGAATAATGGGATCTCTCCATTATTACGATTTAATATTTCAGCAATTAAATCTTTAATTGCAGCACTCTGCATATCAACAGGAAATGTGTTTATATACAGCGGCAGCCTTCTTATTCTAAGCATGTCCGCTTTTAACATTGCGCAGAGCCAGATTGAGGATGGTCTATTTTGTTCAGTATGGCAGAATAAAAACAGCACAAAACTTCTACGTTCAAAATCGCTTTGACGCATTTTCTCCTCTTCGATTTCACGCGTAATTTCAAGTTTTGTTGCAAGCAGTTTTTTATCAACCTCCTCTTTCGTCACGCCGAGCGCAAGGTGAAGATTATCAATCAGCATCTTGTTGTATACTCTTCCATTAATCAAATCATCAAAACGTTTACATCCGCGCGAAATATTGCCGTATCCGGCTCTTTTAACTAATTCTGATTTTCTGATGCCTTGTTCCTTCATCTTTTCGAGGAGATACTTCTGAATGGGGTACATATATAGACTCCTTTTTAGCTGATTTTAAGGCCCGCAATACGGAAATAAATCGGCCTTTGCCGGACCACCTCCGGCATTTAATGAGGTAAATATGACAAACCGTTATTCATAATCACAGGAAGTCAGTTCCGATGATATGTTAAAAAATGAGTTGTTCAGGGGAAGACTGAATAGATATCTTTTCTATGTTTAAAACGCAGTAGGGTTACGGTATTGTTTTCCAGTTTAAAACCAATCCGGTAGTCGCCAATGCGTAGACGGTAATAATTATCATAACCTGTCATTTTCTGGATTCCAGGAAGATCAGACAGGCTGGTGCAGTTTTTAATACTGTTTATAAAATCTTCAATATTCTGCCTGACTTTTTTATCAGGCGTATACTCAACATCTTTCAGAAATTTTTTAGTATAAAGCATATCCATATCAGGAATTCAACGCCTTATGAATCTCTTCTTCACTCACAAAATCTCCGTTATCAGCCTCCTCCATCAGCCTGCCGAATGAATAATCCTCCATCGCTTCGAGCAGTTCAGCTTTATCTGTCATGATTTCGGCAAGAGTTTCCTTAACTGTTTCCCTGACGAGTGCTTTAAGTTCTGACTTTGTCAATGTAACTGTTTCCATAGATTTCCTCTTCAATTATTAAAATAAAGCTTAATGGTGATATGTCAATAATAATTCATTCGGAATTTACCCCCTCCGGGTGGATGCACTGTGCCAGGGCTGTTATTGAATTCAACCCCGGAAGTCACTTCCTTCCATATTTTTAATAACATGATACATTTTGTATCATGATGAGCAGATCAAAACAAAATATATATAGTCTCTTTGAAACCTGGGTACATGAGAATAACAGGCAGTTTTCTGTTCCGCTGATCAGGGCTCCTTATAAAAAAGGCAAAACCTGGTATTTTAACGGTATTTCAAAAGACCTTTTAACGCTGCAGGTCGATGACGGCGGTATTGTTGTATGGGCCTGGCATGAAGGCAAACCGGTCGATATGATTCTTGATTTAGACGCTGTGTTGGATTACAAACCCGACAATGGTTACTTCTTCTGTGACCGTATTGAACCTTTGTATTATAAATCAGTCAAAGAGATGTATATTGTGGACTGTTTTGAATGGTTAAGAATCTGGATAAATATGAGACTCTCTATCTCCAGGTATATTGATATTTTCTATATTGGTGACAGGGACGGAATTTGCAGTGCCATGCTTGATATCGAAGAAAAACTGCGGAAAAAGTTTATCACCAATATCAGATCCCTCTTCCCTTCAAAAGCTATTGATATAGAAAAAGTCAGGGTCGATTTATGGAAATAAATAAAAAAATATCAATCCAGCGACGTTGGGCCCTGGCCTGGTTCAGGGAATGGATCAGAACTGAATCCCTTGATTCAATATTTATCCAGGACAAAAAGGATGATTATCATTACTACTTCAAAGGTGTGACCCGCCAGCTTGAAATATGGATAAGGTGGAACGACATCACAGTTGCAGCAATTCACAGAAAAGGCTGCTGGGACATGCTCCGGTGCATAGACCTCTATGCTACAAAAAATAAAAAAGGCTATTACTGTTATGCCTGCGATGAAAAACCAGTCCGGTATTACAGTTCGCTCCGTGAACTCTACATACAGCACAACTGCAATGAGCTTCTTCATTGGACCAGGGAGATCATTATCCCCGGAAATATCCTTTATCTCATGGCACTCCCTGACCACGGTGCGACCTGGGCAAAGGTAACAACAGAAGATAAACTTACGGATGATAGAGACTGCATATTTAGAGCGATACCGCTTTTTGATAAAGGAAGGTAAAAGCATGATAAATCTTAAACAGAACATTGTGAACAGAATACCGGGCATTCTTTTTATTGCTGTGTCTGTTTCACTGTTTATTCCAATCAGCGGCAAAGCGCTCAATATTATGACTGGCCTTGTTTTTGCAGGGATAATACTGGCTATCTTATTATATACTTTCAGACCTGATAATCTGAAAATTAAATATTTTCTTTTACCGGTATTTTTCATCAAGACATTAATAGTTCTGCTGATTTTCAAGGAAGCAGTTCTCAGATCATCGACCGGCCCTGTATGGTTTGAAAAAATCATTCAAACAGCATCATTGCAGAGTAATCCCGTATTGTGGTTTTATATTACAGGATTGATCTTTTGTATTTACTATATACTTTTCAAATATCACATTATGCGCCGGGCTGAAATAACTTCAAGGTTTACTCTTGACGCAATGCCGGGCAGGCAGATGTCAATTGATGCAGGTCTTGCCAACGGGGAAATATCTATTGAAGAGGCAAATATCAAAAGGAAAAAACTAATATTGAAAACCGACATGGCCGGAGCATATCATGGTTTAATTAATCTTTTTTTCTATGAAAGTTTGGCAATGACAGGTTTGTTTCTTGTATCAGCAATTGCTGTTATACTCCGCGAATATTATTCAACATCTCATTTCTTATCAGTATCTGGATTTAAAGACCTGATTGCATTGAACATTGCGGTTATACTATCGCTGTCAGTAAATACAATACTTGCCCTGATAATACCGGTGCCGGATTTAATATCAGAGTAAAGAATTATATCTTTTGTTTATGATAATATTTGCTGCTTCGCTCTTCAGGGATCTCTTCAAAACCTCCAGCCTTCTTTTCCCTACTCTTCTGTCAGAAGCTTTAAGTATGTCAGTCAGGCCCCACCTGTCATTTTCAAAAACCATATCGGTTAAGTCCTTGCCGGGAGTATTGATATACTCCTCAATAAGATCCGATATTTCCGATACCTCAGTGTTGTAGGGGTATTCATAATCCATCTCAGTATGATTCCCTGCTTTAACAAAATCAGCCGGGTAATCCCATATAATCTCTTTATCAAGGGTGATAAAGTACCTTGGCAGGCCCGTGCTTCCGTAATTTGAATTCATCGGGTAAACAACACAATGGATCTGCAGATCAATGTCATCGCTGATAATGTTATACAGCCGTCTTTGCAGCTTGCTCCACGGTTTTGATCTTCTTATCATATTATTTATTCCTTATAAACTCATACATGCCGGAATAATATTCAATCTTCACTATCTCTTTTCTTTTTGGCCATGACACATTAAAATGGTTGTCCCGTACACCTGCAGATTCATGAATATGTCCGCATATATGGAATTTCGGTTCAGCATTAACGCAAAGGTCATGCAGCCCCCTCCCCCCTTCATGCCTGCCCGCATCAGGTTCATCAAGAATACCATAACAGGCATTATGTGTTACAAGAACTGTTTTGCAATCAACAATATCATTTAAAGTCTTAAAATCCTCTGCCTGCTCAGCCTCGGTCTTTTCAAAGTCACCCCCTGCAAAGGGATTTGAATACTGGTACCCGGCAAAGGGTATATCATTATAAACGTATCTTATCATATTCAGATTAACAAGGTTATGCTCGTTCCGCCATTCGCAAGCATCATCATTACCCATTACAAACAGAACAGGTTTCCTGATAGTTATTAGAATGTTTAAAATTTCCTCTTCCAGTGCATCATCCCTGTAACGTGTCAGGTCACCGGCAAGAATAACAAGGTCAACATCACGCCCTCTCGCGTGATAGGCCAGACCTTTATATGCCTGCCTGTTCCCATGAAGGTCTGCGGCAGCAAGGAATGTAAGTTTTTTACCCATCGCATAAACCGGTTTTACTACTGTAATCTTTTCTTTTCAGAATAACGAATCGATGCGAGTGTTCCCGATCCTATAAAACCTGCATTCATATTATACCCCTTTTATATATAAATATACAGCACCCTTTCTGCATTAAACAGGAAGTCACTTCCTGTGCTGTAATAAAAATACATGCTATATTGTATCTCAGCTGGCATATTTTATAACAGCTTTAGGGAGGGACTGTGAATAAAATAGATGAAAATTACAAATTACTAAATAATGAAATCATTGAAGTAAACATCGGTTCAGGATTGATAAAATATTTTACATCAAAGAATAACCAAAGATTTCTAAAGCGAAATGACAATATGAAAAGTCGGATCACCCATGAATATGGCATTATAATTCCCAAGATACGTTACCGTGATGATCCGGAACTTGATAACTTAGAATATGTTATTAAAATACAGTCGATTGTATGTGGCAGGTTCAAATTCTTAATAGATCACATTTTCTGTATCCCTGAAACTGACGATCAGTTTAATAAATTACAAGATGAAATAGAATGTGTTGCATTTAATGATCCATGTTACGCCGCCAATTCTCTCTGGATTAAAAAAAAAGATAAAAAAATAATCACTGCACGCGGAATAAAGACTTTTGATATACATACATTATTGATGGCTCACTTAACGCAGACCATTATCAGCAATTTATCATCTGTATTAACTCTGGATTCAGTAAGCAGTCTGATCGATTCAACATGCACTGAGTATCCTTTGTTGTTATCTGAAATGAACAAAAATGGAATTACCTTGGGCCATATAACACGTATTCTTAGAAACCTGCTGGAAAGAAAAATTCCGATTCATAATCTGCCATATATACTGGAGCATATAAATGAAGCATGGCTTGTTATAGATGAAAAAAACCGCATAGCAGATGATATATGCGAAAAATTTTCATCAAGATCATCTGAAGAATGCTTAATGAGCCAGGCCAACAGTAGTATGCATAATGAAGTTTCATTAATAAAAGATTATACGCCGGTTAATATCGCTATAATCAATTCTACAACATGTGGTTTAATACTGAGATATTATCGGGGGTCAGTAGACCCGCCTGTAATCGCAATGAAACGCTCTCAAAAAGATATTTATGAACTAATTGTATCAGCCGTTACCACCAACATTCCTGTAATAAACGATTCAGACCTCGCAAATCGGCTGTTCAGGTTATATGAAGAAGATGATGAAATAGATCCTGAATTTTATTTAGAAATTTCTTTTTTATTTAGCAGGTTAAACTCACATTCTCCTTCTTTATTAAGTATTCTTCAATAAAATTTTTCTAAGGAGATATTATGCGCAAAACTCAGAATGGTCCATACCATCTTATCCCTGAATGGGAAGAACCAGAGGCAGTTGCTCTTATATACCCATGTAATTTTTCCAAATATAATATTTGCCATGACAATATAACAGCAAATCAGTTTAACATGAAACATATTGTCGATGATTTTAATGTAATAGTAAATAAACTGCTGACATTAAAAAAAACAGGCAGTGACCCCGAACTGAGTATTATAGTGACCGGACGCACAAAAGTAAATGTAATAGATTTTGATGATCCACTGGATATAAAGTACCATACAATACCCGGATTGTCAGATATCTGGATCAAGGATTTTGCGCCGGTTCCGGCACGCACCTTTTCACAGGAAACGGTTTATATTAAACCGGTTTACTCACCATCTTATCTTACTAAAACCGAAGCAAGGCGACAGCATAAGGCAGGCTGCGAACTTGCCCGCATTTATGGCAGGGAAATAGTTCACCTCCCCCTTGTATGGGACATAGGCAATTTAACACATAACGGCCTTGGCACAGGCATAGTTACAAAAAGGATCATCAGAGACAATCCTGAGCTCACAGTGAACGAAATCAGGGCCATGTTCAGCTCTGTACTGGGCATTAATAACCTGGTTATTATAAATGAAGAGCCGGGGGACTATACAGGTCATGTCGATGGAACAGTCAGGTTTATTTCACATGATACAGTAGCAATTTCACAGTACCCGCCATATATGGGTTCTGAATGCAGATATATAGAATCAATAAAGAAAGCGATAATAAAACAGGCCGATATAAAAATAAAATTTGCCGATGTCCCCAATGCCATACTCTGTGATGGCAAAACAGACGGCATGTACAGCGCTTTCGGTAACCATATAAATTTTTTATGGATCGGGAAAACAATATTCATTCCGGTTTACAATATACCTTCGGATATCGAAGCATATAATGTATTCAGCAAATATGCTAAAGACTGCACTCTTGTCCCTGTCCCGGTATCAAGCCTTTCGCATTTCGGAGGGGTACTGAACTGCATGACCTGGAAGGTGTACTAATGCCTATTGACATTACATGATAATTTAAGTATCATAGACTCTGCAAAGAATTGCTCGCAAAGGGTCAAAGACGCGAAAGGGGCAAAGAATACTGTCATTTTGAACGCATGTGAGAAATCTAAATAATTCATATAGTATGTGATTTAATAGAAAATAAAGGACATTTATGAAAAAACCTGTTTATAATCATCCTGACTTTGTAATAAAGAAAGCAGATAAGCGAATAGTTGAACAGAATAAAAGATTATGGCTCACTCTTACGATTGATGAAACAAAAAAAGAAAGTATCATTGTCATTCTTAAGAATCCCAGCAGGGCAACAAAAGATATCTCTGACAAGACGGTTTACACTGTTAGCACATATATTCACAGAAACAGGTTAAAGTTTAAGCAATTTAAAAAGATTGGAACTGTTATCATTCTTAATTTAATTCCTTACTATGAAACATATTCCGAAAAGCATGTCTCAAAAGACTCCGGGATAATTGATAAAGCAAATTTAAAAACAATAGAAGAATTCACATCAAAACATAAAACTGTAATAGTAGCCTGGGGCGATCATCCCAAAGGATTGATGAATGAATATGAAGAATTGAAAAACACTGTTTTGCAGGTCCTCAAAAAAAACAAAAATGATTTATACTATGTTGATAAATTATCTAAAAAGGGAAATCCTAAACACGGTCAGGTCTGGGGTTATGATGATTTGCTTCATGCTTACAAATTGATTTAATATAATTTAAAAATGTGAGGATTAAAAAACAATGTCATGCTATAAAGAAAATGAACATAATAAAATTCTATTACTATTTTCATGCCCTGGTCAAGAAGAAGAGAAAGCAACAAAACCTTGTGCTGGCAAGACAGGTAATAATTTATTACAATTATTAGAGAAATTAAACAAATTACGTGCCGTTGAATTTCCAAAAGAAAGAGAGAAATATTACATCAATAATGCATTTGATGGTATTAAATTTAAAAGCAAAACTAATTCTACTGAAGCCAATAAAAATGAATTATTAAATCCAGAAAACATCAATCGCCTTATTCAAGAAGTATCACATGTAGAAAAAATTATTTGCTTTGGTGAAAATGCAAGAATTGCCATTTCAAATATTAGAAATTCATTTACTAAAAAAAATATCTCTGTATATTACAGCCCTCACCTAAGTTTCAGATGTATTAACTGTTTAATAAAAACTGATATTGACAATAATCTATTAATCAAAGGACAACCTGATAATACCGACAAACGACTCAATGTCATTGCAAGGCAGCTTTTAGAAAGTAAAGAAATCATCAATCCAGATTAATTTCTTATTACAGAAATTTTTCCAAGTCCTCCTCTGGGGGATTTAGAGGGCTTTCGCAACATCTCACTCACACCCAGGCAGAACCGCCTGCCCATGTAATTCAAAATCACGTACTATGATGAATTTTTCTGATTCAAGTGACTGGAAGCAGGAACTGTCATTCTCCACATATTCCTCCCCTTCCCCGCAGACCAGTCTTAAAGGGCCTTTTATTTTAGGATATTTACCGTATCGGTAGTATATTGAGTCTGTATCACTGTTCGACAGTAAAAATGCTAATGACGGTATAAGCAGGTATCTCAATTCTTTTTCATAAAAATTATCTATTAAACCACCGGCGAATCCTTCAAAAAGTGATTCAATGTTAAGTCCGGCATCAATCAATACACTATTTATATTAATAACATCAACAAGGGCAGCCTTAATGCCGTCCGGCGTATTCACTTTAATAAGAGAGATATATCCCACCCAGTTACCGGAATAGATGATTTTATAAAATGAAGATGCGGGATTCATCAATTGAAAATCCATGTCAGCAGTGCAGTCATTCCCCGAAAGGTTACGGAGTTTCATGCTGGCATCCTTACAGGGTACAAGTAATAACCTGAAGGTATTGCGGTAATAATTGACTGTTTTCAGCATACAGATTGTTTTTTTTCGCCATGTTGATGCTGTAAAGTAGTTCCTTACAAGTCTGTTAAGCTTCTTAAGTGTCACCTGGTTAGCAGGAATATATTCCTTTGCAAATATCTCAAGAACTTTAAACCGTAGTATTGATCCTTTTACCCCATAGTTTACAAAAGCAGGCTGTTTTTCAATTTCCCGATTTTTAGCCATAATTCTGATATATTCAGAACCGTAAACTATGCTGTGTTTCAGTAACCTGATATTTAAATCCCAGCCGCCCTCATTCATTGACTCAATAAGCCGTTCAATTTTATTGTCATCGAAAAGAATGCGCAGTTTATTATTGAATGCTTCAAAAAAATCTGTGTCAGTAAAATCACGATAGTATTCTGAAAAAATCATGTCTAAAATATTTTCAATATTCTCAAGCCTTTCATCAATAGATATGTCTCCTTTGTTATTTCGCCCCGCTCCCAATCTGGCTGTATGTTTAATTAATATCAGTTTTTCAACCGCATCCTTAATCCCGGACTGGTAATTTTTCAGATTCATCAACATAAGTCCCGAAATAACCTTCTCAAGCCCTGTTTCATTTTCCCGCAGGCATGAAATAAGTTTGTCTTTAATGGCTGTTCTGCACCTTATATCCGTTATAATACTTTCAGCAGAATCGGATTTATTAAGCATTAACAGCAGCATTGACATGGTCTTTTCTGTGTCGTTGTGCACACCTGCTGGTATAGGTCCTTTGCCTGCATTAACAATGATCTGCGGCAGGTCAAATGATGGTTTTATTTTCAGCAATGTCATCAATTGACCTGTATATCTTACGCTCTGTAGAAGTTTATATTCGTCAGCAAGATCCATCCATATAACGCAGGCTTGCAAGTATCCTCTCTTCATCGTCCGTTATATCATAATCAAAATCTTCAAGTATATTAACACCTGGCATTGGCAACCTCCCGGAATTACCAGGGGTATAATCCCCTGGTATAAACAGTTCCGATGACTATTTAATAACAACCTCCAGGTCTTCATCAGCATCAATAACAAGCTTCCATCCATTGCTCTTCCATAAATCTTTGGATACTTCAAACACGATCGCGTCCTTCTGTGTAATCCCGGGATTAAGGTCGCTCAGACTCTTCTTGTTAAGGTCAATCTCGGTCTGGTAATAACCGGTTGCTGCTACTGCTTCATCGTATGCTGTTCCGTTAGGATCAACAATCTTCACTTCAGGCATACTGAACGACGTTACAGGTTCCTTTGAAATGTTTTTATAGCTGAAGTTTACAACAACAAACACAGCCCCATCAGGAGCCTTTTCGCTTAGATACTGCCCGCCCACACTGCCTCTGTTAGTAACAGAGGATACTTTGATTTCAAACTTTTCAGTTTTAATTGTATCCCCGACTTTCCATGCAGATGTCTGTTCCTGTGCGCCCTGCTCTGATGTCTGCACATTACTGCCGCCTGAAGATGCAGTAGTTGTATTCTCCGGGCCGCTTCCGATAATTCCCAGGACAATAAGAATTATAATAACATTTAGAGCTATAAACTTACCCTTCCCCTGCATCTCTGATTTGTTGATTAGATAGATACCGTAACCCGGAATAAGATACTTCCAGTTGAAACCTGATTCATTTGACATATGTATCTCCTTGTGTGATTGATTTTTATTACACACAAGTTAAACCGGTTAATTGAATCTGCCCATGAAGTCACTTCCGGTGTTTGAATTAACCTGCACATTGCAGGAATGGACCAGTCTATCACCCGGACCTGATCCCCTGTACCTTCTTCTCATATTTTTTATGCAGGTACTGCAGAAACGAAAGTCTCCTTTCGGGCGTCTCATCCGCCAGATCACCGTCTATAATATACCCTCCGTCCGAGGTGGGACCGCCGAACGCTTCGGCAATATCATCGTGCATCCTGTTCTTCAGCTTCTTCAGAACCTCACCAGTTACCGCATCGTCCGAAATAAAAAGTTCATCGGGAACCACAAGCAGTTCGCTGATTTTACCGGCCAGCCCGCCCGGATTCTGTTTGTTCATCAATACACCCCTTCATTAAACATAATTTCATGAAACACAAATGATAAATCATGAAGGTAGTATAACACCGTGGGTATGACATAGAGTGACCTATACGTTTGTGTGTTGAATCCCAAACGTACTATGCGGCCCCCAGCCGATAAACATAATCCTGTTAATGAATAGACAGCGGCGTCCCCCAAAGGGGGCTACTAAAACTTTATCAATCACAAAAAAAACTCTTTAAAACAAACAGGTTGTAGAGCCCCCGCCGGGGGACGCCGGATATGATATATTAACAAGCGAAGTTTATCGGCTGGGGGCCGTGTACTCCGCTTCTCCAGCGCATCGGGTGGCAAACCCGTTAAGTTCATAAATCCCTGCAATTAACTGGAAGCGGCATAAAAACTGCAAAAAACTCCATTTTTTTTCAAAAAAACACTATAAATGTGTAAATTCTGCTTTACAAAACACTTAAAGGCGGTATAAATGCACTAATTAGCTCTAATAGAGTATAAAAACAGGAGGTATTATGAACCATATTGATCATTACTCATCAAAACTCAGTACAATCCGCTTAATACCGGAGGAAAAAATTCTAAAAACTGCAGGTATTCCCATCAGGGTATACCTGCAGGAGGCTGAAAATATCTTCAACTGGTGCATCCATGACAGGGAAAAGCTCACTGCCAACGGCCTTGACTGGACGCTTGTGGAGGATATCCCTGCCCGCATAGATACACTGCGTGAGGCACAGTCCAGGTGGGCAACATCGGATTCCGCGGATACCGCGTCTGAAAAGGAATGGAACGAAAAATCGCCCATGGCACACGCGTTCCGCAGGGACCTTGTGCGTTCGCTCAAATTTGTTTTCAGGAACAACTCCGCTGCAATATCAAAAATAAACAGACTCGGCAGCGGCAACAGCAACGCGTCCATGATGCAGTCCCTTCGTGACATCTCGGTCTTCGGCCAGGAGAATATTGAATTTCTTAAAGAGGCAAAATACGATATCACTGCACTCGAAACAGCGGAGCAGATGTCAAGGGATATGGCCGCTCTGCTGGGCGCAGTAAGCACAGCCAGGGCATTTAACAGCGCTTCACTCAGGTTAAGGGACCAGGCATACACACACCTCTTTAATGCAATGAAGGAATTAAAAAGCCACGCGGCTTATGTATTCGTGCATGACAATGCACGGCTCAGGGGCTATACAAGCGATTATTACAGGAAGAGATACATAAAAAACAGAAATCAGAAAACACAAAAAGCAGCTGAAGAAAAAACAGAATAACCTCATAACCGGGATCACGGGGCGGTTACCTGCACCCCGTTTCCCGGTTTATAAAAACAGTCCCCTCCCCGATCACATCATTAACATTAACCTGACAGAATAAAAAGCATACAGCGGGAATAATTGAACCGGCACTGCCGGACATCAAACAGACGCCATTGTGTATTGAACAGACAGCTCCATACGTTAAACAGGCGGCATTGTGTACTGAACAGGCGGCTCCAGACGTTAAACAGACGCCATTTTCTGTTCAACAGATGGCATTTTGTACTGAACAGACGGCTCCATAAGTTGTCCGGACGCCTCCATCAGCTTCGCGCCCCCGGCGAAGCGGGTGGCAAACCTGTAAAGTTTATAAACCACCTCCGGTGTGGCAGAATGAAGTATATGAATTAAAATAAAGATTACTCTGCCTGGGGCTGAAGAGTTAAGGCTTCCGCCCTGTACCATGCGCATCATATGGATCCCCGTCTTCACGGGGACACACACTCTCTCCTTTAACCTCTCTTTGCGCCGTTGCGCGACACGCACGGAGGCGTTAGTGTCGAACACTGGCATGGATGCCATTTTGTGTTCGACCCTTTGCGAGAGACATCCTTTAATCCTTTCTCCGTGCTCTCCGTGGCTCCAGCGCAGCGGGTGGTAAACCGTTAAGTCTCTAACCACCTCCGGGGGTGGCAGAATGAAGTATATGGATTAATATAAAGATTACTCTGCCGGGGGCGTAATGGCCGGTAAATGTACATGAATTACTTACTGATAATCATCCGTGGGCCGGACAGTTCATGTTTCAGCAGATACATTTAATATTATGAGTTCAGCATTGAACAAAGATGTACATGGATAAAAAATTATATTTCTCTTATCCTTATCCTGTCAGGAGTGATGACTGTGAACTTATTGTAAAGCGAATCGGAATGTTTTTCAAGGACTGAAAGCAGGATTTCAATAATTCTTTTTCTATCGCTGTATTCATAGCGCAGGTAAATAACACCGCTGGTCTTTACCTGGTGCGAAAATACCCATTCACCAAAATCTCTGTCTTCAGTAAGAACAACGGCATTGTTATTAAAAGCGATCCTGATTATTTCAGAGTCCCCGCAACCGGGATAATCTGTTCTGATGGATAACACTTTGTAATCAGCAGATCTCAGGCTGGATATAATTGAATTGCTGATATTCTCATCTGCAACAATATCAGGAGACAAGAATTTCATCCTTTGAAATTACATCAGCAGAATAAGCAAGGCAGGCCATAATATCATCTTTTTGAATCGGCGGGTACTCGGCAATAATATCATTGATCTCCATTCCTTCAGACATCTTCGTTATAATAAATTCAACTGTAATTCTTGTTCCCCTGATCACAGGTTTACCAAGCATGATGTCAGGTGATATAATAATTTTTTCCCTGTAATTCATATGATTCCTCATTATTATATTATACAATACCGACGAGTTGATTTAAATCAATAAAAAAATTTTTAATTACTGCAGCTTTTTTATAAACTTTACTGGTCATACTTGAGCATGTACCAGATGTATGACTCTGCCGGGGGCTGAAGAGTTAAGGCTTCCGCCCTGCCTCATGCGCATCATATGGATCCCCGTCTTCACGGGGATACACACTCTCTCCTTTAACCTCTCTTTGCGTCTTCGCGGCTTAGCGAGAGACATCCTTTAATCCTTTCTCCGTGCCATTGTGCGACGCTCAAGGATGAGCTAGTGTCGAACACCGGCAGGATGCCGGTATGTGTTCGACCCTCTGTGGCAAACCCTTACAACCGCAGTCCGGGGAAACCGCCTTAAAATAATTACTTTTTCATGTACTTTTTTTTGTTAAATGCGCAAATTTAGCGTATTTTCTTTTAACTAAATACTAAAAAACATTTTATGACTTCTTAAACACAAATATGGCTACATGTGTCTTTACCTGTAAAGGAAGCCGTAGAACGGGGATGTAAAAATGAAACTAAAACTCAGTATTTCCAGAAAGCTGTATCTATTAGTTGCGGTGATTATCCTGGCATTCGGTTTAATATGCATCTTTTCAGGATTGCGGCTTACAAAGACAATACATGACACCAGGAACAATACTGCCAGGTCCGCGGTAGAGGTGGGGTACAGCATCATCAGCAAGTGTTATAATGATTTCAAAGAGGGCAGGCTGTCAGAAGATGATGCAAAAAAATCGGCCATGGATATTATTAGATCATTAAGATACGAAGGATCAGAATATTTCTGGATTAACGATACCGGGGTTCCTTACCCTTCGATGATAATGCATCCCATAAAACCGGAACTTGACGGAAAAATCATGGACAACGCTTCTTATAATAATCTTGCAATGGGAAAAAAGAAGAATCTCTTCCAGGCGATTGTGGAAGTCTGCCGCAATAATAATGAAGGTTACCTGGATTATATATGGCCCAAACCCGGTAAAACCGAGCTGGTGCCTAAAATGTCTTATGTTAAACTGTTCAAAGAATGGAACTGGATAATAGGTACAGGTGTTTACAAAGATAACGTCAGTGAACAGATCAATGCCGTAACCTACCCGATCATTTTTATTATAATACTCATTACTATTGGAATTATTATTTCATCAGTTTTCCTGCTTCGTTCAATAATAAGGGTCGTAGATTCTGTTTATGCCACATCAAGCAATGTCACAACGGGCACGCGGCAGATGTCTTCTTCCGTAGAGGAGCTTTCACAGGGGGCTACCGAGCAGGCTTCAAACGTCGAGGAAATATCTTCATCAATTGAAGAGATTACGGCAATGATCAGGCAGAACTCCGATAATGCATCACGGACCGAGAAGATGGCAGAAAAAAGCGCGGGCGATGCGGGCATATGCAGTGAAGCGGTTTTAAAAACCGTGAAAGCAATGCAGGAAATAACCTCCAAAATTTCAGTAATAAATGAAATCGCGCGTCAGACAAACCTGCTTTCACTGAACGCGTCCATTGAGGCGGCAAGGGCCGGTGACCATGGCCGCGGTTTCGCCGTTGTTGCAAGTGAAGTGCAGAAACTCGCGGAGAGAAGCCAGCAGTCAGCGGTTGAAATAGGAAACCTGACAAAGGAACATGTTGAATCAGCCGTTAACGCCGGGGAGCTGCTTAAGACGCTTGTACCTGATATTAAAAAAACAGCAGAGCTGGTTTCCGAGATAAACGCGGCGAGCATGGAACAGGCGAACGGGATGAACCAGATAAATAACGCGATAATGCAGCTTAACTCTGTCGTACAGCAGAATGCCTCGGGCGCAGAGGAGATGGCAGCGACCTGCGAAGAGCTGGCCTCACAGAGTATCGAGATGCAGTCAGAAATGAACCTGTTAAAGTACGGGACTGCTGACCGTTCAGGTTACAGCGGACAGGGTTTTAACTCGCAATACGCATTTGAACCTGCGGATACAGCAGCCGACTGTGACTGAAAAAACAGGTTACAATTAAGCCCCGGCATGCATGTCCTGTATGCCGGGTTTTTTGTTTGAGTTCAAAACCGGTTAAATATCCCGGATATACACCGCATCACTGTTTATAACCGATCTTTCTTAAAAATTCCTTACGCCAGCTGATATCTTTTTCAGTTTCAATTCCCAGGGGCTTATACCCGTCCACTACACCGATTATCCCCCTGCCAAGCCCGGTTTCTGCCACAAGTACATGCACCGGGTTCGCTGTAGCACAGAATACGCGGCAGACTTCGGGAACCATTTTTACAGCGTTAAGCATATTCACCGGGAAGGCGTTATCCATAAAAATAATAAATGAATGACCGGCGCCGATATTCATCGCGTTTTTCCGTGCTAGTTCAACCAGTTTATCATCGTTGCCGGTCCACCTCACAAGCCGGTCCTGTGATGCTTCACAAAATGCAATTCCGAACTTCACACCAGGGACACTCCCGATTACGGCTTCGTATAAGTCCTCAACTGTTTTTATAAAATGACTATGCCCAAGAATAAAATTCATATCATCCGGCTTATCAATCACAACGTATTGAATATCCACACCAACCTCCGCTTAACATGTCATTATCATAAACCGGGAGTCAACAGGGGCGCACTGGATGTGCGCTCCCGCAGCAGCGGTTATTTTTCGCGTTTATAAAAATATCCGAAAGCTGCGGCAAAAAAGGCAAAGACCGCTGCATTCACCCACCCTATTGCCGGGTATTCCCGGGTATACATAATGTAGGCCATAACAGCAGCACCAAGTCCGCACCATACTATTTCCATTTTTACGCTTATTTCAACCGATTCCCATACCTCATTCCTGTAGGAGAACCATGAGTTTACCGCGAAACCGCAGAGCGCGGCACCTATCAGCCTGTAGGGCGATTTGTCATCCATTGGCCACTGGAATAACTTCGCATAAGTGCCCGGTATTATCATGTACATCAGCCCAAGGAAGCCGCCGACAATGTAGTGAATCACAAAAAGGTATTTCAGGCCTTTTGAAATCTGTTTTTCCATTTTTAATTCCTCCAGTTCATTCTTTAATATTGTAAGCCGGGAACATTCATTCCGGCCTTGATTCAATTGATGTGCACAAAATAACGATATTTAAATGAACTTTCAAAAAAATTTAAGGATATACCGCACCGCTGCAGGCCGTGCTGCATATTATCTTGATAAAGCCTGCCGGTAACAGTATAATCTATGCACAGGTTCCGGGAGGTATTCTATTGCATGAAAATTACACTGGTTATTGATCAATACGATAAGGGGAATAACGGCACGACCATGACTGCGCGACGTTTTGCCGGGACGCTTCGCAGCCATGGTCACCAGGTCAGTGTACTCGGGGCGGATTGTCATGGTGATGAGATTCTTTATTCAACCGGAATCTCCAGGTTCCCGGTCCTGTACCAGGTTGCCCTGTCCCAGGGGATGGTCTTTGCCAGGGTAAATAAAACGATAATCCGTGAAGCAGTTAAGGACGCTGATATTGTACACTTCCTGCTGCCGTTCAGGCTCGGGCATGCTGCAAAAAAGATATGTGATGACCTTGCCATACCCTCAACCGCCGCGTTCCATTGTCAGCCCGAGAATATTACTTCAACGATCTATCTGAACAATCTTGGCGTGGTAAACGATTTTATCTACCGCTGGTTCAGAAAATTCTACGACCGCTTTACCCATGTTCATTGCCCGTCAGAAATGATCGCGCACCAGTTAGAGCTGCACGGGTACAATGCGCAGCTTCATGTAATATCCAATGGTGTCAGTCCACTCTTCGTTCATAAGAATGTCGATAAACCCGCAGCCCTGAAAGAGAGGTACATTATCCTTATGGTCGGCAGGTATTCCCGTGAAAAGCGCCAGGACCTGATTATTGAAGCAGTGAAGAAATCCAGGTATGAATCTCAAATTCAGTTAATCCTTACCGGGCAGGGTCCATGGAAGGGTTCCCTGGAAAGGTTATCAAGGGGTTTAACCAACCCGGTAATCTTCGGGTTTCATGACCAGGCGCAGCTGCTGGACATCATTAATTATTCCGATCTGTACGTTCATGCCTCTGATGCTGAAATTGAGGCTATCAGCTGCATGGAGGCCTTCAGCTGCGGCCTGGTACCGGTCATTTCGAACAGCAGGATTACCGCGACCGCCCAGTTCGCCTTAAGCGACATGAACCTGTTTGAAGCCGGGAACAGTGATTCATTAAGAGACAGAATAGAATACTGGGTGGATCACCCTGATCTGAAAAAAGAATTCGCGCAAAAGTATATTGAATACTCCAGGCAGTACCAGCTCGATAAATGTGTGACAGAATTAGAAGAGGTGTTCGCCAGGGAGATAGAAGAGTTTAAAAATACCCGCCGGAAGTAAGCGTACCGCTGAGGGGGAATACTGATAAGTCTGCGGCTGCTGCGTGTCAGTCGGGAAGGAGATCGTGTATTTCCCGGAACATTTCAAAGTTTGTGATGAAAAGTCCTGTAAGCCCGGGATCGAACATGATCCCGTTTTGTTCTTTCATAAACATGTACGCGTCAGAAACATCCCACGCGGTCTTGTAAATCCGCGCATGTGTAATGGCATCAAACACATCAACAATGGCGGTGATCCGTGCCGTGTGCGGAATGTTCTCCCCTGCGATCCCGTTCGGGTAACCGGCTCCGAGCCACTGTTCATGGTGGTTAAGTGCTATTTCAGCTGCAAGTTTAAGCACTGGAAGTTCGGATGTTTTAAATATCGAATGCCCGGTCACTGTATGCTGTTTGATTATTTCGAATTCCTCCCCGGTCAGCCTGCCGGGCTTGTTCAGGATTCCGTCCGGGGTACCTATCTTGCCCACGTCGTGCATAGCCGAAGCGAGCTTGATATCGTCTGCATCCTTTTCGCTGATCCCTGAAAGTTTACTCAGCAGGTAAGCGTATTCCGAGACCCTGCGCACGTGGTGAGCTGTCTCGTGCGACCTGGTCTCTACAACGTCGCCCAGTCGCAGGATGATCTCTTTCTGGGTCGTTATGAGCGACCTGCTCATCTCCAGCACCTGTTCAGTTTTTTTGCGCACCTCCTCTTCAAGGTTCTCCCTGTACAGCCTGTTCTCCCTGAGCAGCCTTGCCCGCTCCAGCGCGCGGTTAAGCGTAAGGCTCAGGATCGAGAAGCTTGTTATCGGTTTTGATATAAAATCCCATGCCCCCTTGCGTATGGCCTCCATGGCCCTGTCAAGGATCCCTACCCCTGAAAAGACAATTACAGGCATTTCGGGGAATTGCAGGACCACCTTATCCAGTACTTCAAGGCCTGTCATACCGGGCATGTTAAGGTCCATTATCACTGCATCATAGTTTCCGTTAAGTATCTTGTCCAGGGCTTCGATTCCGTCAGCGGCCATCTCCGGCCTGCACCCGGAATCTTCAAGGTAATCCGCTACAGTTTCGCGTATTGACCGCTCATCATCTACAACAAGTATGGATTTATCTTTATACTCCATCAGGCATCCTTCCCGTGATCCCCGCCTTCAACTGCACGCCTGATATCGTTCAGGTCACGGGCAGGTTTCCTTACAATGCAGTTTTTATCAACTCCCGCGGCCCTGAGATCATTGGTAATGGAAAAGTCAAATGACCCGGTATAAATAACAAATCGTATCCCCGGACGCAGGGCACTTGCACGGACTATAAACTCCGGTCCGGACATACCGGGCAGGCGCACATCGACTATAACGCAGTCAGCCATTTCATCTTTCAGATATGCAAGTGCATCCTCGGCTGAACTGAACGGAACAACCTCCCATCCGCAATCCTCGAAGTAATCCTGAATGGGCATCCGTATAAAATCTTCATCATCAATCACAAGAAGTTTTGCTTTCATTTGATATCCTTTTTAACAGGAAGAGTTATAATAAAACTCGATCCCTTCCCCGGGGTCGATTCAGCCGTGATCGTGCCGCCATGACCATTCACTATTATGTAATATGATACAGAGAGGCCAAGACCGGTCCCGTTACCCGGCTGCTTGGTTGTATAAAACGGTTCAAAGATTTTTTTCCTGGTATTTTCATCCATTCCCGGGCCGTTATCAGTAAATGTTATCACGACAGAATTATTTTCATGGTGTGTACTGATGGTAATTTCAGGTTTTTCATTTTCCGCATGATTCTTTGTACTCATTGCCTGTGCCGCATTTTTAAGTATGTTAAGAAAGACCTGCTCAACCTGGATCTCGGTACACCTGATTTCAGGTATTTCACCGTAATTCTTTTTTATCCTGATCTTCTTAAAATCATAATTCTTTGTTATGTCATAATCATTCGCGGCCAGGTCCAGTGTTTTATCAAGGATTGTATTTATATCAAGGCAATCGAATTTTGAATCAGCCCCCCTGCTGAACTGGAGCATGTTGCCCACAATTTTGGCAGCCCTGACCCCGGCCTCCCTTATAGATGAGAGGTACCGGTCAACACGCCGCAATTCAATATAGCGGCCAAGCTTTTTAAAATCAATACCTGCACTGTCCGCCGCCTCTATATTCCCGGGGAGTTCATCGAGGAGCCTGTGCATCGCGTTTTCCGCGTTCTGCATTATTATACCCAGCGGGTTATTTATTTCATGTGCCATCCCGGCCGCAAGGCCCGCAACAGTGAGCATCTTTTCTGACTGGATAAGGACCTCCTGGGTCTTTACCCTTTCGGAAATATCCTCAATCAGCCCTTCAACATTCATCTGTGTCCCGTCGTCTGCCATGACAATTTTCATCTTCAGTTCAGCGGTAAATTCTGATCCGTTTTTCCTTTTTAACCGTACAGTAAATACCGGCGGATCGGGCTGTGCCATCACCGTGTTACGCACCATCTTCCAGTCATTAAGGTCCGCATAGATGTTCGAAGTCCTGTTCTTCAGGAATTTCTTTCCTTCTTCTACAGATTCAAACCCGAGCATCATGAGGCACGCGGGATTTACATCAAGTATCCCGCCGTCAAGGCCTGACCTGAAATATCCCACTGACATGTTTTCAAAAATATTCCTGAACTTTGCCTCGCTCATCCGCAGCGCGTCCCCGGCCAGCTTTCTCCCGGTTATATCACGCGCTATTATTACAATCCCGTTCACTGCCGGGTTATTGACAAGGTTGCTTGCGACCGCTTCAAGGTACAGCCAATTACCGTCTGAGTGTTTAAACCGGAATTCCGTTGGTATCCCCGGATTTTCATTTTTATAAACAAGTCCCATCTCTTTCATTATAATGTCCAGGTCATCCGGGTGAACCAGCTGTAAAGGCGACCTGCCGAGGAAGAATCCCTCTTCGTAACCAAGGATCCTTGATACAGAGGGGGATTCGTATGTTATCAGGTTATTGCTGTCCATTATAAATATCATGTCGGATGAACTCTGGATCATTGACCGGAAACGGTCCTCCCTGCGCCTGAGTTCCTCCTCGGAAATCTTCTTTTCGGTTATGTCGATTATAACGCCGTTAAACACAATCCTGTCCTTCTGACGCGACGGGCTCGACATTGCCCTGAACCACATTATTTCGCCCGAATATTTTACAAACCTGCCTTCAAATTCCCATGATGATATGAATTCAACAGATTTTTTTATCGAATCAAAGAACCTGGGCCTGTCGTCTTTATGCACCCGCGTTACAAATTCAGAAAAGAAATTCTCAATCGTGGCATTGATGCCGAACATTGCCGGCGCCTTATCGCTCATAAAGGTGACGCCGTACTTACCTGTGTCATCGGTATAGAACTGGTAAATCACGCCCGGCACGTTGGATGCTATACCGCGCAGGCGTTCCTCTTTTTCACGTGCTTCATTCTCGGCTCGCTTAAAATCCGTGATATCATTAAGCGACATGCAGACATCCCCGGTCGGGTTATTGTGATCGACGAGGCTTGCCGAAATAAGCGTATCAAGCATCCTCCCGTCCTTTGTAACCATCTTTGCCTCGACCACGGCCTGCCCGTACTTTTCCAGGTTTCCGTAAAGCTCCGCACCGACCCGTTTGTATTCCGCATCATCGTTATAAATAATCCTGGCATCGTGATTGAGTATTCCATCTTCAGTATATCCCAGGGTTTTGCAGAGGGCGGAATTTATCTTAATAAATATCCTGCCGCGTATAAGGGCAACGCCTACCATTGAAGCGTCAAAAATACTCTGGAGCTCAGCCCTGCTTCTCCTCAGTTCATCCTCGTTCAGTTTAGTCTTCGTGATATCTTCATACGAACAGAGGATGCCTATGGTTTGATCATCAGTGTTTTTTAACGGGATTTTATTTTTCCTGAACCAGCACTGTTCACCAGCACCTATTGTATGGAGTTCAATGTTATTATGGACTGCCTTACCTGTCTGCATGATATTATAGTCTTCGGTATCCGTTTCCGCGATCTGCTGTATCCATGGCATATCCTTTTCACGGAGGCCGATTAATTCAACAGTCGATGAGAAGCCTGCATCATTGACAAAAAGCCTGTTTGCGCCTGCGTATTTCAGATCTTTATCCTTCCAGTAGAGGTGCCCTGGAATAGTATCAATTATAAGCCGGAGCATATTGTTTGCCTCGGCAAGCAGCCTCTCCTTTTCGACCAGTTTTTCCTCAACTGCTTTAAGTGAACTTATATCTGCAAGCATTGATACAAGGCATGGTACATTATTTATTTCAACCTGGTAGGCTGAGAGCAGGTTATGGTACCTGTTTCCGCTGAAGTCCTCGGTTATAATCGGATAGTTGCTTATCAGTCCTTTTTCCATGAACTCTTTCATTATGACTGTGCTGTCTTCCGGGGAAACTAGCTTTATCACGTCAGATCGTTTTTTACCGATAACCTGCTCACGCCTGAAGCCGGTCATCTCAAGAAACTTTAAATTTATGTCAAGGTATGTCTCTTCTTTCATAAGGCTGATGGCTATGGGGATCGGGGCGTTCCGGAATACCGTTCGAAACCTGCTTTCACTCTCCTCCAGAAGCGCGTTGGTATCAGCCATCTCCCCGCTGGCCTCTTCAATCTCCTCCATGGCATTCCTGATCTCATTTGATGCGGCTTCAAGTTCCTTCCTGCGTTCCTCTGATTCTTTAAAATATCCGATAATCCTGAATGCCGTATCGATTGTCGCTGTGATGTAATTATCACCGGAATCTCTTTTTATAAATCCGCATGTCCTTGTCATATCCGCACAACCGGAAATGCTCGAAATTTCTGATTCTTCATCAAGCAGGAATATCACGGGATTGTCAGTAATAAGCCGGTTAACATCGGTATAACCGGTTTCAGAAGGTGTACATACCAGGGAAGCATCTACCAGCAGCAGGTCGGCAGCAGGGGTTTTCTTTAGTTCCTTTTCAGCATTATTCAATGAATCGGCAGAAGAAACACTGAATCCATGACTATGGAGGAGTGCATGAAGGGATTCGGTATCCGCCCTCTTATCTCCAATAATCAGAATCTTTTTATCTTTTTTTATACTCATCCTTAACCCGGAACGCATTGTATGATTATGTGCATGATACAAAGCTTAATTTACCTATTTTATTGTCCGGGGGCAACTATTATGTGGCGGGAAATTAAACATCCTGCGCTGTTACGGATTAACCCGGACGCTCTTAATCGCGCCTGAATCAACATCACGGGCTCTAACCGGATAATCCGTTTAAAACAGACGGGACGGGGTATTGCCGGTCTTCAGCCTATATAGATGCCTTTGACCTGTTTTTCGGCAACGGTCCCTATTATTGCAGCGGTACTGATCCCGGCCGCCTTAAGCGCGTCAGCAAGAGATTCCGCCTCCTTCTGCGGCAGGGAAATAAGCAGTCCCCCTGAAGTCTGCGGATCAAACATCATGTCCTTCGCCAGGACGGATACACTTTCACTGATCATGCACTTTGCCCCGACATAGTCCCTGTTGCGGTACAGGCCGCCGGGGACCAGCCCCATGGATGCGTAGCCGTCAACCCCTTCAAGCACCGGGAGCAGGGTGCTCTCTACGCTTACCGAAAGATCATTCCCGGACATCATCTCAAGCAGGTGGCCGGCAAGTCCGAAGCCGGTAACATCGGTGCATGCATTCACGGGGAACGAGGCCATAACATCGGCGGCATATTTATTCAGCGTGGACATTGTCTTAATGAAAGCATTAACATGCTCTTCCCCGGCGAGTCCGGCCTTAAGGGCTGTTGCGATGATACCTGTCCCCAGCGGTTTGGTAAGCACCAGGGAATCGCCTGCCTTGATTGTATTGTTGCGCAGAATCCTGTCAGGATGGACATAACCGGTTACAGATAGTCCGTATTTAAGTTCATTATCGGATACGCTGTGCCCGCCCACAAGCTGTACGCCTGCCTCTGCAATAACCGTGAGGCCGCCTTCAAGTATTTTCTGCAGCACATCAAGGCTGAATTTTTTATCGGGGAAGCATACAAGGTTCATTGCTGTTACAGGCACTCCCCCCATCGCATATACATCCGAGAGGCTGTTGCACGCGGCGATCCGTCCGAATTCATAGGGATCATCACATACAGGGGTAATAAAATCTACAGTCTGGACAAGCGCAAGGTTTTCATTTACCCTGAACACACCGGCATCGTCCTTCGCTTCGCTGCCCACGAGAAGGTCTTTGCTGTGCGGAATATTAAGGCTGCTCATAACCCTGTACAGGTCCTCCGGACCTATTTTAGCGGCTCAACCGGAACCGGTTACGGATTCGGTAAGCCTCTGGGTATTCAGTGCAGTAAGTTTACATGAATCGCTCAAGGTTTCTCCCTGTGAATTATAATATTAATTATCAACAACAAGCCCCCTGTCCCCCGCAGGGGGCACGAGCACATCAAACTTGGTTAATACAGCCGAATTAAATAACAAACAAAAATTTTATTACTAATTATCAAAAATGTTTCTTTTATCCTGAAATATTTCATCTTAAATAATCAAAACATCCCTTCATTGATAAATATTCATTTCACGAATCATTTTATATCAATCATTAATTTTTTTTATACGCACCCCCTCCGGGGGACAGGGGGCATAACAGTCAGTTCATAAATAATATCAAATATTTATTAAAGTTCCTCTATCCTGTCAAATTCAATTCCGGTTTCACGCAGTATTGCTTCAACAGCAGCTGAATCGGCTCTCTTAATACGTACACAGTATCCGCAGTCAGAGCTTAGATGCCGTGGAACCGGGATAAGTTTATGCGGAATCTCTCTCTTTTTAAGAGTATTGGACGCGTATATGGTATAGTTGTTTGAGAAGAATAGTATTACTGAAAATTCAGCCATGGCTTTCCCTGACATTAGCATTCCGGAGTTTTCTCCTGAGGAGCATATGGTCAAATATAACAGTTTTTTTGTAAAACTAAATTTAAAGAAACAGGGGGCAGGGCCCCCTGAATTCCCCGCAGGGAGCCCTGCGGGGGTAAAACGCCGTTATTCAATAGCCTGCTACTTTTTTGAAACACTTATTATAAAAGAATCTCCGTCAGCTGCTGCACTTCCGGAAAGGCTGTTCTTTTCAACGCACCTGAGCACATTCTCTTTTGCCACCCCGGTGTCTACAATAACCTGGAACTCTGTGAGACCTTTCTTAATCGCCTGCTGCGTAAGGACTACAGGCTGCGGGCATGAAAGCCCCCTTGCATCAATTTTTTCCGCCATAACTCCCCCTTAACTTACCTTTTCGCGCATTGTAAATCCGATTATAAGGCAGAACACGATACCGATAATAACTGCAGCGGGACCGAATTTCCCTGTTCCGGCTGCTGAACTTGCCAGCAGAAAATTATGCGCAACAGCAGCACCGACGATCATTCCTACCACAAATACCGCGGAGTCGGAATCACCCTCACCTGACATTATCAGCTGGCGTCCTGGACAACCGCCCGCAAGTGCAAATGCCAGACCTGACAGTACCATGCCCCCGAAGTTCCATATATGAACAGTATGTGCTATGGGCTGGTTGGCAAAACCCGGGTGGAACTGTCCGTAGACAAAATTAAGCGCGGTCGCTGCAGCTACAAGTGCCAGTACACCGCTTACAAGGTGAAAATCCTTTGCAAGCATGATATCCCTTATTGAACCCATTGTACAGAACCTGCTCCTCTGCGCTATGGCTCCTATGAACAGCCCGGCAGCAAGGCTTACCGTAATCCTGGCATGCATGGAGCCCGGTCCTTTTGCACTTAAAAACAGGAGACCGCTCTGCGCGCGTACCTGGTAAATCAGCATGATCACAAGAACCAGCATCAAAGCGGGAAACACCCATCCTGCACTTTTTTTAAGTTTGTAGTTCCGGCCAAGGCTGAAACCTTTTTTCAGGAAGAGTACGCCTATACCTATACCTGCTGCAAGACCCGCAAGACCGGTGACTGCGTTCCAGTCACCGCCCGATAGCCTGAGCAGTGCACGCCACGGGCAGCCCAGGAATACAAGTGCGCCTATCATGGCGAACATTCCAAGGAAAAACCTGATAATTGTTGATGAACCTGCCCTGGGCTGGTACTCTTTTGTAAAGAGCGCCACAACAAATGATCCCAATACGAGACCTGCAATTTCAGGCCTGATGTACTGGACCACGTCAGCCCTGTGAAATCCCAGTGCGCCGGCGATGTCACGCTCAAAGCATGCAACGCATATACCCATGTTCGCCGGGTTGCCCAGCTTCTGCAGGGTCACGGCAATAAGACCTATGACAGCCCCTGTAAAAATGATCCCGACCTTTGAAGAAAAGAAATTTTTCATAATAGCACCTATATATTTTATTGATTTATCATATTAAATATTACAATCATTATTGTTCAAGTATTTTTTACCCGTATCTCGCTAATAATTCCTGAAAAGTGGTTGATGATAAGTCATCCGGGAGTTAATCAGGTCCAATCAATCTATAATGGTGTGTGATGATAGAAACACGGCTTGAAAAATACAGCAACAACGAGAAGGGAAATTCATTCCTCAATTATAATCTTGATGGTATAACCAGGCTTCTCGAAGCAGCCGGCAATCCCCACAAATCCTTTCCCTGTGTCCATATAGCAGGGACCAACGGCAAAGGCACAACATCATGGATACTTGCCTGTATTCTCCGGAATGCAGGGTACAAAACCGGGCTTTATACCTCACCTCACCTTGTGAATGTCAACGAAAGGATCAGGATCAACAACATCCCTGTTGCGGATTCAGCGCTCATCACAATCCTGGATAAAATTGAGGAAATACTGCGTTCAGAACAGATCAACAATCTTACATATTTTGACATACTGACCTCGGCTGCCTTCATATATTTTGCAGAACAGAAAGTTGATGCCGCGGTCATCGAGACCGGTCTTGGCGGGAGACTTGATTCGACAAATGTTATAGATCCCCTTATCTCGATCATCACTGACATATCATTTGATCATACCGGGATCCTGGGTGATACAATAGAAAAGATAGCTTATGAAAAATCCGGCATCATAAAACCGGGACTGCCCGTGATAACATCAAATACCGTTGAGAGCGGACTTGATGTTATCAGGAACGTCTCATTAAAAAATGAATCCGGGCTGTTCATCCTTGGTGAAGAATTTTCAATATCCGGAATTAAAACCGGGCGTGACGGCATTACTTTCGACTATTCATTCAATGAGGATATCTTAACCGGACTTTTCACACCCCTTCTCCCGGCGCACCAGGCCAGGAACTGCAGCCTGGCACTTACAGCAGCGCTGCTTCTCAACAAATCAGGATTCGGGTCTGTTTCGCACCAGATCATAACCAGTACACTTGAAACCGCGGAAGTTCCAGGCCGGTATGAAAGAATGTGCAGAAAACCTGAAATAATATATGACCCGGCGCATAATATATCAGGCATTACAAACCTTGCCGCACACCTTGAGGCAAATTATACCCCGGATAAACTTGTAATGATAATCTCCCTTATGAAGGATAAGGCTACACCTGAACTGCTGGAGATGCTTTCAGCCCTGAAATTTCCCGTGATTTATTACCAGCTGGATGACCCGCGCGCATTTATTCCGGAACCGGGAGTTTTTTCAATGACAGCAGACGATCCCTGTGTCATAATACGTCAGATCAGTGCCGATAATAGCGACAGGTCATATATATTCACGGGCACATTCAGGAATTACGCCATTGCCTTAAAGGTAGCATCGTCGTTGAGCAATATTGAAAAAAGT
The DNA here is from genome assembly GCA_035403465.1 of Spirochaetota bacterium. Taxonomy (GTDB): domain Bacteria; phylum Spirochaetota; class UBA4802; order UBA4802; family UBA5550; genus JAAYBQ01. Next base: position 25,670 of record DAONFG010000011.1, on the reverse strand, counting down.
TCCTGATAACGGGGGATGCAGAAGCATTATGGACAGTATAACAGAACTAACTGATAAGCTTACAGAATTACGTGACGAGCTGCAGTACGGCAAACTCCCCGTTGATGCCGCCCTTGCCGGACTTGAAAAAACACGTGATGCCTTAAGCTCAATAACCGTACCCGGATCAAAGAGCAACAATATCATGAGGAGTTTTCTTGTAAATTTTAATGTAAGCAATATGGCTGAAGCCACAATCCTCATAAGGTACAGGGACGGGAAGCACCATGTAATTGAGCATTCAGGCGCAGCCCCTTACACTGATCACCTTGCTGAAATGCTCGAAGAGGATCCCTACTTCTACAGGAATACAGACCGGCTGGAGATACGGGGCAGGCAGCAGAAAATATATTTCGAAAGTATGACTACCGAAAAGGCGTCATACACGCTTCTAACGATGAGCGAATCCGCATTTTTCAGGCCATCAAGATTTCATATGCTTTCGGATATCATGATGGATATAATCAGGTCCGGGGACGTTATTTTCAGGCCGCTTTATAACGATCTCTTTGAGGATGTAGTTGTCGATATCAGCGGTTTTATTGCGCTGGAAAAAAACTCAATCAGCCAGGTAATACTTTTCAGGTTCGAGTATATAACTGATATTATTGAAAACATAGGTATTGTTTCACTGATCGGGCTGTCGGATTCGATACGGGACCGCCTGAACGATCTATTCAAGGAGGAGGCTTCCATTTTCAGGATATCACTTGCACGGTTTCTGATTTTCTTCAGGAATGTTAAAAACGGATACGACAACTTTCTGGAATACCAGAAGAGGGGCAAACTTGATTTTTCATACAGGGGGATTGTCCTTCCTCACCACCATTTCAAGATCAGCCACACGGAGAATGATACGGTCTATGACCTTTTTGAAAATATATTTAAGGCACAGGATAATATGGCAGGCCGCGATGTAAACATCTGACTCCGGGGTTTACTTCAGATCTGCTGATGCTGCCTTCATTTTAATAATTGCTGAATATCTTTTTACAGTCTCATTCTCGATGCACATGATATAGTTATCCTTCCTGCTTACGATCCCGTTCTTCACGAGGAATTTCATACCATCGTGAAATATCTGTTTCCGGTTTTTGTCTATAACAATGCCCTTGGAATTCATGTATTTGTTGATACCTTTTTTCAGTTTGTCTGTCTGGATAACAAAATTGCTCTCTTCAATCATACCGCACAGTATGTGGTGGGACAGGATTATTTCATCCGCTATCCACACTTCGCGTATATAGTCGGGCACCGAAACAAGCATGTTCGACTCCCGGGTAAAATCGGAAAGGAATACCGGGTTTGAAAAATTTATCGTTACGGCCTCTTTCAGCACAGGCCTTGCGGCTGACTCATTAACAAGGTTGTTGTAGCTGATTTCTGCAGGCACAAGGGCAATCTCGGTAGATTCCTGGAACATCACCTCGTTAAGCAGCTGGAAAAAGTTTTCACCCAGTGTTGATATAACAGATTCTGTCGCAGGTTTAAGTTCAGGGAAAAACAGTACGGGTACGCCGTGGCTGATAAGGGCCGAAAGATACTGTATCAGGCACTCCCTGTATATATGGTTCTCGAACTTTGACGTATGGACAATAAATCCCCCGCTTCTTCTGAGTATATACCTGTACAGGAAGCCGGGCTTAACCATGTCCGGGACAAAGAACCTGGGGAGGGAAAACGAATTCCTGTTTATTGCATAAAGATAATAGAAAAAATCATACGTATTTTTATGACGCATCACATAAAGAGTATTGAACCTTTCTTTTATATTAAATATCCTGTGAATCTCCCCGGTTATCTTTATCCGGTTTTTATAACCGAGCATCCTGTTCTTGACATAGATAAAATTGAGCACCTTCAGGAAAAACCTGCTCATAAGGACGCTGTTGTGATCCGAGATCTGTTTCAGGTACATCGCCGAGAGTTTACCCAGCACCTTTTCGGCGTTATTCGTATTCAGGGAGGCTATCAGCTTGACCTCGTTTTTGAAAAAACGTGCAGTATCGCTGCCGTCCTTTCCATAAATCAGCGATTTAAGGTGTGCAACAATATTCATCCTTTCTGCGACATGCTCCGGTGAGGCCGGAAGGTATTTCTCTATAATTTTAGCCAGTATGATTTTTTTAAAGTACTTTCCTGTTACCTGTTCCAGGCCTTTCTTCTTTTCTTTCACGTGCATCTTGGATGTTGCATATATCTCGTCAAAACGGTCAGGGTCCTTGATTGTTTCAATGAGAAGCGAGGGCTCCTTCTTGTTCAGCAGGACTTCGTAAAGGGACCTGTACACTGGTATGGCTACGGAATAACGTTCAGCGAGCTCCATGAGCGGTTCTATGGCATAGGCCCCCTCTGCAAGGTAACTCAGGTTCTTTGCCATTTTTTCCAGTACATAATCCGGGTTCAGCCTCAGGTAAATTTTATCCGTCATGCTGAGCGTGGTCCCCTTTTCAAGTATCTGCCCAGCTATCTCCTTCCCGAACCTCCTGTTCCTGCTGTGGTCGCTAAGTGCAGTTGCGACAAGATCCCCTGTACCGGTAATGTCAACAATTGTTTCAGCCAGGCCACCCATTACGCGTCCCAGCCTGAGCATCTCCTTCAATGACTCGGCCATGAGCGCGCCTGCAAGGTTATCCCCGCAACGCGGAAGTTTGCTTATAATTCCTGCAGCGATCGCCGCGGGATTCTTAAGTGTGCCCCCAAGGTCGACCCCTATAATGTCAGCAGTCTCCCTGCATGAAAGGAAATCGCAATTGAGCAGGTCCATGAAAAATTTTCTGTCATGAGCCGATTTCCCGGCCACGGTGAGGCAGGTATGGTAGTATTCCACGACCTCTTCTGCGTGACTGGGCCCGTATATGCATGTTATCCTTTCAGATCGCGAAGGCATTACCTTCGCGATAGCCTGGGATATAGTCAGTATATCAGTGCCGATTCTGCAGAAACCCTTGGTCAGGTAAGCAAGGGGAATATCATCTTTTAAAACATGCGAAAGCTTGCTTACGGTATCGGGTATTACTTTTGAAGGGGTTGCAATTATAATGCACTGCGTATTCTCCACAGACTCTGACAGGTGATTTGTCGCTTTTATGTTCGGGGGAAGCTTGATGCCCGGAAGGAATTCCGTGTTCTGGCTTTTATTGTTTATGGAATTTACAGTGGCTTTTTCATACGCCCACATCAGCACCAGGAGATCAGGACGGTTCTCGGCTATCACCTTCGCAACTGCCGTGCCCCATGATCCTGCGCCGATTATGGTAATCTTTTTGATTTTGCTGTAAGCTTTTATCATCTGATCCGGTATTATTATCCTTCTAAAAACTGAAGCATAATAACCTCACAATGGAATCCTACATATAATCAAGATAATCCTTAAGTTTACGCGCCCTGGTAGGATGCCTGAGCCTCCTGAGGGCCTTTGCCTCGATCTGCCTGATCCTTTCACGTGTGACCTTGAACACATAGCCCACCTCTTCAAGGGTGTGCGAGTAGCCGTCATCAAGTCCAAACCTCATCCTGATGACCTTCTGTTCACGCGCCGGGAGTGTATTTAAAACAGAATTGATCTGCTCATTAAGAAGCCTGTGAGCAGCGGTGTTAGCCGGGGAATCAACATCTTTATCTTCTATGAAATCTCCAAGGAGTGAGTCCTCTTCTTCGCCCACTGGTGTTTCAAGAGATATGGGCTCCCTTGCAACATTCTTCACGGCCTTGACTTTTGCCACCGGCCAGCCCAGCCTGTCAGCCAGTTCCTCGGGATTGGGCTCACGCCCGAACTCCTGCTGGAAGAGCCTTGTTTCACGCATGACCTTGTTGATCTGCTCGATCATGTGCACGGGTACACGGATAGTCCTGGCCTGGTCCGAAATAGCCCTTGTTATGGCCTGCCTGATCCACCATGTTGCGTATGTTGAAAACTTGTAGCCCTTACGGTATTCGAATTTATCAACAGCCTTTATGAGGCCTATGTTGCCTTCCTGTATCAGGTCGAAGAAATGCATGCCCCTGTTTGCATATTTTTTCGCGATTGAAACAACCAGCCTCAGGTTCGCGTTGATCAGTTCCTTTTTTGCGCGCTGGATTTTTCTCTGGCCCTGGGATATCTGCCTGCCCCATTCGAGGATATCATCAGCCTCTGCACCGGCCTCCTGTTCAATCCTGCGTATCTTGCGCTCGTTGTTCCGCACGTCCTTGACAATCTCAAGCAGCTCGTCCTTGTTCCCTAGCTTCAGCTCTTTGATGATCTGGTCAATATCCTCGTCCTTCTCAACCTTTCTCGCGTAGTGCTTAAGCTCCTTGATATCCTTGGTGTAGATCTGCTCAATCTCGTGGAAGAACTTGTAGGTTTCATCAATCCTCTTCACCATGGACTGGATCTTGTGCGACATCTTGCTGATTTCGTCTTCGCTGATCTCCAGCTCCTCGACCGAGTTGCGTATTTTTTCACGTGACTTGCTGATGTCATCTTTAATTTTTGCGGCCTCGGGGGACTCCTCGTCGTAGCGCCTCATCTTGTTCTGGAGCTTGATTACTTTCGAGTCCTCTTCGACGATAGTCTTCATCTTCAGGTTATACTTCTTGTCAAGGTCAGAAAGATCCACCGATGAAAAATAATAGAGCCGGTTAATCCTGAGAATCTCGGTAAGCTTGATTTTGCCCTGCTGGACTTTCGGGTGATTCTTAATGAGTTCATTTATCAGGAGGGTCGATGTTATTACAGCCTTCTCGATAAGGATTTCACCCTCTTCGATACGCTTGGCAAGGTCAACCTCCTGTTCACCGGAAAGCAGTGACACCTTTCCGATTTCCTTAAGGTATAACCTGATGGGGTCATCAACATGCGATGTATCCTCTGTCGATGAAGCGGACTTCCTTGCCGGTGCCGCCTTTTTCTTGCTCATCATTTCGGGGAGGGACTTCCTTGTTGATTCCTCAACAACCTCAATCCCCATCTGGTTCAGCAGGATGAAAATATCATCAATCTTATCTGAATTAAGAAGTTTATCAGGGAGTATATCATTTATTTCATCATATGTTACTTCATTATTGGCTTTGCCCAACTCGATCAGTTTTTTTACTTCGGCAATGTTTTCCAATACAAGGTCATTTTTGCTCATATCAAGTATTCCCTGTTAAATATTATTTACAATGAAGTCCGGTGAAAATCACGGCAGGTACCGTAAACTGACTGCGCCGGACCGGTTTAAGCCGCGCAGCATAGCCTGGCTGCCCGCAGCATCAGTCTTTACGGACTGATCCCTTGTTATACATATAGCTGGTTAGTTTTTCTTTTTCGCGTCTGAGTATTTCCAGTTCAGCCAGATACTCAAGCCTGTCGCTGCCTGAATTCCTTATCTTTTCGGCGTAATCAGTTATTTTTTTATTAATTTTATGTAATTTTAAATTAACATAAATTTCGGTATATGCGGCTTTCGGATCTTCGATTGATGTTTCATTTTGAATTGCGCTATTCAAAAAGTCCATTTCTAATCCATCAGGGAAAAAGTCAAATATTTTATCAATTTTAAGCTCATTTTCATCCTGGTACAGTTTACATATTACACCAAAAATTTTTGCAGCGACCTGGTCACCGATACTCTCGCCGCTGAAATCAATAATTACATCACCCGCAATTTCAGGATGTTTCAGAACCAGCGCGATAAGGTCCCTGAATATTTTAGTTTCATAGTCCGGATGAACAGTTTCCGGAGATTCAGTGCGTTCTTTGACGTTCCTGTTTTTTAAATGAGATGAAAAATCACCCCTGACCGAATTTTCATCAAGCTGAAGCAGTTCACTGATCTTTTTTAAATATATATCGCGTTCTGAAAGAAGTTCTATATTTTCGATGATTCCGAAAAGTATTTTTAAGACGGCGATTTTATTTTTACCCCTGTTCGCTTCTATAGTATTAAGTATCCGGAAATCAACAGGTTTTAGAGCTTTATCAATATGTATCATCAGCTCACGCACATCATGGTTCATGACAAAATCAAAGGGGTCCTTATCCGGTAGAGTGGCTATCCTGATCTCAACATTAAAGGACTCTGATGTTTCGATTGACCGGAGCGACGCATTTACCCCCGCTGAATCCGAATCGAAAAGCATAATGATCTCGTTACACAGCTGGGAGAGCTGCCTTATATGATTTTCAGTAAGGGCTGTCCCGAGCGGTGCCACGACGTTTTTAATCCCGAACTGGTGGCAGCCGATTACATCAAGGTAGCCTTCAACAATTATCGCCCTGTCCATCTGCCTGATTTCATCCATGGCAAAATTGAGTCCGTAGAGGATGTTCCGTTTCTGGAATACTTCAGATTCAGGCGAGTTGAGATACTTGGGCTGCTGCTCGTTGCTCATGGATCTCCCGCCGAAAGCTACCACGTTGCCGCTCCTGTCAAATATGGGGAACATCACCCTGTTGCGGAATTTATCTATATAGTTCCCGGTCTTTGACGACTTTCCCACGAGCCCGGCCTTTTCTGCGACCTCCATGTCCGCCCTGTTTTTTACCAGGGCAGATGCGAGTTTGTCCCATGAATCGGGCGACATCCCCAGCCTGAATTTTTTAGCGGACTCTTCGTTCACACCGCGCTTTAAAAGGTACTCCCTGCCCGCCCTGCCTTCTGATGAATAATAATAGTTGCTGTAGTAATTCATTGCATAGAGGTTAAGGCGCCTGATGGTTTCAACGGAGCCGGCAGTTTTCCCGGTGTCGTATTCTATGTGTACCCCGCAGATATCCGCAGCACGCTTTACACTCTCAGGGAATGAAATATTTTCTATTTTTGAAAGGAAGGTGAAGACATTACCCCCGACGTTGCACCCGAAACAATGGAACATCTGTTTTTCCGGGGATACTGAAAATGAAGGGGTCTTTTCCTTGTGAAAAGGGCACAGGCCGACATAGTTCCTCCCCTGCTTTTTCAGGCTGGGAACATATTTCTGTGCAATATCCTCTATTTTAGCCCTTTCACGTACATATTCAATTGTATCTTTTGAAAGATTCAAGTTATACCCGGGTATTTTAATTTATTGAGCTCTACTGGATGTTAAATCTATCCGACATACACATAAATAATGATGAATGTCAAGGTCGTATAAAATAAATTTTGACAAAATCCCCGGAAAAATAAAAATGAGTTTGCTGCTGTTGTCGATATAGATAAAAACAGCCCCGAGGTTAAGATGAAAAAGCTCATATTTGTCTCCTGCGTTATTGTTGTGCTCGCAGTTGCAGGAATTTTTACAGTAAATTATATCAGCGCACAGAATATAAATAAAGGCATCGTATCAGACTCCGGAATCACGCAGGTGAAGGATAACGACTTCTTCCCGGAATTCTACAGGGGAATCTACCTCACAGTCGACAGCGCGAACAAACTGGCTAAACTGCAGACTTTTGTAGAGATGGCCAAAGCGGCAAAGATCAACTGCTTTGTCATAGATGTCCAGAGCGCTAAATACGCGAAGTGCATAGTCCCGGCAGAAAACGTTCAATACTGTAAGGATAACGGCATTCACCCCATTGCCAGGGTGGTAATGTTCCCCGACGGCCTTAAAAACTGGCCGGTAAGTGCGGAGTATATCCAGGAAAGACTGGATGTGGCAGAGAGCGCATGCAAAAACGGTTTTAAAGAGATCCAGTTCGACTACATCAGGTTCAACGATTCCAGCAGGAACAAAGCGCTCAAAAACGCCGACAGGTACGCGTTTATCGAGGGTTTTATCAGCAGGGCAAGGGAGCAGCTTAAAAAATACAATGTGAAGATTGCCGTTGATGTATTCGGAAGAATCCCGCTTAACGTTCATGACCAGATCGGCCAGAGGATGGAAAGCCTTGACAAGGTTGCAGATATCATATGCCCCATGGCCTATCCTTCACATTACACCTGGAGCAAAAAGCTCATGAAGGACCCTTATTACACTGTATTCATCACATCAAAAAAAGCAAAGGAACGCGTTAAGAACGCCCAGATCGTGTCATATATACAGGCATTTAAAATGAAACTCTATGATATGCCTTATGATAAATACATTGCAGAGCAGATCAGGGCCGTGCATGAATCTGAAATCAGGGGATACCTCATGTGGAACGCGAGGCAGGACTACACGGTGCCGCTTGCAGTTGTTAAAGATTTCTACAGCAGGAACAGCAAACTTCTGAAGTAATTGCAGGTAATACTGCTTACTCAGGCATACGAACGCCGGCTGAAAGCCGGCGTTTTTTATTGTGCCGCATCAAAGCCTCATGCCTGTACCCAGCCTGAGCAGGTTCACCAGCATCTTCATCTTCCCGGCTTTCCGCGCAAGTATTGAAAGATATAACATTTCGGTATTTACAGGCGGTTTTGTCACCCTGCTCTTCTTCTCCAGCGTGACTGCAGACTGCCTGCACGTTGTAACGCATAGGCCGCAGCCGATACACCTGTCAAGGTCAAGGCTGACGCGTTTTTTATCTATCCTTGTTATTGCATCCATCTGGCAGCGCTTAATGCAGAAGCCGCAGCCCGTGCACCTGGTATTATCCAGTACCGCGTGATAATTTGTCGCGAAGAGTTCCGCGGGCTTTTCAAACTTTTTCGCGCTCGTAAGTACACCGCAGCAGCAGCCGCAGCAGAGGCATATGCAGTAGGGCTGCAGCGAGTTTGCCGGCTGTACAACCAGCCCCTTCTCCTCGGCCCTGTCAAGAATCTCCAGGCACTCGCTGTTTGTGATCCTCCTGGCCCTGCCCCGTTCAGCATATGAAGTTTCGCCGAACATTATGCATATCTCGTAATCATCAGTCTGCCTGCACTTTCTGCCGAGAAGTTCCTCCCCCTGTTTGCATACGCAGTTTGCGACATGTATCTTCCGGCCTGTATCCCGGACATACTCCCGTATATTGTCGTACGTATCGATCCTGTGCTCGGGCACTACGGCTTTTGCGTGAGGAGTTGTGCGGAGCTGGGGAAGTGATGAACTGAAAAACTCATCCATGAATGCTTCATCAAAATACCTGTGAAGGATATCCATAAGTTCAGGTGTAAGATCATCAACATGATACTCGAATATTCCAATCGCGAGCATGGCGCATGCGTATCGATACGGCGGCTTATCGCTCCTGCGGATATTGCCCTTCATGAACATTCCCGCAAGGGACTCCGCAAGGTATTCCCTGTTTACAGGACCAAACTGTTTTTCATACCTGCGTTTTATGCGCCATAGAGGTGAAACAACCAGTCCCAGGCAAAGGGCTATCTTTGCCTCATCCGGTGTGAAAAGGTATTCAAGAAGTTCAATTTCGACCCCTGACCCTGTAGCAGGGAAACCGACAGGCAGTTTATCAAGGTGAAGCTGGAGTTCCCTGTAAAGGCTGATTTCCAAGACGGCCTCCTGTACATGATCAATTCACCCAGTGTAGGATTACAGCCGCTGTTGTAAAACTATTTTTAAATGTTCCAGGTGCAGATCCTGGAGAGGATTCCATGCCTTCATAGGGGCAATACCGGCGCAGGTCTTATTCAGCAGGTACCATGGCAGGAAAATCAGCGAAATAAAACAGCATTGACAGGGATTATACGAATAGTTGTTAAACCGGGATTAAAGACAGCCCCGCAGCGCCGTACTGGCAACACCGGGGAAATGCATGCCGCTGTTGTGAGGTGCAATATCGCGGCGTGGAATTTGTTTCTAAAATAATATATACAGAATATTTATTCTGTAACAAAAATCTTTTTACTTGACGTATTTTGTAATAGTATTAATCTAACATAATAAAAGGTTCATAGAAAACAGAAACCAATGTCAAGATACTTTCATCTATCAGAAGCGGCATCCCTGGCCATTCACAGCCTTGGTATTGTCGCACTCGAAACAGACAAACTCCACACGGTCAGGGAACTGGCGGGAAAACTCAATGCATCGGAAGCGCATCTTGCGAAGGTAATGCAGCGCCTTGTAAAGACAGGCCTTGTGGAATCACACAGGGGTCCAAGCGGGGGATTCGCGCTTACAAAAAAACCCGAAGAGATAACACTTTACAACATCTTCAGCGCTATTGAAGGCGAGGAGCCAAGCGAATGCTGCCCGCTCATGAAAGACGGGTGTTCATTCACCCTGTGCATGTTCAGCGGAATACTTCTTAAATTCCAGAACGAATTCAAGAACTACATTCAGAATCATACACTTAATGATTTCATCAAAGATGCCCCGGATGCGCTCAAGTAGCAGTGCGCCGGCTGCTGACCGGACTTTTATCAACAGATACGGCCAGTCAATATGAATCCTGACAAAATACCTGCGATCATAATTTACGAAGATAACCACATTATCGTTGCGGATAAACCCGCCGGCATCCTTTCCCAGGGAGATATCTCCGGTGAAACGTCACTGCTGGACATGCTTAAAAATTATGTGAAATTGAAATACAGCAAACCGGGGGAAGCATTCATAGGGCTTGTGCACAGGCTTGACAAACATGTTTCAGGGCTGATGGTTTTCGCGCGCACGTCAAAGGCTGCATCCCGTCTGCACGATGAGATAACATCGGGTAAAATGGAAAAGTATTACATTGCTCTTGCAGAAAAAGAGATAGTACCGGACCAGGACTGGCACATGATTGAAAACTATCTGTACAGGGAGAAGGACAAAACTTTTATTGCGGCTAAAGAGGGTAAAAATACTCAGCGGGGAGTACTGTATTATACGGCTATTGCAAGCGGCCGGGGTAAAAGCCTTTTACTGGTAAAACTGGAAACAGGCCGCAAACACCAGATCAGGGCACAGCTTACGGGTATGGGCGCACCCGTATATGGTGACGCCAGGTATGGTTCATCTGCATCAACAGGCAAAGCAATCTGCCTTCATTCGGTTTTTCTGGGTTTTGTGCATCCGGTAAAAAAAACACCGGTGGAATTCTTTTCACCGCCGCCTGAACTTTTCCGCCAGTCCGCAGACTTCATCCCTGGAGATTTACAGGCAGAACTGATGGAAAGAATCAGGCAATTCCGGATCAGGCCTTAGTATCTACACCAAAACCTTTTTTTGTCAACTCCTTGAAACCTTCGGTGCCCTTCTTCTGGAACTGTCGTTTAACGGCCTTGTCGACCGCCTCTTCTGTATTCCTTTTGGCGTTTTCAACCGGCCCTTTGAAAATCATGTGATGCTTCATATCCGTATTGATCTTCATGCTTTCCTCCCGTAAAGACATGAAATATTTTGCCTGATGTTGTGAGATTGCATCTCACACTCGCAGACAAGCCCCTGTGGGGGGCTTTTTAAGGCCGGCGCTTTCTAAACATCCTGTTTAATGCCGGCAGGCTGACATCCTGTCAGCTCGGGCTCCGCCCCTTAGACCCCGTTCTGGTTAAACGGAATAATACTGTTTCAAATAACAAATAAAAACTTGATACTATTTGCCAGCCGCATATCACATATGCAGGCAGCCCCTTCATGGAGCTTTTATAAAACTGTCACAAAATCAATCATAAACTTTAAAAGATCATTTAATACATTGCCCTGTGTATTAAATTTAGAAAAGATTCAGCTGATTGTCATCTTTTTTGTTCTTTAAACTCTCCCTTTTTTCAAGTTCAATCAGCCGCTTTTCAATCCTGTCAAGAAACCTGCTCCTTTTATACTCCAATACGCGCCCTTTGTAAACTCTTTTTTTTGCGTGGGTGATGTAAACCGCGCCGGAACCCCTTGTGAGCCCAACGTAAAAAATCCTCTCCTCCTCGGCAATATCCGGTTCACCGAACATGCTGAACGGTATAATCCCATCCTCACACCCGGGGATAAATACTGTGTCAAACTCAAGCCCCTTGGAGGCATGTATGGTAATGAGTGAAACAGCCTCTATCCCGGACATGAAATCGTCGGTACCCTTCCTGAGCGCAACAGCCCTGAGGAATTCCGCGAAATCATAAACCTCGCCGAAGATAGCATCCACCCTGTATTTATCGTAACCGGACTCACTGCCTGAAAGCAGGGCGTGGAAGATCTCCGCAGCACTCTGTTTGTTTCCGAGCATCTCTTTTACAGCGAGCTCTTCAGCGCATGATGCATCAGCTCCATCATTATATACCCTGCGAACCAGGTCAACAACGCGCCTGTACGGCTCCCTGGTGTAAAAGGGCTCCGTGTCGACAACCTGGGACGGGATTCCGTGATTGGCAAATGCCTCGATAAGCGGCCCGAACATGAACGCACTTCGGCACAGCACACCGAAATCGGAAAACCCCAGCCCTGACGACGCACCGTCCGAAATTCCGCTGTCCATGGAAAAACTGCGCACTCCGCCCATCATCCTCTCTATTGAGGATGCTATAAGGTCAGCCTCGCTCCTGTCGCTTTCACATTCAGTGATCCTTACCTTTACCCCTTTACCCTTACCGTTCAGGTAATCAGTCCTGCCGATAACCTGTCCCGCAGCCTTCAGCAGAATGTCATCGCACCTGAAGCTGCGTGTAAGGCTGATTCTCGTGACAGCGGGATAGTCTTTACAGAGCTCATCAATGAAGCGTACGTCAGACCCGCGGAAACCGTAGATTGCCTGATCCGGGTCGCCGATTACAAAGAGACCGCCTGCAGATTCATTGACCAGCATGCGTATAAAACTGTACTGCGCCGCGTTGATATCCTGGAATTCATCAACAAGAAGAAACTTTATGCGGCTGATGCATCTGTCGCGCAGCTCCCTGTCAGCGGCAAGCATTGTACACGGGATATCGACCAGGTCATCAATATCGACTGCGTTGGCTGCAGTGATTATATCCGTATAGAGGCCCAGGACATGGTCATCAGCTTCGCACTGCACCCCCTGTTTCACGGACGAGATCATTTTGAGGATACGGCCTGCCTCTTTTTTATCAGGCACAATCTGCTTAACGGCTTCAAGGCGCTGTTCATCGGAAAGAATTCTGAAGTTACGGTCAATGTTGAGTTTATCAATGTTATCCCTGATTAACTGCAGGCCGAATGAATGGAACGTTGAAGCCGTAAGGCCTGCCTCGATATATTCATGCCGCACGCGGGATTTAAGTTCACCTGCGGCCCTGTTGGAAAAAGTAAGGGCGGCGATTTCATGCGGTGAGGCCAGTCCCTGTTCAACTATATAGTTTATGCGTTCTGCGAGTATCCTTGTCTTACCGGCCCCAGGCCCCGCGATTACAAGGCACGGGCCTGTACAGGTCACGGCCTCTGATTGTTCAGGTGTCAGGCCATGATGCTTCGTTTTGTTATCTGCCACAGCGTCAGCTTTCTCTATCAACAGGTACTTCCTGAACTCGTTTATGTCAAAGTGGACCTTATCATTAACCGGCTGATCCTGCGGTTCATCCCCTGCCGGTACCAGTGAATACGCGCCCATGAATTTCAGCTCCCCGGGTTCAAAGACCTTCACTGACCCGAACTCGCCGTCATACCCGCCCGCAAGATGGACCTCTCCAGCCCTGAGCCTGCGAATACCTTCGCCAAGCATGTCCCCGCCATGTTCGGTAATCTCGCCTATCTCTGATTCAAGGAATATGTGGAATTCGGATCCCAGTGACCTGATAACATGCATGTATTCGTTCATCACTGTCTTTGAACTGCTGTTCTTCTGGCCCATTACCTCTGCAAGCAGGTCAGGCATCTGTGTTATAGAATAAAACTCTTTAGGCGAAAGGTCTGTGCGCGGAAGGTTCCTGTCGCCAAGTTCGGCAACGCGGTACATTACACCCTTTGTCACCTCTTTGCCGCAGACCGGGCATACACCTGCGTGTTTTGCGGTCTCGAGCGGGTCCCACACAATTCCGCACTTCCTGTGGCCGTCAAGGTGGTACTTCCCCTCTTCGGGAAAAAACTCTATGGTCCCGGTAAAGCCCCTGTCAAACTTAAGCGCGTCGTACATGGCTGCGTAGCTCAGTTCAGCGTCAAAGAGGTTTGCCTCCCTGCCGATCTTTTCAGGCGAATGCGCGTCGGAGTTCGACACAAGCCTGAATTTATCAAGGAAACTGCAGGTCCAGTTCATTGGCGGGTCTGACGAGAGCCCTGTCTCGACCGCGAATATATGACGGGTAAGGTCGCCGTAACATTCCTCAATGGAATCAAACCCAGACTTTGAGCCGAGCACCGAGAACCATGGTGTCCATATATGCGCGGGTATTACGAATGAACGTTCAGCTGACTCAAGGACCATTTCAAGGATTACGCGCGAATCGATCCCCAGGATGGGCCTGCCGTCGGACCTTATATTGGCAACGGCATCAAGCCGCGAGATCACCTTGCCGCATGACTCGAAATCAGGAAACACGCAGATGTTGTGCACCTTGCGCACCTTGCCATCGCGCTTGTATATGCTGCTAAGTTCGCCCGTAAGAATAAAGTATACATCATCCGGGATGTTGGGGTGCTTAAGCCTCTTTGATTCATCAAGCCTGAACTGGTCGCGCAGCCTGTACATGCCGTTTTCGCATGGTTCAAGTTTTTCCTTAAGTTCGGCATACCAGCCTGGATGGATACAGTCACCTGTGCCTATTATGTTTATGCCCTTGATGCGCGCCCAGTACTCAAGGTGTTCCGGAACAAGCCTGGAACTTGTGGCCATGGAGTAGTGCGAATGTATGTGCAGGTCTGCGATGTATTTCATTGTTTTCCCTGAGTACGGATTCTATGATTTCGTCAAAGAACATGATTCATATGCAGGTGACAAGGGCAATCATTTTACTGATAAAATCTACGGCAGCAGCTAAGTCTATAAACAAGCTCTTAAAAAATGCCATGTTAATTTTAAATCATTTGACACATATGTTTTAATTTGTGTATTATTATTCATGAAGATAAAACCTGCGGTATTAATTCTTGTAGTATTCATCTCCTGCACAACCTACGACCGCAACAGTGACGTTAATTACTCGGCTGCCATGGACCTCTACAGGCAGTCAGTCGCAGCAGAATCTCAGCAGGATAAAATGCGGCTGCGTGTTGACATCATCTGTCTTTCCCCCCGGTCTGAATACGGCCTTTTTGCAAAAGGGTGGATGCTTTACATGGAGGATGACTTTAAAGGCTCCATTGAACTCTATACATCCGCAATTGAACTTAACCCTGCAGAAGCCCTTTTCTACTATAACCGGGCTGTCTCATCGCTCATTCTCTTTAAAGAGAACGGGAATAAACAACACATTGCAAGGGCATCTGCAGACCTGGACTGCAGCATTAAACTTGACCCGGCATACGCAAATTCATACTCCATGCGGGCCGAAACAGAATCCATACTGAAAAAATACGACGCAGCGATCGCTGACTACACTGCGGCAATAAAACTGGATGGCAAAAATCCGCAGCTCTGGTTTAACAGGGGACTTGTACGGCTCAGGGGATTGAATGACAGCAAGGGGGCAGTATCAGACGCTACACGGGCAATTGAGATTAATCCGCAATTTGCAGAAGCCTGGTGCCTCAGGGGCCTGGCCCGGTTTAACCTTAACGATAAAAAGGGGGCATGCAGCGATTACAGGAGAGCGTGGAGCATAGATCCTGATAGCTGCCTTTTTGGCGGTGAAGGGGGGATAATACCCGGCTGCAATGACTAATCCGCGCAAAAACCTTAATTTTTAAAAAATAACGACAGGCGGTTAAAGTTTCAGATCCGGTCTGCCGAAAATAAAAAAAAATATAAACGCAAGACAATGAAAAAAGCTCTTCTACATATAATATTACCGGTTTTAGCACTAATACCACTGCTTTACCCCTTTATGCTCGCAGCACAGGATAAAACAGCCCCTGCATACTCAGCATACGACCTCAGGGCTGAACGGATCCGCCTTATCAACGACGCGGTTAAAATAACATGGAAGATGGATACCCGCTACACCGGGGATTTTGTCATAGGCCGCAGCGAACAGGAATTCAACAACGTTTCGGACGTCCTCAATTCAAAGCTTATCGGGACATACAACTCCTCGCAGGAGGGGATCATTATAGACAGGGGCCTCCAGACAGGAAAGAGATACTTTTACGTCATAGTAACCAGGGATGACCTGCTCAGGCGCGACATCAAACTGATAAACGATGTTAATATTACAACAATCCCTGTATCATTATTCGCAGAGCCCGGACCTGTTGAATCATTAAAGCTGGAGATCTACGAAACAAGCTCAATCAGGCTCTCATGGAACAGGGCAAAAGGTGACAAACTCAAATACAACATATACCGCAGCAAAAGCATAATCAGCGGCAGGGCCGACCTTGAGGTTGCGGAAAAAGCCGCATCCATTGAAGAGAATTCATTTATTGACCGGAACGTGCCCGATTACGGAACCTACTTTTACGCTGTTACAATAACAGACCGGAACGATATAGAATACTTCACACCATCAGCAAACAACAACTACGCAATCAGCGGAATCTACATCAAGGGAAGAACGCTCACCACCCCGCTTAACATCGGGGCTTTCCTTGGACAGAACAACTCGATTATAGTAAAGTGGGAACAGGGGCATTCGCTCACAGGCAAAGCCATTGCCGGGTACGAGATCTACAGGTCAGAGGAGATCATCGACTCGCAGCTCAAGCTTAAATTCGCGAAACTGCTGCACATTGCAGGCGCATCTGACACACTCTACACAGATACCAGCCCCGGAGGGGGGAAATTCTATTACGCTGTATTTGCGCGTTATAACGACGGCACAGTCGATATAAGCTTCGACTCCGATTCAAATTTCACAAGGACCCCCGTAATGATCGTGACAGCGTACAGGGTCACAGCCATGGAAGCAGAGCAGCTTAACGGTAAAATCATCATAAAATGGAATTATACCGGGAACAGCGGCAGCGAAACTGTTTCAATTTTCAGATCAGGCAAACCGGCAGAGGATTCGGGGATGCTCATGCCCGATTCGATCATTGCCTCCGGGAATATTAAAACAGGGATGTTTACGCTCGATGTCCCTGCAACAGGTCTTTTCTATTACGGGCTGTATGTGAAGGATGAAAATCATATCGTGCAGTTCAGGCAGGGGATAAACATCACCCCCGCGCCGCTGGGAATTAAAGAAGAAGAGGTAATCGCGGAGGAGAAGAAGGAAATTCAACCCGGAAAAAAAGAAGAAATAATCCCTGAAACCGAGCCTGAAAAAAAAGAAATCAGGGAACCGGAAAAGGAAATCATCTCCAAAAAGGATGAGTCCTCGCCTGAACTTGATCATATCATAAAAAGCCTCTTTTACAAAGAACAATACCGTGCGGCAGCAAAAGAACTGAATTTATTTATTTCCAGGACCGATAATGATTACGAGAAGGCAAAAGCCAGACTCTACCTGGCACGAACTTATATTGAGCTTGAAGAATTCAGCAGAAGCGTCAAGCTGCTCAACAGGAAGGACGTCAGGCATTATTTCCCGGATGAAGCTGAATTCTGGGCTGAATTCGCAACAGCAAGACTCAGGTAGCAATATATCGATTTATCATCAGGAGCCAGTAAAATGAAACAGTGGATTTTTATAGGAGTATTATTTATCTTTCTCGGAATCGGGGTATTCGCCTATTATGATTCATTCGTAAAGCCTGACAAAGAGGCCGAAGCCCTGCTCACAGAGGGGGTTCTCACATATGAACGCGGCAGCAAAGAGGCAGTAAATCATGCTATCGACCTTTTTACGCAGGTAGTTTCCCGCTACCCCGGATCAAAGGCGGCACCAGAGGCATTTTACTACATGGCAAAAAGTTATGAGCAGCTTGGCCTCAACAGGCTTGCCTACCTCAAGTATGTATCGATTCTCAAAAACAGTAAGAAACTCAAGCCTGAAACCGAAAAGGATATCCAGGCAAGGCTTGCCCGCCTTAAAATAATGAAAAGATACGACGAAGAAGGGATCCACCAGCTCCTGGGTATACTCAACATGAGCGATGACAAGGACTTCAGGAGCAGAATATACACTGAGCTTGGCCATACATATCTTAAAAAAGGGGATTATTCCAATTCCAAAAGGATGTTTGACCTTGCGCTTTCAGAAAACGGAAGCAACGAAGAGGCAATACTCGGCAAGGCAAGGGTATACAAGCGCACAGGCAATGACGGGCAGGCCTATGAGCTTTATGATCATTTTCTCAAGTATTACTCCAACTTCTCCAGCTATACCAGTGACGTGACAGGTTCATACCAGAAACAGCTTTACGAGAGCGGACTTAATAGTTACAGGCGCGGAAGATATTCAAGCGCGATAACCTATTTCAAAAAATACCTTGCCCAGTTCCCGTCAACCCAGAGATCCGAGAATTCGCTCTACTGGCTCGGTGAATCATATTTCTCAATGAAAGACTATAACACTGCGATTGCTTATTTCCAGAAAGTCCAGTCCAACTCGTTCAACCATAAAGACCAAGACGCGCAGATTAAAACAGGCTACGCATACTTCCTTGCAAAGAACTACGAGCTTGCATCCAGGGAATTTCAAGGCTACATTGACAACTATCCGCACGGCCAGTACATCAACAAAGCCAAACAGTGGAAAGAGATGAGCACACGGGAGATGATGTACAGGTACAAGAACACCGATACCGAAGAAAACGGAACTGATGAGTCCGAGGATAGTGATGATTCCGAAAGTAACGATGAAAGCTTCAGGAAAACTGATTCAAAGACAGTGCAGACAGGTTACGAAACTGATTCTTCGGAGGAGATTGATTCAAATGCCGATCAAGAGGATGACAACATAGCGGAAATATAAAAAAAAAGAGCCGGAAACGGCTCTTTTTTTTGCTTTACCCCATCACTATCAGTCGCCTTCAAATTCAATAAGGTAGAACATTTTATATCCCCTGCTCTCTATCTTCTTCCTTCCGCCCACGTCGGGCAGGTCAACAATAAACGCCATCTCGACAACCACACCGCCAAGTTTCTCTGCGAGTGTTGCGCCCGCAAGCGCTGTTCCGCCAGTGGCAAGCAGGTCATCGACCAGGAGTATTTTATCTCCTTTTTTAATCGCGTCTTCATGCACCTCGAGACAGTCCGTGCCGTATTCATGCGCGTATTCATGCTTTATGGATTTTGAAGGAAGCTTCCCCGGTTTGCGTACAGGAATAAATCCCTTGCCGAGCGCGTATGCGATCGCCCCGCCGAGTATGAATCCCCTTGCCTCGATCCCCATAACGTAATCGATATCCATTCCCTTGTATCGTTTTACAAAGCTGTCTATGACCTCTTTAAAACCCTCTGCGTCATTTATCAGTGTTGTGATGTCCCTGAACATAATTCCTTTTTTGGGGAAATCAGGTATTGTCCTTATCTTTGATTTAATCGACATATAATAATTACCATCCTCCTGTTGTTTTCAGCCCGGCCGCGCATACACATATCAGTCGCCAGATTTAGCACCGGGTTTGAGCTGCATGTCAATTTATTTTTTTGTTTTACCGCGCCATACGTACATGAAAATGGCAAGTGCCGCCGGAGCATTGAGTGATTCTATTGCGTCAGATACAGGTATTGAAACGCTGTGCATTTTAAGATTTGCAGGTAAACCGGGACCTTCAATCCCGGGAATAAGCAGGAAGGATCCGGGGAAACTGATTCCGGCAAGGTCATCCCCTCCCCTGTCCAGGGAGATAACCGGAACTGAATTATCTATGATCCCCGAGAACTCCTCCAGCGACGGACCTTTAACAAACTCCATCTTAAAGACAGCGCCCGACGATGCCCTTATAGATTTAGGGTGATACGGATTTGCCGCGTCCCTTGTTAAAATTATCCTTTCTATGCCGAAACCCGCACACGACCTCACAGCAGCCCCTACATTCAGCGGGTCCTGGAACGGAATTACCGGGTTGCATCCGCTGACAAGTGAACCATCCCACTCCCCTGCCTGCGGAGCTTCTGCTACAAGCACCGGGGACTTCCCTGCCGCAGCATCTATCTCGTTAAAAAGCCCCTTCCTGAATATGTAGAGTGAGTTATTCTCCCTGAACTTTTCGATAATTTGCATAAAGCTTTCATCAGTTTCAATGTACTCATCGGGCAACACAAGCCGTGAATTCACAGCGCCGGTTGAATCAAGGAAATCAGATATAATCTTTTTACCTGAAATGGCGACAAGCCCCTGCTTCTTTATAAGATCGCCCGCAGCTGCCCTTTTAATCTCTTTGAATGTTTTATTATCCTCAGAGGTAACAGGAATCCCGCATGTCTCATTTTCATCTTTAAGTATCTTGTATATGCGCTTAAGACCGCTGTCACTCTTTCTGAAAAGGAGAATCCTCCGTTTAAAATCAGTTCCGGGCAGTGTGTATTCTTTGTCAGTTTCAAGATTGAAGTAGCGTTTGTTGTCATCAGAGAGTGAGTGAATATCTCCGTCGGCATCAGGCCCCTTCAGAAGTATTATTACACCGTTTTCAGGGAGAAAGTGGTGTACCCGTGTTAAAGTTTCGGGCGCATCTTCAAGGGCACGTGTTATGACCCCGTCTACATCAAAAAAAGATTTATCGGTTACCTTGTGCGGGTAGAAGTCCACATGTTCAAGACCCAGGGATTTCACTGCAAGTTTAAGAAACTCCATCCTTCTGCTGCGCTGTTCAGCCAGGATAAGTTTAAGTTCGGGGAACATTATTTTCAGGGGGATTCCGGGAAATCCGGCGCCTGTACCTATGTCAACAAGGGATCCGGGCAGTTTTATAAACTTTGTGTAATACACCGAATCTATAAAGTGCCTGATGATAAAATTCTCCTCACCCTTAATGCGGGTAAGGTCATTGTCATCGTTGTTCTCATTGATAAGCCTGTAGTACCTGCTGAACAGGTCAGCCTGCCTGTCTGTAAGAATAATCGCTGCATTGTTGAAAAGCTTTTTAACCAGTTGTATCATCCGGGTATGTATCCGTCCGCAGAATTAGCATTAAACTACTATTACACAATAGAGTGTGGACTCCCCGGCAGCAATAATAATTTCAGAATAATTTAAAAAAGCCATTTGTGAACAGGTGCCTGAACTGCAAGTCACAGGATCAATCTGTTTCAAATAATAAATGATAACTGCCATGAAACACACACGGGGCACGTATGATACCTATGTGCTGAAGCAGCAACGGGCAGGCAAGGTGAGCCCGGTGTCACCTCAGCCGGTCGGGCAAGGCCCGGGGGTGCCCCCGGCTGAGCACCCCTGGGGAGCCACCTGAGATTGCGGGACAAAGCTGCATATCAAGCGGATCCCGTGCCGGACCAGCCGGGGCCCGGGGCGCAGCCCCGGAAAGCTCACCGCAGGGGCTCCCGGCGACTGCGGGGCGAAGCACCGCAACAAGCGATCCCGTGCCCGACCAGCCGGGCCTGGGGCGCAGCCCCGGAAAGCTCACCGCAGGGGCTCCCGGCGACTGCGGGGCGAAGCACCGCAACAAGCGATCCTGTGACCAACCAGCCGGGCCTGGGGCGCAGCCCCGGAAAGCTCACCGCAGGGGGCTCCCCGCGACTGCGGGGCGAAGCACCGCACTCGCTCTAAAAAACTTTTTATATTTAAATTCTTGACTTGAAACCTATTTTCACAGAATTGTATTCCTGATTCATTTTATGCACATTTTATCGATTTTTTATTCAGATTTTCTTTACTTAAACCAGTTTATTGAAGATATTAAAAACGATTTCCATATTTTTATTTTAAAAACCAGTCAGGATGATTAATTAATACTTTTCTTTTATCTGCGGAGGATAATAATGAGATTCAGCATTTTCCCGAAGGAAACAAACTTCTTCGACATGTTTGATCAGCTTGCAGCAGTTGCAATTGAGGCATCTGACTATTTTTACGAAATAACATCTAAAGGAATCTACAATGAGGATGTTGTCAGCAAGATGCAGGATATTGAACATCGGGGCGACCATATTACACATACCATTATAGACAGCCTTAACAAGACATTTATAACACCCTTTGACAGGGAGGACATACATGCCCTGGCCAATGAACTTGACAGCATCATAGACATGCTGAATACCATGATAAACAGGATGAGGGTCTACCGGATCAACGGTGTAAACAATGACCTTGTCGAGTTTGCTGAAGTACTTAAAAAATCAACATCCGCAGTTCAGCTTGCTGTCGCAGCATTACGCGATACAAAGAACCTTATGTCTGCACGTGAACACTGCATAGAGATCAACAGGCTGGAAAACGTTGGCGACAGGATGCGGGACACCATCCTGGGAAGACTCTTTGATAATGCCACAGACCCGATCTACCTTATAAAATGGAAAGAGATTATCGTTGATGCTGAAACGACCCTGGATATATGCGAAGATGTAGCAAATGTCATTGAATCTATAATCGTAAAATGGGCATAAAATATGACGATAACTATTCTTCTTCTGATTGCGCTGGCCCTGCTGTTCGATTTTCTTAACGGATTTCATGATTCAGCCAATGCAATCGCTACCGTTGTATCAACCAGGGTGCTTACTCCGCGGAAAGCCGTTATATGGGCCGCCTTCTTCGAATTCTCCGCGTTTCTTGTTTTCGGGCTCCATGTTGCCAACACTATCGGTAAAGGAATCATTGATATAACCATAATCGACAGCCGCATTATTTTTGCCACACTGATGGGCGCCTGTTTATGGAATATAATAACATGGCTCCTTGCATTACCAACAAGTTCGTCACACGCCCTTATCGGCTCCATGGTTGGCGCCGCATTTGTCAAGGCGGGTACAGGAGCGCTTGTCTGGTCAGGAATACTAAGGACCTGTGCCTTCATTATAATATCACCGGTTGCAGGATTAATCCTCGGGCTTACTGTCGGCACCATTGTCTACTGGCTTTTCAGAAACTCGGTTCCATCAAAGGTGGACCACATATTCAGAAGGGGGCAGCTTGTTACCACGGCCTTATACGCTCTCGGTCATGGAGGTAATGATGCACAGAAAACCATGGGTATCATAGCCAGCCTCCTCTTCAGCGCAGGGCTCCTGGGTGATAAATTCTACATCCCGTACTGGGTAATAATTTCATGCCAGGCGGCTATAGCACTTGGAGTAATGACGGGCGGATGGCGAATAGTAAAAACCATGGGGCAGAAGGTAGCGCGGCTGAGACCGGTTGACGGCTTCTGTGCTGAATCCGGTGCTGCGAGTATGCTCTTTTTCGCAGGCTGGATGGGAATACCCGTAAGTACGACTCATACTATTACAGGCGCAATCATGGGTGTAGGTTCACTTAAAAGAATGAGCGCAGTAAGATGGGGTGTTGCAGGTAAAATAGTATGGGGATGGATAATTACCATGCCGTGCGCCGCTGCCATCGCGGCAATTTCGTATATCGCTACACCGTTTATAAAGTAAGTCCAGTTCCCGGCCCCCTAATCCCGGAGGGGGCAAATGCCTGTAATTATTCACCGATGCCGTGTATATCTTTATACAATGCTGATACATTCCGGCAGTTTATTCTATTCCTGATTCCAGTTTAATCCTCTGGTCAATCTCTTCATCTGTAAGTTCGGGGTCAGGCATCACGTCCACAAAGTCCTGTATAATAATAAATAACGGCGCCGCGAACAGGTTTGCGGTTACGGGATGTTTCTCTGCGTAAACTGAAGTCAGCTCCTTCAGGCTGGAATCATCAGACTTTTTACCCGCACTTCCGGATGCGCTCCAGAGCAGTTTCCAGTCACTGCTCCTGAAAAGTTCGGATTTCATCTGCAGCTTAATCCTGTTTCCAGCCACATCGCAGTTTGTGACTGTAAAAAAAATTGCACCTTCAGATCCCTTAACATCCCTCTTCCAGTCACCTGTTACAATTTTTACATTATTTACAAAATAGTTCGTCTTCAGCTTAATCATATCCGCAGCAATATCAGAAACAAGCGGGGCTACATTATTTTTATCGTCAGGAACATACACAAGAATACTGACATGTTTTATCATCTTCAGGGGATCATCATTGTAACCGTCACTTATATATGATGAACTGACCGTACTGCACGCAGTAACCAGCATTAAAATCAGCGGAAACATTCTGCGTATCAACTGTGTCATTTGCCGGCCCCTTCTTTTTTCTTTCCTGTAATTTCAAGCAGCGAAGGAAGAATCGTGAATGTAAGCAGCATCGCTGCAGCAATACCGAAAAATGCCAGTATCCCCATTGACTCAAGGCCGTTGTGACCTGAAACCAGCAGCGCCGCCCAGCCTATTAGAGTCGTGATTGATGAACCTGCTATGGCCAGGCCTGTCCGCTTAACAGAAAGAAGCACGGAACCAGACTCGATATACCTTCTGTAAAGGTAGACCCCGAGTGATACCCCGTATCCGAAAACAACGGGAAATACTACAATATTTACAAAATTGATTTTCCACCCGAACATGGCCATAAGGCCGAGCATCCAGATCATCCCGCCCAGGAGCGGAATGATAGAAAAGACAACAGCCTTGACATCTCTGAATGCCACTGCAAGTATTAAGATAACCAGGATAACAACCAGCAGCGAAAACTTTTTACCGTCAGATAATACAATCCTCGCCAGGTCTGCAAAGAGGGCAGCACCCCCTGCAGTGTAATATGTTTTGTCCCCTGCCTTCACAGCCCCGACCTCGTCCGCAAAACGTATCAGCTCCCTGCCGTCCCATACGGAAATACCCGGATATATCATGGTCAGGTAACCGTTCTCAAAGCCCGATCCCTTAACAGGCTTAAACTGGTTGATCAGGCCCTGTGGTACATCAGCCATTGTAAATGTCGGCATTTTCAAAAACTTATCAATCATGGCCGCCGCCTGCTTCGAGTCGTTGTCCAGCATATCGGGCGGTATATTCGAAATTTTTGATTTTATCTCTTTAAGTACTTCAATATTGGCCAGCTGCTTTTCCATTGAAGGAACAAGTGTATGGATGGATAAAATGGAATCAACGGCTGATCCCTCGGGCAGCGGGTTAAAAACGTCATAAACCTTTTTGGCCTCGTCAATGTCAGGGGTATAAATCACAGCAGGGTCGCTTGCAATCCCGAAACGTTTTGTTATCTCCTCCTGCAGGATGACCGACGGGCTGTCCGCTGTCATGAATGAACGGCCGTCATAATCGAAAGCGATCCTGTAAGCAAAAAAGGATAACACAATAGTAATTACAAGAGACGAGACAAGTATTCTTTTTGCATAAGGGAATGGTTTGTGCGAGACAGTTTCAGTCTCCTTTTTATCAAGGTATTCGGGCGTTACAAGGCTGTTTTTAAATTCAGGGTTGAACCTGTCTATGAGTACGTAAATTACGGACATTGTAAAATACATCATGACAGCGGTGATTAATACCCCTCCGCCTGCCATCAGTCCGAAATCAGAGAATCCCTTGAAGTCTGAAAGCATCAGGATAAAAAATGAACATGCAGATATGAACGCGCTTATTATAGAAGAGGTACCCGCATGCAGCAGTGTAGAAGCTATACTTGCCTGCAGGTCCCGCGTGATTGTGAACTCTTCACGGAGCCTGTAGATAAAATACAGTCCGAAATCTATACCGAAACCCATTATTATCGCGCCCAGTATAACAGTAATCGTATTCAGTTCACCGATTGTAACTTTACAGAACGCGTATGTCATTACCACACTTGAAACAAGAGTGGCCATGAGAAATACTATCTGCCAGAAATTGCGCAGCAGGAAAATCAGGCACAGGAGTATCCCCGCAAAAGCAAAAATCGAAG
>DAONFG010000010.1:0-77380 GCA_035403465.1 Spirochaetota bacterium | reverse complement strand
TGACTTTTATCAATTATAAAATGATTTACCAGATGTCATTCCCTTGAAAAAGGAAATCCACCGTTTTATCCGGAATGGGTTCCCGCTTTCGCGGGAATGACACACCAGTATCATACAAACAGGCAAAGCGGAGGAACGATGGGACGTTCAGTAACATACAAAATTCTTGAAGAACACCTTGCAGAAGGAAGGCTTATTCCCGGTGAGGATATCGGGATAAGGATTGACCAGACCCTTACACAGGACGCTACGGGTACAATGGCATACCTCCAGTTTGAGGCGATGGGAATACCGGAAGTAAAAACAGAAATATCTGTGTCATATGTCGACCACAACACACTGCAGACAGGTTTTGAAAATGCAGATGATCATAAATACCTCCAGACCATGAACTCGAACTTCGGGATATACCACTCCAAGGCAGGCAACGGCATATGCCACCAGGTTCACCTTGAAAGGTTCGGCAGACCCGGTGCAACTCTCCTGGGTTCTGACAGCCACACACCCACAGGCGGCGGCATAGGAATGATCGCCATAGGTGCAGGGGGACTGGATGTTGCAGTTGCCATGGGCGGAGGCCCCTTCTTCCTTACGTGTCCGAAGGTCATCAACGTTCAGCTTACGGGAAAGCTTCGCTCGTGGGTGAGCGCAAAGGACATCATACTTAAAGTGCTCCAGATACTTACGACCAGGGGGAACGTGGGATACGTTGTGGAATACACCGGACCCGGTGTGGCAACCCTTTCGGTCCCGGAACGGGCAACTGTTACTAACATGGGTGCCGAGCTTGGAGTTACAACATCCCTCTTCCCCAGTGACAGTGTGACAAAAAAATTCCTCGAGGCACAGGGACGCGGGCAATCATGGAAGGAACTGCTCCCGGACAGAGACGCAGTATATGACAGGGTAATCGAACTTGACCTTGGCGCGCTGCAGCCGATGATCGCATGCCCTCATTCACCTGACAACATAAAAGAGATCTCCGCTCTGAAGGGAATGAAGATAGACCAGGTTGCAATTGGAAGCTGCACCAACTCTTCGTACAAGGACCTGATGATTGTTGCGGGGATACTTAAAGGCCGCAAGGCGAACAGCGATGTGAGCTTTGTTGTAGCGCCGGGATCAAAGCAGGTATTCCAGATGCTTGCTGAAAACGGCGCACTTGCCGATATAATCGCAAGCGGTGCAAGGATAATGGAGTCGGCATGCGGCTTCTGCATAGGTTCAGGCCAGGCCCCGGTCACAAAAGGTGTTTCCCTGAGAACAAACAACAGGAACTTCGAAGGGAGGTCAGGCACGGCAGATGGACAGATTTACCTTGTGAGTCCCGAGGTCGCGGCCCTTTCGGCAATCAAGGGTGTACTGGCTGATCCAATGGAGCATGACGCGTCAGAGTTCCCACGTATTGCTATGCCTGAAAAGTTCAGCATTGATGATTCACTTATAATACCGCCGTCAAAGACAAAGACAACTATCTTCCGCGGCCCGAACATCGGCGAACCTCCATACACTGATCCCCTCGCAGATGAAATACGCGGTGTCATTGGACTTAAAGTTGGCGACAAAATAACAACCGACCATATAATGCCGGCAGGCCAGAGACTCAAGTACCGGTCTAACATACCCGAGTATTCAAAATACGTATTCGAAGGAGTTGATCCCCAGTTCGCGGCCCGCTCGCTCGAAAACAGGGAAAAAAACATATTCACCGTAATCGCCGGTGGTTTAAGCTACGGCCAGGGTTCGAGCCGCGAACACGCAGCTATTTGTCCCATGTACCTTGGAGTACGCGCGGTAATGGCGAAATCCTTTGAGCGCATACACTCGGGGAACCTGGTAAATTTCGGTATACTTCCACTTGTTTTTAAATCCGAAGCCGACTATGACAGAATATCGCAGGGCATGGACTTCAGCATGACAGGCCTTATCGAGGAGGTGCGCCGCGGAAGCCTGATAAAAGTCAATGCCGGCGGCAGCATGATCGAACTTGAACTTCTCGCAACAGAGAGGCAGCGCAAAATACTCATCGCCGGCGGACTGCTGAACTATACAAGGAACAGCATGTAGCCGTGGAGTCCGCCCGTGGTATAATTCTATGCCAGCCGGACAATTGCAAGGGCTGCAGTGTATGCTGCGGCCTCTTCAATTTCAGGGACTGCAGCATACTCGGCCTGTCGGAATTTCTCGAAGCCGGCAGGTACCGGGTGCGTGACTTTACGACGTACGAGGAGTTCAGACTAAACGCCGAGGTCCGGGACGAATTCACGCACATATGCCCATACCAGGGTTTTTTAGCACCGGGAAAGCCGGGCTGTCACATTCACCCGCTCTCATCGGGGAGTGAGGGGAGGGAACGGTCCCTGTTCTCCGCTAAAATATGTTCCAGGTTCCTCTGCCCGGCGCACTCAATACTCACAGCAGAAGAGAAAGAATCTCTGGTTGGACATATAAATGACTGGTACCTCTACTCTATTGCTATCGCCGATCCCGAAAGCTTCGCGTACATTCACAGCTATATCACGCAAACATTCGGCATTGACCCGCACGAGGAGACCGCAGGAATACTCCTTAACGAGGGACTTAACAGCCACGCAGAGTCATTAACACAAAGCAGTGATATAATCTTTTATTATTCGCAGCCCGAGTATATTCTTCACAGGGAAAATTTCTGCATAAGGTACAACGGAAAGAACAGGGAACGTGTAATTGAAAGTATAAAAAAAAAGGCCCGTGAGGCAGGGCTGATCAAGTGATGAATCAGCCCCGGCAGCTTCATCCTGCTAAAACCTGAACGGAGGGTACTGGTCAGTAAGACCTATCATGAATGATGATATCCTTGCAGTATACCTGAAGTACATGGAGAGGAACATGAACAGCGGGTTGGGCCATCTTCCGGTAATAATCACCCAGATAATTCCCGCGATATAAATAACCGGAACAAAAAGTGTTATAAACCAGAGCATGACAATGTGCGGAAGACTCACGAGAATGATTCCCAGCACACTCAGTCTTAGTGCGGCAAGCAGCTTCGAATACTTGAGCGGATATGTCAGGTCCAGCTGCATCTGGTGATCAATTCTCTCACGTCCCGCGAATTCCGGCCTGTCTTCAACAATTCCCGTGATGCATGTCTCGATGTAGAGATAATATCTCAGCGTGTTCTCGGCGATCTGTGCAAAATCCTCAATGCACTTTCCGGTAGAGATAATTACTATCTGGTTTATGAATCCGAGTATACCTGATAGTACAGTATATATGCAGAGCACAATGAAATGCGGTATCATGCTGATTGTATACAGCTGCAGCAGCCTGAGGCACGCACCGATCCGTGAATACCTGAGTGAGAAATCAACTGTAAATGCTGTTGTCCCCCTCGCCTGGTATCCGCCCGCTCCTGCACCCCTGGTGATTCTTGGCGAAGATTTCGGTTTTACTGAAGGTCCTTTTTCAAAAATATCAAGGTCCAGGTCCTCTTCAGGTACAATCCGTTTGTAGTCCTTTCTTGCCGGGACAACAGGCTGATTCTCAAACTCATCAAGACTTATCTCCGGCAGTTCATCAAGTGTATCAATAAGAAGCTCTTCATCCGGGGGAGCGGCCTCGCCGATCTGTTCGAGTCTCATTTCAGGATCGACCTCGTCGAGTGTAAGTTTAATATCCTCTTCCTCACCCAGGTCGAGGTGCATCTCCCTCTTTTCAGAAGTGGTGAGTTCATCGAATGTCATACCTGCGTCTTCCAGTGTGAGTTTTTCATCCTCTTCACTGATCTCGCTGTCAACTATCGGGGCATTCTCTGCTACTTCAATATCCAGGGTGTCGAGGTCTATTGTAATGCTTTCATCTTCATCCTCGGGTGCCTCTTCGATTATCGCTTTTCTGCCGGACGGCGCTTTGCCCTTCCTGACAAAGTCCATATCTTTTTCTGTTATTTCATCAATGTCAATATCAAGCTCGTCAAGGTTAAGTTTGATATCCTCATCATCTCCCTGGCCTGCCTGCTCTTTCATTATATCCCTGACATTTTTTGATTTGGCAGGTACAGCAGGCTCGCTCCCCTCTGTGTCAAAGTCCAGCGAGTCCAGGTCTATTTCAATATCCTCTTCAGGAATTTCCCCTTTCGAAGGATGACTGTCAAATGCAGGCTCTTCAAAATCAATGTCAAGCGCGTCAATATCCAGTGTTATGCTGTCATCAGCCTGGGGCGCGGCAGCTTTCTTTTCGGGCAGCGCTTTTATCGATGCATGGACAGGCTCCTCGATATCTATGTCAAGTGAATCGATGTCGATTGTTATATCCTCATCCGGTTCAACAGGTTTTTTACCTGCCGCGGCCGGCTTCTTTTCAGGTTTTTCTAAATTAATCGTATCTATATCTATTGCGATTTCATCATCATCAAAAATCAGTTCCTCACCCTTACCCTCAGGCGCTGCAGCTTTTTCAGATTCATCTTCAGTAATGTCAAAATCAAAAATGGGCTCTTCCTTCAATGCTGCTTTTTTTGCCGCAGAGGGTTTAACAGGTTCTTCTTCAGGCAGATCAAAATCAAAGAGGACATCATCACCTGCCGCGGTTTTCTTTTCAGCTCCAGTTTTAACGGGCACCGCTTCAGGCTCCTCTATATCTATGTCAAGAGAATCAATATCAATTGTTATATCTTCCTCAACCGGTTCAGCTGCGGCCTTTCTCTTCGGCTGAGGTTCAGGTTCTTCAAGCAGGTCAAGAGCATCAATCTCAAGTGCCGCCAGGTCCTCTTCAGGCTGTTCAGGCTTTTTACCTTTCGCTGCCGGCTGTTCTTCAAGCTCTATATCGAGTGAACCGAGATCAACTGTAACATCCTCATCATGCTTTACCCCGGATTTTCCCGATGACGAGGCGAACATTGCGTCGATTTCATCCTGCTCTGTTATTTTTTTATCCCTGTCCGGTAGTGCGGCAGAAGGCTTCCCTTTCTGTTCGGCATTAAAATCGGCAAGCTCACTTTCAACCTCAATTTCAGCAAAATCAGGTTCGGGTATTTCCCTGCCTGCTTTTTCCTCCTCCTCCCCTATTTCAATGTCGAGTTCATCCAGGAAAAGGTCGTCGGATGATTCAGGAGCAGGGGCTGGTTTCTTCGCCGGTTTTTCTGATGTTTCAGCGTCATCAAAAAGTATTTCATCTTCAAAAGAAAAATCCTTCTCAGAAGTTTCAGAGGCCGCTTCCTCAAGCTCAAGGTTAATGCCCTGTTTTTTAGCAGGGGCAGGTTTCTCTTCGGGCAGCTCTTCATCAAATGCAGCAAATTCATCTTCCATTGTTTTTGCAACAGCAGGCTCTTCTGCAAATATATCCTCTTCAGGTATATCTCTGGAGGTTTTTTTAGCAGCAGGTGCGGCATGATCCGGGATTTCATCAAACAGGTCATCACTGACCGGTTCATTGAATTCACCGGGCCCGGCCAGGCGCCTGTTATCAATAATATTTTCAATTCCGCACTTGGGACAGGTAAAGGCAAACTTCTTGTCCGCCACCTTCTCATCGTCCACAGCGAATGCTGCCACGCAGCTTTTACACCTGATAATCATTGCCTGCTCCTGTTACGTTATCTGCCCGGAAAAAACTTCTCGTTTACATTATGCTGAATAATAATAGGCGAGATTGGCAGAAAAATCACCATAAACCATTTCATGTCCCTGCCGTTCAGCAATTCAGATTTCTGCATATACTTAAGGCAGAGATAAACTCCCCATACACCGCACGTAAATATCGTAAGGAGAATATTCATCACAGGATCGTCACCGAAAACCCTGCTTATCCTTGCCACCCACCAGAAAAAATACACTCCCAGTGACAATATCAACAGCAGAAACATTACAACAAGATTGTTTTCAGGAATATATTCATCCATTGCATTACCCTTTAATTGCTGTTTTCAATATGACATATCATATCTTTACTATTAACGGAATTTTTTTAATAATATCTTAATACTTTTTGACTGCAGTTTCAGAAATCCTGAGACAAAAAAGCAGCCTTTTTGCAAAACTCCGTTTTGCGACGGCAGGAGAGACCCCTGCGGGGCTTTTTCGGGGGCTCCGCCCCCGGCCCCATTTAATAAATTGAGAAAAACAACAAGCCTGGTATATAAATTCCAGCTGCTTAAAAATTATCAGGCCGCTCCTTAACTGTTATGTAGAGTTTCCTCTGCTCCCTGTCTCTCCAGACAGTCACGGTTATAGTATCCCCGATTTTCAGTTCGTCAATAATCTGGAGTATGTCATCCAGCCTGTTTATCTTCCTGTCATTCATAAACAGGATTACATCGCCTGTCTGAATCCCGGCCCTGTACGCCGGGCTTGCAGGAGTTACCTCTCCAACAAAAACACCTTCACCTCCATTAAGACCGAGCTGTTTTGCATCATCATCTGAAAGCGGGAATACATTCACACCCACGTAACCCCTCTTTACCTTTTTATATTTCTGCAGCTGGTAGAGTACTGATTTGGCGGTGTTTACCGGAATGGCAAATCCTATCCCCATGTACCCGCCGCTTTTTGAGTATATCATCCTGTTTATCCCTATGACCTCGCCGTAAATGTTGATAAGCGGTCCGCCCGAATTCCCCGGATTAATAGAAGCATCTGTCTGTATGTGCGATCCCCCCATGAGGTCAACCTCACGGCGGCCCACAGCGCTGATAACACCCACGGTGAATGAATTATCCAGTCCGAAGGGATTGCCGATGGCGATTGCCCAGTCCCCCACCTGCATTTTATCCGAATCACCGAAGTAGACCGGCTTTAACTTCTCTGCAGGTTCGATTTTCAGCAGGCCGATATCGGTCTGTGCGTCAGAACCTATTACCTTAGCCTCGTAGCTTTTATTGTTTATGTTAACCGTGATCTTGTCAACCCCGCTTATAACATGGTGATTTGTACAGATGTACCCATCCTCGGATATGATAAACCCGGTACCCAGCCCAATCCTCTTCTGGACACTGGAATGACTCCCCCTGTTGAAAAATTCCTTATGCACAGGATCGTTCAGAAATGGATTTTTCACCTTAACCATCTGCTCCGTGGTAATGAAAACCACGCTCTCCTTATACTGGAGAAAAATTTTACTGAAAACATGCTGTATCTCGTCAGCTTTTGTTGACTCCACTTCGGATTTAATGGGTGATTCGCCGGAACTTCCAAAAACCACACCCTTGTTCCTGGTGCATGAGTAGAAGTTAAATCCCAGGGAGATGACTGCGGCCAGTACTGATATAATGACAATGTTTTTTTTCATTTTTTCTGCCTCTTTTATATGACCTTATACACTAATAACCGGATTATCATTTAAACCCGGGTTCCCTGTATTTCTCATTTTGCTGTTCACGCGCCTTCTCCTTCTCTATCTCTTCGCGGAAGATATACCTGTCATCGTGTGACCCGTCGGTACGGATTGAATTCATGTCGACCATGGATTTCTCCTTCTTTTTACAACCGGTCAGGGAGATGATAAAAATTAATGATAATAAAAGTGCCGCTTCTGCAGATTTTTTCATAACATACCATCCTGAACATGTATTAATAGCAATAAATACAGTGTATTCAGCAATTACACAGAAGTAAAGTGCATTTCGGAGATATTTTACCCAGACCCGGATCCAGTATTAAACATAAAAATTTCTTGTAAAATATTAATCAGGCTTCAATATAATAACTGATTATTTATCCCGGGGTACCAAAGTTTTACAACGGTCTTAAAATTCTGATCCGGGTAATTCCCGTAACTGTCTGGTTTAACCAGTAAGTCATGGCAGGATAAGAAAAAACTGTTTATTAAAGGAGTCAGGCTTTGTTCGACAGAATTAAAAGCAACAGGATATTGAAAATATCTATCCAGGTTCTTCTTGTCCTGTTTTTTATTGAAAGCGCTGTTTTTCAGGTAGTGACTATAAAAAATTTCAATGACTTCAAATATCATAACCATTTTTTAGATGAGGGTTCAATCCTGACATTTGACGAATTGACCGATAAAAAAGGGGGACTGTATGATATCAGCGACGATTACTGCATTAAATTCAACAATGTACGGTCATCAGACAATAATACAATAATTGACGCAGTACTTGTAAACACATCCGGAGTTAATTTATCCGGAGTTAATTTCTATATACAGAGCAAAACATTGACAGAGGAAGGGAGGCAAAAACAGGCGGGACACATCCCCTTTTCCAGGAAGGATTTTGAAGACGATGATCTGTGTGTTGATCTTAAAAATCAGTCTGTTAGCGACTCCGATGTTTATGCAGCACCGGGTAAACCGGTAATGATTCAAATTGCAATAAAGAACCATGCAATAACAAAAGATGAAGTATTACTCATCAGGGGCTATTGTAAATACATACAATATGAAAGTCAGAACATGTAACAACATACTTTCTCTTAGCGATGAGGGCGCCGCAATAAATACCCCATACCGCGCAAAAACATCTGCATAACATAAAAAATTATGTCGAACCTGTAATATGAAAACCTCATCGGGAAATAAATCAGTCGAATACAGAACTGCTGAAGCAAGGGACGGCAGCATGACACTGCTTGTCTCCATTGACGGCAAGGAGTTCCCGCTGCACAGCAGGATAGCTCCAGGAAAAGAGCTGTCAGAACCTGCGCCCGACCCGTCAAGGTATGACCTTGTAATTGTGCTCGGCTGCGGCCTGGGCTACTCCATGCTTCAGCTTAAAGATGAACTGCACAGTTACAGCAGGGTAATAATCATCGACATCCTTACGGGCATTGAGAATGACATCGGGCGCAACAGGCAAACACAGTTCCTTGCTTCAGCAGGAAACGTGAAGTTCATTACAGGTAAAACAATCCTCGAAATAGAAAAAATAATTGCGGAGAGCATGAATCTTGATGACCTGCGGGGAATCCATGTCAGGGAACACGCGGCCTCGTTCAAGCTGTTTCCTGAATACTACGCGTCCGTAAAGGCTGCGGTAAAAAGGGTACTGGACAAAAAGGCTTCAGGTGCGGCAACGGTGAAGGCATTCGGCAGATCGTTCCTGCGCAACGCGATCTTTAACGCGGAACAAATCGCATCACTGCACCCGGTTTCATCGCTCAAGGGGATATTCACCGGATTCAGGGGACTCATTGTTTCATCTGCACCTTCAGT
Source organism: Spirochaetota bacterium (assembly GCA_035403465.1). Classification (GTDB taxonomy): domain Bacteria; phylum Spirochaetota; class UBA4802; order UBA4802; family UBA5550; genus JAAYBQ01. The sequence goes on along the minus strand of DAONFG010000010.1, from coordinate 68,233 downwards.
GGAGAGACACATAGCGCATATCCGCGCAAACCGGAACAGGTTCGTGATAATAGCCGTGGACTCCGCCCTTCCCATGCTTGAACAAAACGGAATCACACCTGAACTCTGCGTGTCCATAGACCCGCAGCACAGGATAAATGAACACCTGCTCGGGCATACCGGGGAACGCACTGCACATGTATTCTCCATAGTCTCACCGCCTGAAACTGTAAAAAAATACGGCGGGTTCATTTCACTTAACAGCCACCCTGTGTCACAGGTAATTGAAGACATGTACCCGGGCATCACAGGTTCCATAGATTCGTCAACAGGATCCGTTGCAGGGGATGCGCTCAGCCTCGCGCTGCTGTGCGGATTCGATTCGATTGCGATGACTGGTTTTGATTTTTCGTTTTCACACAACAATATATATGCGCGCGGCACCGCATACCAGGACCGGTATGCGCTCATGTTCAACAACAGGATACGGACACCTGAGTCGTTCAATGCTGAATACATATTCAGGGCAAGCAGGGGATTTATTGAATCGGGAAGGTACACGCGCAGGTCGTTCACAGGGTACAGGGACTCGCTCTCAAAGTTTATTGAACAGCACTGCCCGGGCCGGGTGTTCTGGATCGGCGGCGGGCTGCTGCCTCAAGGTGTCGTTCCTGCCACTGTCGATGATTTTATCAGCACACCTGCTGAACATGATACAGCGGAAAGGGCTGCTGAAATTATCGGACAGGCTAAGGTTACGGCAAACCCGGTCAACCCGGCAAAGGTGAAAAAATTCCTGACGCGGAAAGATATATGGGAACAGCTGGTAAGGGAATCGATCGGCGATGGCGTAAATATTGAGGATTACTCCAGGCTGAGGGGTTTGCTTATTCAGTCCTTGTAACGGTTTGTCCGGCATCTGTGAGTATTCTGCCCATCTTTGTCACTGTTTACTTTACATCTGTAAGAATTATGTCCACCTTTGTAGACATCTGCATGCCATTTGTAAGCTATTTCTTGACGTCTGTAAGCATTCTGTCCACCTTTGTAACCATCTGCATACCATTTGTAAGCTATTTCTTTACATCTGTAAGCATTCTGTTCACCTTTGTAACCATCTGCATGCCATTTGTAAGCTATTTCTTTACATCTGTTACGCAAGGTGCGGGATGAAGCCCAAAGTCCTCAGCCCCCGGCGGTATGAGCCTTTAAGTGTCGCATATTCAATCAGCCGCCACCCCCGGAAGGGGTTTATGAACTTAGCAGGCCTCACACGGAGTACACGGAGAAAAGATTTAAAAAATGTCTCTCGCAAAGGCGCGAAGGTACTCGGTTTGTCATCCTCGCGAATGCGGGGATCCATTCAATAAAATAAAGGAATAACCACCCGCTGCGGTGGAGACACGGAGTTCACAGAGAAAAGATCTACATTCATCCTGTATATCCTGATCATCCCTGTTAATACATTTTTAAAGGTCAATAAATTTAAAGGGTTTCAGCGCCCGCAGGTTTTCCCCTACTCCCGATACCCTTAACCTTTGCCTTCAGCTTATCCTTCCGTTTCATGAACTCATCAATAAACTCCTTCGATGAAACATACTTGTCAACAAAGGTTACGATGTATGACTCCTGGTACCGGGGTGGAACGATTGTAAGCGGCCACATATGCTTAAGTATGATATCCTTCTCGACTTTGTTAACAGAAAAGTACCTCAGTGAATTTTCAAGCGCTATGCGCGGATGTTCCAGCCCGTGGTACTTGTCCCTGTGAAGTTCGGGTTCATCATGGTTACGCCAGTCATAGAGGAAGAAGTCGTGCAATAATCCTCCCCTTGCCGCAGAAACATAGTCCATGTGGAAGTACTTGCATACCCTGTACGCAATGTATGAAACAACCTTTGCATGTTCCAGGATAGAGGAGTTGTGATGAAAAAAATTCTCAAGCTTCATGAACTCCGGGTTGTCAAGTATCTCCCTTACAATAGAATTATATTCTGCATTATCTGGCCGCCTTTCACTCATAACAGATTCTGCTATCTCGTTCATTTTACCCTTTGCAGCACTCACTTTCAGTTTAATATTCCTGCTCAGGTTATCACCAAGGTTCCTGTAAAGGTAAGGGAAAGCCCCGAGGAGCCTTTTATATGAATCAAGTATCCGGTCAATCTCGGTATGACTGAGCGTAATATATTTGTCATACAGGTAGCGCAGGTTTTCCCTGAACCTGTTGAGTGCAACAACAGATGCCGTCAGGTCTGTGATAAAATAAACGACCATCAGTGTGGAAATCACAACGGCATTACTGTTACCAAGCTGGAATACATACCTGGAAAGAAAAGGATGGAGCAGGTATGCCAGACCCATTGCAAGAACCCCCCATGCACAGGAAAAAGATGCGCAGACCTTTCCCTTGAAATTGAACCTGTTTTCGCTGTAGTCCCACAACTGTAATTCAAAAAATCTTTCAAAGAGTTCGCCGGTTATGAACTCCACGCTGGTAAGGAGAACAAAATATACAGCAAACTGGGCCGCAATTGGTAACCCGCTGATCAGGGACTGGATAGAGATTATTACCAGTGCGCCGATTCCGTAAACCGGAACAAAGGGCCCGAAGAGAAACCCGGGGTTGACCAGTCTCCCCTGGGTAACGGACCTGTAGATAATTTCAATAATCCATCCCGTAAAAGAATAAACCGCGAAAAAAAGTATGATGTATTCCGGTTTCATTTACTCTCCTGCAACCATATTTTATCTATTCGACTTTCTTACTATAGTATAAAATTACAAGAATGTTTCACACATCCATACAAGTTTAAAATATATTCCTGTTCGAATGCCATCGCCCGGTCGAGGGGAAAAAAAATTTCAAAATCCAAAAAAAATGTTTGACAGACCGATCGGTCGGTAGACATGTGTTATCAAGTTAAAAGCCATGAAAAGCCTGATAAAACAAATCGCAGCAGCGCAATATGCAGCCAAACCGCAGTCATTCAGCTACGGTTATTACTATTTTTATTTTTACGGTAGCCACATATCGGCGTAGCGCGGTTTTATCATAAGCATACAATGCAAAAAGACCCTTTGATAAAACGCAAAGGGTCTTTTTTTTGGCAAACAAGGAAGAGGAGAATACAAAATGAAGAATCTTAAACTGGTCAAACTCGATGAGTCCGGTAAAAGAACCGAGATCAGGGTGGGCAACTCCGTTATAGGCAGGGACTTTGTGGTGATCGCAGGTCCGTGCAGTGTTGAGAGCGAAGAACAGACCATGAAAACCGCAGAGGCCGTAAAAAAGGCTCATGGCAATATGCTGCGCGGGGGAGCGTTCAAACCCAGGACTTCACCGTATGATTTCCAGGGTCTGGGACTCAAGGGCCTGAAGATACTGGAAAAAGCAAAAATAAAAACCGGCCTCCCGATCGTAACAGAGGTTATTGACCCGCGTGACGTTTCATGGGTATGCGAATACGCGGATATACTGCAGATCGGGGCGCGCAACATGCAGAACTTCTCGCTCCTGAAGGAAGTGGGAAAATCAAAGAAGCCCATCCTGCTCAAGCGAGGTATGCACTCGACCTTCAGGGAATTGCTCAGCTGCGCGGAGTACATCCTTGCAGAAGGGAACCCCGATGTTATCCTGTGCGAGCGCGGAATCAGGACATTTGAAACATATACAAGGAACACGCTCGACCTGAGCATCATACCGGCAATGAAGGAGATGACTCACCTTCCTATTATGGTTGACCCTTCGCATGGCACGGGAAAACTGAGTCTCATTGAACCGATGAGTCTTGCGGCAGTGGCAGCAGGGGCTGACGGAATCCTTATCGAGGTCCACATAAACCCTGCGGAGGCAAAGAGCGACGCGGACCAGCAGCTCACTCCGACACAGTTCAGCCACCTTATGGAAAAGGTGCTCAAGCTGAAAAAGTTCATGGACGATGAAATCGGGCCCAGTATTATCGGAGGACATAATTGAGAGAGATAAAGATCAATCTCGAAAACAGGCTTTCAACTGTTTACGCAGGCGGATCGATTGACGATATCGGCAGATACGCGGATCTGTCAAAAAGCATAATCGTTACCGATGTGAATGTTCACAGGCTTTATGCTGACCGGTTTAATGGCATCCCTGCCATTGTTATCGGAGCAGGTGAAGGAATCAAGACGCTTGCAACTGTTGAGCAGATCATGAGAGAACTTATAGCGCTCGGCGCTGACAGGAATACCTTTATTATCGGCATAGGCGGCGGTATCGTGAGCGACATCGCGGGTTTTACAGCCTCAATCTTCATGCGCGGGCTTGATTTCGGGTTCGTATCGACAACGCTCCTTTCACAGGTTGATGCGAGTGTGGGCGGAAAAAACGGTGTTAACATTGACAGGCTCAAAAACATGGCGGGAGTTTTCTGCCAGCCCCGGTTTGTTATATGCGACCAGGCCATGCTTGCCACCCTTACGGAAGAGGAGTACAGGAACGGACTGGCAGAACTTATTAAGACAGCGTGCCTTGACAAAACCGGACTCTACGACTTTGTCTGTCAGCACCGGGAGGCCCTCAGGAGCCGCGAGTCTGCGGCAGTTGAAGAGGCAGTTTACAGGTGCGCGGCATTCAAGGCTTCAGTTGTTGCACAGGATGAAAAAGAAACCGGACTGCGCAGGATACTTAACCTGGGACACACCGCAGGACACGCGGTAGAGAAGGTCCACGGCGTGGCCCATGGCCACGCGGTAGCTGCTGGTATAGGTTTTTCGCTATTCATGTCAAAAAAGCTGGGTCTTATTGACAGCAGCACAGCGGGACAGGTTTTATCAATGCTGAAGTTTTTCGGCCTTCCATCGGGGATTTATGATACTGCATCTGCCGAAGACTCGGTGAAACTTGCAGAGGCGGCGGCCAGCGACAAGAAACGGGACGGCAGCACTATCAAGTTCGTTCTTCTCGAAGGTATAGGTAAACCTGCAGTGCAGGATATCAATCTCTCTGATCTTGAAAAACTTATTTATGAACATATTACTTGTGGAGAAAACTGTTTATGATTTGTATAAGTATCGCAGATGTAACTGCCGCTGAGGCAAAAAAAATTATAAGCGAAAATGAACTTTGCGAAGTGAGAATAGACAAACTCAAGCTCACCAGCGATGATATAAAATCTCTTTTTTCAATAAAAGGGAAATCCATCGCCACATACAGGCCCTCTGAATCACTCTCCGAGTCGGCAAGAATAGAATCATTGATCCTTGCTATAGAGTCAGGCGCAGCCTATGTTGACATTGAAGTGGAAACCGATGACCTTTTTAAATCTGAAATAATTAAAACAGCAAAAAAACACGGGTGCAGGGTGATCACATCATACCACAATTTTGTAAAGACCCCAGTAATGCGCGAACTTGAACAGATCCTTGCCTGGTGCCTTGAGAGCAGCCCGGATATAGCAAAGATTGCATGCCAGGTTAATTCAATCGAGGATAACGCAAGGCTGCTTTCGATCTACAGCCTCAACAAAAATGTAATATCGATAGGTATGGGCGAACTTGGAAAAATCACAAGGATCGCAGCTACGCTTCTCGGTGCGCCGTTTACCTATGCCGCAATTGACAGCAGCAGGAAAACAGCACCCGGCCAGATAGATACAGCCAGCCTGAAAAAAATTATAAACATGATATCGGAAGCGTAATGAATACCGGTGCAGGACATAGATTCTTTGGTGTTACAGGCAACCCTGTTCTTCACAGCAGGAGCCCGCTCATGTTCCGCGAGATATTCAATGAATACAGCATGGACGCGTCATACATACGCGTTGCTGTGCGGGAAGCTGCGGACGCCGCACGGCTAATGAGGGAAATCGGTTTTTCCGGGATGAATGTTACTGCCCCGTTCAAGCTGGGCATCGTAAATCACCTTGACAAAGTTACGGATGATGCATTAAAATTGGCATCTGTAAACACGGTTGTCTCATCAGCCGGTGTACTTAACGGCTACAACACGGACTTCACCGGTGTTGCAGACGCGCTTGAATCACATGCAGGAAACATTTCAGGAAAGCGGGTGATCATCGCTGGAGCCGGCGGTGCAGGAGTTGCTGCGGCATGGGGTGCCCTGTCCCGCGGTGCTCATGTAACAATCCTTAACATTACGCTTCCCGAAGCTGAAGCGGCAGCGCGGAAGACCGGCTGCAGCCATGATCTACTTGCAAACCTTAACAGGTACACTCCTTCCGCGGACATTTTTGTTTCGGCAATACCTTACGAAGCTGACGAACTTGACATAAGCGGAATGAGGCCCGGTACATTTGTCATGGACGCGTCGTATAAAAAATCGCGCTACGAGTCCGCTGCTGCAAAGCTTGGCCTTAACTTTATTCCGGGCGAGGAATGGCTTGTATACCAGGCAATTCCTGCCTGCAGGCTCTTTACAGGTATCACACCGCCGGCTGAGCTTTTAAAGAAAGGACTTTCCCGTGCTGCCGCACCGAAGAGGAATATTTCACTTATAGGATTCATGGGCTCAGGAAAAAGTTCGGCCGGGAGGGAACTTGCCCGGATGAGAAATATGGAATTTATTGACACCGATGAACTTATTGAAAAACGCATGAACATGAAAATAAGCGATATATTCACCACGCTTGGAGAGGAGCGGTTCAGGGAGATAGAAACTGAAACTTTATTATCACTTAAAGGGCTTAATAACATAATAATTTCATGCGGCGGCGGAATTGTACTCCGTGATAAAAACCGGAGATTCCTTGTAAATGAAACTGAATGTTTCTGGCTCTATACCTCCGCTGAAGAATCACTCAGCCGTATAACAGACGACAGCAGGCCTCTCCTTGCAGGGGACAACAAGCATAAAAAGGCGCATGAACTTTTTGAAAAACGAAAACCATTATACGCGCAGGCATGCACTGCGCTCGTGATATCCGAGGGTAACCCCGAACATACAGCGGAGCACATAAATGAAGAAATCAATCTCGCCATCTGAAGCGCGCGGCACACAGGCTGCCCCCGCCTCAAAGAGCGAAATGCAGAGGGCGGTTGCAGCCGCTGTAATTGCACACGGCCGGAGCATAATCACAAATCCAAGCTACTGCGAAGACTCAAAAGCCGCGCTTTCAATGGCCGGGGCGCTCGGTGCCAGGGTGCAGATGTTCCCGGACCGCGTTATAATCGACGGCGGAATCAATCCCGCAAATGACACACTTGACTGCGGCGAATCAGGGCTGGGCGTAAGGATGTTTACACCGATCGCGGCACTGACCGGAAGGCACATAACACTTACAGGAAGGGGAAGCCTTCTAAAGCGTCCGGTATCAACGATCGAAGAGTCGCTAATGGAACTGGGCGCATCTGTTAAATCACATAACGGGTTCCTGCCTATTGAAGTTTCATCAAAGCTCAAAGGCGGATCAACGGTGATCGACGGAAGCCTGAGCTCCCAGTTTCTCACCGGTCTCCTCATGGCACTGCCCTCCGCAGAGAAGGACAGCGTGATTACTGTAAAGAACCTGAAGAGCAGGCAGTATATAGACATCACGCTGAAAATCCTGAAAAATTTTTCTGTTGATGTTAAAAACACGGACTACAGCGTGTTCACGATCAGCGGGGGGCAGCATTTTGTACCTTCGCAGGTTGACATTGAGGGCGACTGGAGCGGTGCGGCATTCCTGCTGTGCGCAGGCGCGATCAGGGGCGAGGTTACAGTTACAGGACTGAACAATTCATCGCTCCAGCCTGACAGGGCAGTAGTTGATGCACTTAAACGCGCAGGCGCTGCTGTCACCGTGCGTGCCGGAAGCTTCACGGTAAAACAGGCAAAGCTGAAGGGCTTCGAGTTTGATGCAGCTGAGTGCCCTGACCTCTTCCCTCCCCTTGCCGCGCTTGCGATGTACTGTGAGGGCAGGACTGTTCTTCGCGGGGCAGGCAGGTTGACCCACAAGGAGAGCGACAGGGGTGCTGTGATAAAAACAGAACTGGGAAAGCTGAACGGCAGCATAGAACTTGACGGCGACTGTATGATAATCACAGGTTCCCGGGTGAGGGGCGGTCACACCGACTCGCACGGCGACCACAGGATTGCAATGGCATGCGCGATTGCAGCCCTGGGTGCTGAGGGGCCTGTTGTGATTGACCATGCGGAGAGCATTGATAAATCATACCATGAATTTTACGATCATCTTGCGGCACTGGGGGTTGATGTACAATGAACAGCTTTGGAACAGTATTCAGAATTTCAATTTTCGGAGAATCTCACGGTAACGGTATCGGTGCAGTTCTTGACGGCACACCTCCGGGCATCCCGCTTTCGGAGAGCGACATGGAGGCAGACCTCAGGCGCAGGATGCCCGGCGGAGAGGGGACAACCGCACGACGCGAACCGGATGTTCCGGAAATCCTGAGCGGAGTCTACAGGGGATTCACTACGGGGGCTCCACTTGCGGTTCTCTTCCGCAACAAAGACGCGCAGTCTTCCGCCTACGACAGGTTCACGGAAACTCCAAGGCCCGGACATGCGGATCTCACCGCCAGGAACAAGTACCAGGGATTTAACGATCCGCGCGGCAGCGGACACTTTTCAGGCAGGATCACTCTTGCGCTCGTTGCGGCAGGCGTTGTGGCAAAAAAAATTGTCCCCGGACTTTCCGTAGAATCAGAAGTACTCGCGATCGGCGGCGTAAAGGACTACGCTGAAAAACTTAAAGAGGCAGTGGCCGGGGGCGATTCCCTTGGTGGCCTGATTGAAGTCCGGATAAACAGAATGCCTGCCGGTCTTGGCGAGCCATTCTTTGATTCGTTCGAATCGGTCCTGGCACACCTTGTTCTGTCCGTGCCTGCTGTACGGGGAATAGAATTCGGCACAGGTTTTGCGGCAGCATCGATGAAAGGCAGTGAACACAACGATCCGATTGTCGCGACCGACGGCAGGACTGCAACCAATCACGCAGGCGGAATAAACGGCGGCATAACTAACGGCAACAGCGTTGTATTCAGGGTTGCTGTGAAACCGACTCCCAGCATACACAAGGCACAGGAGACAATTAATCTTGCAACAGGAAGCACTGAAACACTTGAAGTAACAGGGAGACACGACGCGTGCATAGCGCTCCGCGCCCCGGTAGTATTTGAAGCATGTGCGGCAATTGCCGCTGCAGACATGTACCTGGTAAACAGGGCAATATATAAACAGGAGATTATTCTATGAAACTTGAAGAGATAAGAAACAACATAGACCTGATCGATTCCAAAATACTCAAGCTTCTAAACGACAGAATGGAACAGGCGCTGCTTGCGAAAAAATTCAAGAAAAAAATTGAGGACAAGGAGAGGGAGAACGAGGTGATGGAACGCCTTAGAAAGAATCCGCACACCCTCCTCCAGCCTGAATTCACAGAGGCGCTGTACAAAATGATCATAAACTGGGGCAAGGAGCTCCAGGCAAAAGACTACAGCGTAATCGGTTTCCAGGGTGAACACGGTGCATACAGCGAAGAGGCGGCACGCCACTGGAACATAAACCTTGTCACAATGCCGTGCACAACCTTCAACGGAGTGTTTGAAGGCGTTTCCTCCGGCATGTTCGATTACGGGATCGTGCCCGTTGAAAACACCCTTGGCGGAATAATTGAAACAGTAAACGAACTCCTCACCAGCACTGACCTCCAGATCGTTGGTGCGGTCAACATGCCGGTACACCACAGCCTGCTCATGCTGCCCGGTACCGACCACAGGGAGATACGCGAAGTCTACTCGCATTCACAGGCGCTGTCGCAATGCAGGAGGTTCCTGTCAAGGAACAACCTTACACCGATACCGTTCTATGACACAGCCGGTGCAGCGAGGATGCTCACAGAGAAAAAAATCATGGGGGCGGCCTGTATCGCGGGCAAACTTGCAGCCGAGCTTTACAACCTGGAGGTGCTCAAGGAGAATGTTGAGGATTCCGACATCAACCGCACAAGGTTCCTAATCCTTGCCACTGCAAAATCCGCAGAGAAGGGAAGCAAGTGTTCAATCACCTTCACTACTGCGCACAAGTCCGGGACACTTTTCAAGGTGCTCGAAGTATTTGCCGGTTCAGGGATAAACCTGACCAGGATTGAATCAATACCCACAGAGCCCGGCAGCTACTCATTCCTTGTTGATTTTGAAGGATCTGATACTGATCCGGTTGTAACAGAAGCGCTTGAAAAAACCAGGGATATATCAGCGGGCCTCAAACTGCTGGGCTGCTACACTGAAAAAAATATTGAAAACAACACTGCAAGATCGGAGGAAGCATGAAAATATTTATATTAGGGGCCGGCAGGATGGGAAGCTGGCTCACAGAGGAACTTTGCCATGATCATGAAGTTGCGGTATTTGACACTGATCCGAAAAAGCTTAAATACTTTTTCAATGTAAAACGTTTTCTGAATGTTGACGAAGTTAAGGCATTCAAACCTGACATGTTCATTAACTGTGTAAGCCTCCAGGCAACCGAGAAGGTATTTGACCAGGTCATTCCGCTCCTGCCAAAGGGATGCATCCTTTCGGACATTGCGTCTGTTAAAAACGGGCTTGATGAATACTATAAAAAAACCGGAATGCGGTTTGTTTCAACACACCCCATGTTTGGACCGACTTTCGGGAATGTGCGTAACCTGAGCAGTGAGAGCGCCATAATAATCTCAGAGTCCGACGCTGAAGGTAAAAAATTCTTTCATAACCTTTACAGCTCGCTTAAACTCGGCCTGTACGAATACTCGTTTGACGAGCATGACAGCGTGATCGCCTACTCACTTTCGACACCTTTTGCATCAACCCTTGTATTTGCCGCATGCATGAAAAAAATAGACGTTCCGGGAACAACTTTCAAGAAGCACATGGAGATAGCGAAGGGGCTCCTGTCTGAAGATGACTACCTGCTCTCGGAGATTCTGTTCAACCCGTACACACTGAAGCAGATTGAAAGCATAAACTCGCAGCTTTCATACCTCACCCACATAATAAAGGACAGGGACACTGATGAAATGACCAAGTTTCTGCATAAGCTGCGGGAGAACATAAAGTAAGCGGGAAATAAAAAAGGGGGCATGCCCCCTTTTTTATTTATTAAAACATGCTAATCTCTACTCAACAGAGAAAGACTGGATGTTTTCCGAATTCAGCATTTCCTTTATATGATCCAGTTCCTTTTTACTTTTTATTCCTTCTATTCGTATTTTAAAATATTCGCCGTCCTGAATAATCTTCACGGGCCTGTCTGTCAGACCTTCAATAATCTCCTTCTGCGACTGCGCGTTCTTTCTTGAATAGAAGGCGCCCGCCTGGAGCTTCATACTGTCATAATCCCCGGAGTATTCATCATACCCTCCATCTTTGACAACGGTCTCCTTTTTAACCGGTTTATCCTCCTGGTAGGGGTACTCCTCATCCGATACAGGTTCAACATATTCATTTTTCTTCCTGCCCGTATCATTTGCGGCAGAATTATCACCCATCTTTATAATCCTGATCCCGACTTTCACTTCACCTTTTTTTATCATTTCAAGTTCACGCGCAGCATTGAATGAAAGGTCAATAATCCTGTTGCCCCTGTATGGGCCCCTGTCATTTACCTTCAGCTTCACGGTCTTTCCGTTTTCAAGGTTGGTTACTTCAACGATTGTTCCAAACGGAAGAGTCTTATGCGCCGCAGTTAAAAGATTCATGTCGAACTTTTCACCCGAGGCTGTTGTCTTTCCATGAAACTCCCTGCCGTACCATGACGCGTATCCCTTCTGGTAATAATTTTCAGCCCTGTCGTAATCGGCGTTTGCCCCGGACTCGTAGCTGTTATCATCATCAGCAACGCCCCTGTCGCCAGCCGGTTCCTTTTCATTGTATGAAAAATCTTCACTCTCATCCTTAACCGCACCGGATTTAACCCTGGCTGTTTTTTCCTCAGACTTCTTCTCTTTGCGGGCGGAGCTGTCACGTTTATCTGTATTTTTATTTTCAGTATATGCGGGAATCTCGTCGCCGCCCGCTTCCCTGTCAAATTCATCATAATTTTCGCTGTCAAAGCTGCCAGCGTAATCATTTCCCCTTGTCTGCGCCTTGCCCGGTGTGCACCCCGCAAGCATGATAAAAATCAGAAGACCGGAGATGATAAAAACCGTACTTTTCATGAAACTCTTCATTGTAAAAACCTCCGAATATATAAACACCTGTTTATTATATCGGAATTTAGCTTTATGCCCTTTACTTTTTTAATGACTTTATGTCGCAAAATTTCTTGACCTGACAGGAGTGGAGTGAAGTAATTTCCGAAGAACCTATCGGTATAAATGTCATTCCCGCGAAGGCGGGAATTCATTCTTACACCTGTAAAAACTTAATAACATTATGGATCCCCGCTTTCCCGGGGATGACAGAATATTAATCCGGTATATTATTATTAAAGACGTCCCTGATAACAGGTGGCTGTAATATGCGCCATAACGGAAAGAGGAATAGATGAAAATAGTATCAAGCAAACCCACGATAACACGCAAAGACCTTGAAGGGGTCCTTGACTGCATGATCCATGACGAACTGAATACCGGAAGCCCTGTAAAGACATTTGAAAGCGCGGTGTCCGACATTACTACGCTCAAATATCCTCTTGCAGTAAACTCACTGGTTTCAGCATATATCCTCATTTTCAGGGCGCTTGACATCTCCCCGGAAGACGAAGTGATCATCCCGTCATTTTATTCAGCGGCTCCCCTGAGTGCCATGAAGCTGACTGGCGGCAAACCGGTTATAGTTGACTCATCGCAGAGTTCGGTATTCCCGTCGGTTGAACAGATTAAAGAAAAAATTACGGAAAAGACAAAGGCGGTTATTTTATCTGATTCGTGCGGGTTCCATGCCGAAACTGAAGGACTCCAGGACGCAGGTGTCCCGGTTATCGTGGATATATCGCATTCCATAGGGACAGAGGTTAACGAAAAGCCTGCGGGATCATACGCCGCGTTCGCGGTTGCGTCGTTCGCCCCGTCAATGATCATAACAACAGGAAACGGCGGGATCGTGCTCACAAGCAACTCAAAGTACTTTTCAGTCATGCGCGAAATGCGGAGCGGGACTGATGACACACCCGGATTTGACTTCACCATGACCGACCTCCAGGGAGCCATGGGCATATCACAGGTCATGAAGCTCAAGGATTTCATCCGCAGGCGCAGGGAGATTGCACTCAAGTATTATGAGTCTCTGCGGATAACAACGCATAAACCTGTATTCCCGTACAGCGATTCGTTCGCGTACCAGTCGTTCCCGGTACTCTTTGATTCGCCCGCCGACCGCCTTGACAAGTACTGGAAAAAAAACGGCATAGAGCTCGAACGTACAGTACCTGTACCGCTTCATGCACTGCTTGGCCTCAAGGGATTTGACTATCCCAACGCCGACCGGCTATCGAAGAAACTTTTTTCGCTTCCGCTTTACCCGACACTGACCAAAAAAGAGATCGACAAGATCGCAAAATCGCTGGCAGCTTTCATATAACAGGCGATGCGCAATATGAAGAGATACGAACTTACAGTTGAAGACCACTTTTCATCTGCACACCAGCTCAGGGGCTACATGGGCAGGTGCGAAAATATTCACGGCCACAACTGGCGTGTAAAACTGCGGGTTACGGGCAGCAGGCTTGATAATATCGGGCTTCTTGTAGATTTCGGAATACTGAAAAATAAACTGAAAGAGGTCCTTTCAAGGCTTGATCATGTAAACCTGAACGATACGCCGCCGTTCAACAGTATCAATCCGAGTTCAGAAAATATTGCTGAACATATCTGCACAGAGGTTCAGTCGGCTATAAGTGAAGAATTTCATGACGTCACAGTATTCTCTGTGACCGTCTGGGAGTCACAGACATCGAGCTGCACATTCTACCCGGAAATCAGGCCGTAGCAAGCAGCTCGTTTATCTTGCCTTTAAGTTCATCAAGATTTGAGGACTTTGTAAGGTACGCATCCGCTGTCCATGTCATAAAATTGCTCTTGTAGTTGGAGTACGCGGTATAGATTATCACGGGAATTTTCCGCTCAAGAGAAATAACCTTACCCAGGGTTTCAATTCCATCCATCTCGGGCATACGGATGTCCATGATAACAAGGTCAAAATCTTTTTTGCGCACAAGGTCCATGGCCTCTTTACCGTTTGATGCTCTCGACACTTCGAATCCCGACTCTTCAAGTTCCTCTGCGTACAGGTCGCGGAGGCTCTCTTCATCTTCTACAATTAACAGTTTTGCCATATGTTTCACCCGGGTTTAATTTTACGGGAGGCCATAATTCCCTTGTACTATAACTGTTTATGCCTGCCCTATTGAAATTTACTTTTTTTAATGGAAATTTCAAATTTAATTATCGTTTTTTTCATCATCGCCGCTTTTTTGTTCTGCGGCAGGTATGGGCAGTTTTATCTGGAATTCGGCTCCGCCCTCAGTCCTGTTCAGTGCCTTGATTTTACCGCCATGGTCCTTGATAATTTTTTTAACATTTGCAAGTCCCAGGCCTACACCGGTAATCTTGGTAGTAAAAAATGGTTCAAAAATAATATCCGGATTTTCTGTCATAATCCCTGTACCACTGTCCCTCACTGTTATTTTTACCCAGGATTCATCAAATTCTGTGATTATTTCAATCTTCCCCCGTTCAGGAGTAGCATCAATTGCATTCTGAAACAGGTTCAGGAACACCTGTTTCATCTGGTTAAAGTCGGACTTGACGCCCGGCAGGTTATCATTAAGGTCCATCCTGATCTTGATATTTCTTTCAAATAAAACATTTTTCAGAAGTATATATGTGTCCCTGATAATATGGTTGATGTCATTGAATTCTTTTATATATTTTGAGGGCTTTGTAAAATCCATGACATTGGAGAGAGTTTTTTCCAGGCGTTCGGACTCCCTGAAAATAATATCAGCAGACTTCACAACTTTTTTCATGTCGACGTCGCCCTCTGCAGCATGCTTGAGTATCCTCTTCGCATAGCCGCCCATGGTGACAAGAGGGTTGCGTATCTCATGTGCGATGTGCGATGCTATTCTGCCCACCGCCGCCATCTTTTCCGATTCGACTATAGCCTCCTGTCTCTCTTCAAGGCGCTTCATCTCCTTTTTCACATCGACAAGGTTAAGGTAGCTCTCGATCAGAAACGCCGCCTGGAATGAAAACACCGAGAGGAGGTCTATGCTCTGGGTTGAGATGCCTGTCATGTTGTACTTGTTGTCTGCAACAATTACACCGATCGATTTATTGAGGGAGATCAGCGGCATTATAATAAACTCATCAACCTCCATAAATTTTTTCATGTCCTCATCAATCCTGCTGTCTGACTGGGCATTTTTAACGTGAATCCTCTCCATATTTCTAAAAGCAACGACAAATAAATTTTCCTTTGAAAGGCTGACCCTGAAGGATCTGACCTTATCAAGCAGTTTGCCCTTTTTTATATCGCTGGGGAACGCTGATACAGTATCCACATCGGATGACGAAAGCGAGTTCCATATCTCTATTGCCTCTTCAAATGAATCCGGCCCCACCGCCATTCTGCCGATGAGAACATCATCCTCGGCTATGAAGAGCATGGCCCTGTTGAAGCCCAGGCCCGAACCCGACGTAACCCCCACGAGTATGTTATAAAAGATACTGTCAGTCTCCTTCTCGTCGCGCATTGTTTCAGAGAGGTGACTGAGTATGGATGCATGGTAGTCCTTGCTGAACCTGTCAGTTATATCATCAATAATAATTACAGCCTGCTCTTCGCCATTAACCATCATTCCTGAAATTTTCAGATCTGCGATCATCGACTTTCTGTTTATAGACATCAGGTGAACATTTTTCAAAACAACTGCATCAGTACTGTGTTCGCCCAGGACATGGCTGATCCCAATTTTAAGACGCGTGTTTACGAAGTAAAAGATACTGTTAAGCCCTTTCCCGGTGATATTTTTTCCATCGATACCGAACTTCTTGCAGAAGCCTTCGTTTGCGTACAGGATCCTGTCTTTTCTGTCTATGACTATAAAGTATGAATTGATCGAGCAGATTATGTGACTGTATATTTCATGGTATTTTTTCAGTTCATCGCTCTGTGATGATACGATGGAATCAAACTGCTTGCCCACGGTCAGGAGTTCCTTCATCACATTGGAAATATCATCGCTCTGTTTTATCTGTGTTTCGTTTAGAACGAATTTACCTTTTTTAAACTCATCAACTATCTGTCTCAGGTTTTTCAGATTGTTCCATAAAAAGAATCCGACCCTGTAATAATAAAAGTAGAGCCTTGTTATGAAATAAACGATCATACCCGAGATGAGCATGATATACGTTGTTTTGCTGACATTCTCCGCAAACATGAGAAGACCGATAATATACACAGCAAGCACGACATTGGGGATAAATATTTTTATCATCCAGTAGATGATCTTTTTCAGGTTAACGTTATTTTCCCATAGTCTGTTCATTAATTATCTCTTCAAAAAGATTAATTCTATTATCTTCCGCAGCAGCCCCGGTAATTCCGCATTATCCCGAACATGACCCGGAATGGAGTGGTCCTTTTACAACTGTGCATATATTATTAATACTGACAAACTGCTGATACTTCAACTTTATATATAAATAAATGCGGATATCCCGGAATTTTAAAAAAATGTTTTAATGAATTATTACTGGTTGCACATTAAGTGTTTTATCAATAAATTGATCCCGTATCTCCAGGCGGTAAGAAAAGTTAAAGCACAGGGGCTTTATGATGATTTTTAAATGGATACTGAAAAACACGTCGATTAAAAGCCGGATGATCATATCGCTTTCAGTTATTCTTGCCGCTGCATTTGTTATAACCAACCTGCTGAATTATACGTTCTCGCATACCGCTGTGAGGCAGAATCTCATGAACAGTGTCCTTCCGCTGACAAGGGATAATATTTACTCCGAGATACAGACAAAAATCGTAAGGCCGATTTTCATCTCATCGCTAATGGCAAATGACACTTTTTTAAAGGACTGGACGATTAACGGCGAAAAGAATAAGGTTTTAATCAGGAAATATCTTAAGACAATAAAGGATAAATATGATTTTTTCTCTGTCTTCTTCGTTTCCGGGCAGACTAACAACTACTACCATTACAGCGGGATGCTTAAAAAAATTTCAAAAAATGATCCGCACGACGTATGGTATTACAGCTTTAAAAAATCGAACAGGGAATATGAACTCGACGTCGATACAGACGAAGCCGGCGGCAACAAACTCACTGTATTCATCAACCACAGGCTTAATGATTACCACGGCAGGCTGCTTGGCGTAACAGGAGTTGGGCTGAACCTTGATCGCATTGCCGATATGATAAGGTCATATAACAGTATTTACAGGTGCAGCATATACCTGACAGACAGATCCGGCACCATACAGCTTCACTCCGACAGGACATTGATTGAGAAAGTAAACATAAGAAACATTCAGGGACTTTCTACTATAGCTGATACAATACTTTCAGGTTCAGGTGACCCGGCACTGCATGAATTTGAAAGCGGTGGAAAAAAAATTCTGCTCACATCAAGGATAATTCCGGAATTTGACTGGTTCCTTTTTGTTGAAATTGATGAACAGTCGCGCATGGAATCGATCATTAAAAATATTAAAACAAATGTCGTGCTTAGCATCATCATATCATTACTGATTCTCTCGATTGCCATATTCACGGTGAACTATTTCCAGTCAAAAATCACCCTTATGGCTGTTACCGACGAACTGACCGGCGCATACAACAGGAAGGAGTTCTCAGCCCACTTCAGGAAGGCTGCATACGCCTTTCACCGGAACAGAATCCCGTTTTCAATAATAATCTTTGACATAGACGATTTTAAAACCATTAATGACGCCCGCGGGCACAACGACGGGGATAAGGTGCTTAAATTAATATCCGGTCTCGCCACCGAAAGTAAAAGGCTCACAGACCTCCTGGTGAGATGGGGCGGTGATGAGTTTGTTCTTCTGACATCTGCCGGAACCAATGAATCTGCAATGGCAGCAGAAAGGCTGAGGAAAATTGTTGCCGGCTATGATTTTACAGCGGATGATACAGACAATGAACACCCTTCATTTCATGTCACAATCAGCTGCGGAGTTTCAGGATACGCAAAAGGTGACACCATTGATTCCGTGATATCGCGCGCTGATACTGCACTGTACAGGGCCAAATTAAATGGTAAAAACAGGGTTGAGTCCGAACAGGCAGCCGCAGTTAAAGTCAGGAAAACCGCAACACGGAGAAAGGAATGAAAATAGTAGCTGCAACAGCCAACATGAACAAGATAGATGAAATCAGGGAAAAATTTTCCGGTATTGGCCACGTTGAAATTATACCGGTTTCTGACCTGGGACCTGTGCCCGAAATAACCGAGGACGCTGATAGCTTTAAAGGTAATGCGCTTATCAAGGCTAAAATAATCTGCCGTATGTCAGGCATGGCTTCCATGGCCGATGACTCGGGACTCGTGGTGGACGCGCTGAACGGGGAACCAGGAGTATATTCCGCGAGATACGGCGGACCGGGTCTTGATGATAGAGCACGGTACATGCTCATCCTTCACAGGATGGAGGATATTCCCGATGAAGCCCGGCAGGCCCGGTTCGTATGCGCAATTGCAATTGTTCTTCCAGACGGCCGTGAATTTGTCACAGAAGGTTCCTGCGAGGGTTTAATAACACGGTCTCCCGAGGGAAATACCGGTTTCGGTTACGACCCGGTTTTCTTTATCCCTGAAAAACGGCGAACCATGGCACAGCTTTCCATGAAGGAAAAGAACAGCCTGAGCCACAGGGGCCGTGCGCTCGATAAGGCGGCGATTATACTTAAAGACCTGGCTGCAGAATAGATGCGGCGGGATACGTCATCAAAAATTATTTCTGCACTTGAAGCATTTTACGGAGTGGTTGTACCCGACCTTTCGTTCAGGAATAATTATGAACTCACCGTGGCCGTCGTACTCTCTGCGCAGACTACGGACCGCCAGGTAAACGGTGTTACCGTGAAACTTTTCGGCATGTATCCGGACTTTGCATCCCTTGCATCTGCCGGAAGGTCCGACGTTGAGAGAATAATAAAGAGTACAGGATTCTACAGGGTCAAGGCAGCAAATATTATCGCACTGGCAGCGGCAGTTATGGAAAGATTCGGAGGCATACTTCCGGACAACTCCGCGGACCTCATGGAACTTCCCGGTGTTGGTAAAAAATCGGCCAATGTTATTCTTTCCATTGGTTTTGACAAACCAGCGCTCGCGGTTGATACACACGTGTCAAGGATTGCAAAACGTCTTGGCTATACGGATGAATTAAACCCGCTCATGATCGAAAAAGATTTATGCGGTGTTATACCGGAACAGGACTGGAAAAAGACACATTTGCTGTTTATCAAACACGGACGATCAACGTGCACCGCAAGGAATCCCCGGTGCGAAGCATGTGCAGTATCGCGATGGTGCAGGTTCTTCAACCCTTCTGCCTGATACGCTCATCCCTGTATTTGACGAATGCCTTCACAACTTCAAGATCGTATATATCCCTTCCGTCCGCTGCAGCAGGATCAGTATCAGTAATATTCTTCAATGCTGAATATGCATGCCTGCTTATATTTCTATCCACGCTTGTGAGAAACCTGATCAGGAAAGTGATTGAATCCGGGTTATCAGCATAAGCAAGGCAATCGATGATCCATATTTTCATTGAATTATTCCCTGATGCAAACATAGTAATGAATTCACTGCTATGATCTCTGAAATATCCTGAAAAATATTTTTTAAAATTATCCGACTCGAGGAATGTATTTTGTTCCGTTATGCTCTGCTTCTCCGCATATGCAGAGAGCATTGCAAAATCAAGCTTAATCCCCCTGCCTTCAAGATATCCGAATACATTATCCGCACTTTTCATCCTTTGATTTTCAATAATCCTTTCCCACACGGCAGGATCAAAGCTTATATTATACCCGTACCGCTTTGAATATGATACAAGATCCGATATATTCTCGTAATTCCTGCCGGTGCCTGCCTGACGTTCAAGTTCCGGAATCAGCGAAATAAATCCCGCCTTGAGCAGCATCCTGATTGACCTTGAGCCTGCCTGGCTGTTTTCGCCCGCATAGAGATAAATGCTGTAATAAATCGCAGCGACAGACATAAAAAGAATTATTCCGCCGGCAACAGAGAGGGAAAGCAGTTTAACAATCCGGTACCTGTCGCGTGCAAAATCATATGCCAGTATAAAAATAAATGTCATATCTTTCAGCAGCTTAACAAGTCCTGTACCCCTGCCCGAAGGAACCACTGTATAGATAAACCTGTCAGCCTGGAAAAAAATTATTGCACCCAGAATAAAAACCGGTATTGCGATACCCGGCCTCCTGTTCTGGCGAAGTACAAAAAAGAGAATTAGAGCATAGAAGATCATGTTGGAATATCTTCCGTCCAGCACGTCCAGAAGAGGTTTCGTAACAGAAAATGTGCTCCTTCCTGAATTAATTATCAGGAAGGCAATATTAAGAAGGATTGCAAAAACAAAGGGGAAAAGCCGCATATCAAAAAAAAGCTTAAGCTTCGCGATCCTGCCGTACTTTAACCTGTAATCATCAATCAGTTTATCATATTCCAGCTGTGAAAAAATAAATACACAATAAAAGGCAAGAACGAAAATATATGAACGGGTTATTGCCGCTACCCCGCCCCAGTTATACTTCATGTTGAATAAAATATTCACTCCGAAAAGAAAAATTAGCAGAAGGAGGAAATGATAGATTCTGCCCAACTGTTGCCTGATTATACCCATTTTTTTACCCTGCAACAGTAATAAACGAAAGTGCGCTATAATTCAATAAAAAAATAATTCTTTGTAGTTGAATAATATACAGCCCTGTGTTATTAAAAGTTATGAAATTCGACGATCGACAGTTCGCTCATCTCTACCAGAGGCAGCAGGAGGAGACCGGTTATCCGGGCAGGCTGCTCCCTTTTATCATGAACCAGCTTAAGGGCTGCTCATCGGTCATTGACATAGGTGCAGGCTCCGGTTTTTTTTCAATCCCTGCAGCAGCGTCAGGATTTTCAGTAACTGCCGTGGAGCCATCTGAAGAAATGGCTGGAATAATGCAGAAACTCTATTCAGATACCGGATCAGGCAGCCTGACAATCAGTCTATCAAGGTGGGAGGACTGGTACGGACCCGTACATGACGCTTCAATTTGCGTCCACTCGTTCTACCCGCTCACAGACAAGCGCTTCTCTGTTAAAAAAATGCTCATGTACTCAGAACACCGTATAATCATAATCCGCAATTCACCAAAGATGAGATCAATCACAGGGGCTATCCGTGCTGAACTCGGCATGTCAGGGATTCCTGACCATAATGAACTGCTTGTGTCTATTCTCAATGAGCTCAATATTGAATTCAGTATTACTGAAATTACTGAACAGCGGGACACTGTAATTACAAGCCTTGAGGACGAGGCTGAATCCATTATAGTCAGAACAGATTTTAACCGCGAACTCAAGTCTGAGGTTATTGAAATAATCCGTAAAAACACTGCGTATTCTGCCGGAAAATATATCTTTCATTCAGTCTTCTGCGATAATGCGTATGTGTTTTAAACCTGCTGCTCTGGTAAAACCTCCGGCCCCGGTTAAAAACCGAATATTTATTGACTATTACCGTCTGATATTCCATTATATACTAAATATCATGAGGTGACTATGAGCCGGAATGAACCAATCAACAGGTCTGAACTTGCTGAAAGACTTGATAGTGACTTTGACCTTTTCAGGGAGCTTACCGATCTTTTTATTGATGATTCAGCCTCATTAATGGGCAGGATTAAAAACTCAATCGATTCCGGCGACATGGAGAGCTTGCGAAAAAATGCACATACGCTCAAGGGTGCCGTTTCCAATTTTTCTGCGCAGGGGGCTTATGACGCCGCATTTGAGCTTGAAACAGCGGGAAGAAACAGCTGTATTGACGGACTTGCTGACAAGTATACCGCTCTTGAAAACGAGATACAAGCAGTAATCCAGGACATGAAGTCCATACTCGAGAAAGGTTCATTCTGACAATGCCCTCGCACCTGGAACTCCTCTGGGAGATGACAGATGCCGCTAAGGATATTTCACATAAGGCAGGCGCCATCCTTATGAAGGGATTCAGATCCAGAGCCACAACGATCAGCTATAAAAGCAGAACAGATATGGTTACAAGCATGGACGGTGAATCCGAAAGGTTTATCTGTTCAGAGATATGGAAGCGCTTCCCCGAACATGCCATTGTTGCTGAGGAAGGGAGCGGCAGGGATTCCGGCTGCGAGTACCTCTGGTATGTTGATCCGCTCGACGCGACAAATAATTACGCGCACGGCATACCATTCTTCTGCGTTTCAATTGCAGCGATATCAAGAAGTTCAGGAACAGTAGTCTGCGGCGCGGTTTATGATCCCTGCCATGACGAACTGTTCCATGCCGTGTCCGGAGGCGGTTCATTCCTTAACGGAGAATCCATTAAAGTTTCGGATACTGCAGATCACGGGATCGCCCTCTTCTCTACCGGCTTCCCTTACGCAAAGAGCGACATGGAACATAACAATCTTAAGGAATTGAACAGGATTCTCCCGGAGATACAATGCGTAAGAAGACTGGGCTCTGCAGCCCTTGACCTCTGCTATACAGCCTGCGGACGTGTTGACGGCTACTGGGAGCCGATGCTGAAACCCTGGGACACGGCTGCAGGGAGCCTTATACTGACCGAGGCGGGCGGCAGGGTGAGCCGTTATAATGGTGATCCCTTTGATCCGGAGTTCCCTGAGATAGCAGCCACTAACGGCAAGCTGCACAGTTACCTGGTGGGGATGCTGACGGGCAGCCCCATATAAAAGCCCCCTGTCCCCCATAGGGGGCACGTAAATAAAAACGATGGATGGCTTATGAATCAAAGTATTAAAACACCTGCATATATATTGTAGAGCCTGTAAAATGCCTGCGAAACCATATGACAGGCACAGAGATTTTTTCTTTTCCCGGGATTCCGGAAAGAGTAATAAATAGAAAGCGGAAAATGAAAGAACTGTAATTCACAGTATATTAAAACCTCGTGCCCCTCAGGGGGACAGGGGGCTGTTAAGTGAATTGATAACATAAAACAAAGAGAAACATAAATGGAAATAGAAGTAAAACCGCAGTTCATAACCGTAACCGAGCTGAACCGCCTGGTCAGGGAGGAAATAGAAAATAATCCATACCTGACCAATATCTGGGTCAAGGGTGAAATATTCAACCTGACATACCATTCGTCAGGACACATATACTTTACGCTGAAGGATGAAGGTGCAGCTGTATCCGCGGTGTTTTTCCGTAACTATAACAAGAACATGAAGTTCAGGCTTGAGGACGGGATGAGTGTACTTGTCCTGGGGGGCCTGACCGTGTTTGAAAAACGGGGAAGTTACCAGCTAAATGCAATTGGCGTGCGGCCGGAAGGCGCGGGCGAACTCCAGAAGAGAATTGAACAGCTCAAGAAAAAGCTTATTGAAGAAGGGATCTTTGACCAGGCGCACAAGCGCACCCTCCCGTTTTTACCGAAAAGAATAGGCGTAGTTACATCACCTACCGGTGCAGCCCTCCACGACATCATCAAGGTTGCGCTCCGAAGGTTCCCCAACATAGAGATTGTCGTGGCGCCTGCAAAGGTCCAGGGGGACGATGCCCCTGGTTCTATTGTGCGGGCGATCAGGGAGCTGAACAGGCCGCAGTGGAACATTGATGTCATTATTGCCGGAAGGGGCGGAGGTTCATTCGAGGACCTGATGCCGTTCAATGAAGAGGTTGTGGTCCGGGCTTACTACAATTCCGTGGTGCCGATAGTCTCGGCAGTTGGCCACCAGGTTGACCACCCGCTCTGCGATGACGCTGCAGACGCGTACGCCCCCACACCCTCGGCAGCTGCCGAGATGGTGGTCCCGGTCCGCAGCGACTTCGAGGATGAAATCAAGTACCTGACAAACAGGATGAACATGGCCCTTGCATCGGGAGTCGAAAAATTCGACGCAAGACTTAAAAATGCTGCTTCGAAAAAAGTTTTCCGCGATCCGAACGAAATAATAAATATAAGGGAGATGCTCCTAGCTGACATAGAGGCCCGAATGACCATGCACATGAAACACACAATCACGTCAAAGAGGGAGAAACTGCTCCGGCTGCCTGACATCATGATGCTTGAAAAAAGGATCATCACTGGCAAGCGTCATGATTTCAGCATGCAGCTCCAGGCAATCGAAAAACTCTCCCCCCTGAACATTATGCGCAGGGGCTACGCTGTTGTAACAGGTGCTGACAAAAAAATAATAAAAAGTGTGGAAAAAATTAAAGCAGGTGATAGGGTTGAAATACGCTTCCATGACGGACTGGCGGCTGCTGAAATAACCTCTGCTGCAAAGGAGAAATAATTGGAGAAGGTGAAAAAATCCGCCGCGAAACCGGCCTTTGAAGACGCCCTGGCCGAACTGGAAGAGATCGCTTCAAAACTTGAAAGCGGCGAGCTTGGGCTTGACGATTCCATAAAGCAGTTTGAAAAGGGGATTCTTCTTGCCGCGTTCTGCCATAAAAAACTGGAAGAGGCTGAACGCAAGATAGAGATCCTCCAGAAGGGCGGCGGCGACGTAGTTGCAAGAGAGGTTGCCGTAAAAAGCGACACAGGTGAAATTGAGGATGATGAAGATATGCAGGGTTCACTGATATGAGAAACCGGATGCTGTTAATAATAATTGCAGGGGCTATTACTTTTGGCGCATGCACCAAAAGTAAAGGTGTGGATTTCTGCGAGGGTGTGGATACCGAGGGTAAAGGTGTTTCGTGCGGGAAGGAATTCACAACCGGTGACCTTACGGGCGTGCTGACCGCAGACCAGCCCTTTGAGGCAGAAAACATTTCTGTTAAAATAATGCGCGAAGAGAACGGGAAGGTGAAGCCTGAAAAGAATATATCTGTGGCAGTTGACCGTGAAAAGAAGAGGGTCAGTTTTGACCTCTCCTTTTACAATCCGGGTAAGTATTCTGTTGAGGCATTCAAAGAAAGCGATAAAATCGGCGAAGGTGAACTTATAGTAACCGACACCTACTGATCAGGGTTGCCGGTTTTAAGCGCCTTGAGCTTTTTCTCTTCAATATATACAGCGATGATTATCATAAACGCGCCAACTACGATCACTGAATCTGCGATATTGAATGTTGGCCACCTGTAGAAACCGTCAACTCCCACGGAGATAAAATCCACGACACCCGGCCTTCCTGGAATAAGCCTGTCAATGATGTTGCCTATCGCGCCGCCTATTATGAGCGCCATTGCAATCCTGAACAGGATATTCATGTTCTTTTCATAAAAGTAGTAGCCTGTCATAAGTGCAAGAACAATGATCGAGACTACGAGAAAAAATATTTTGTGCCCCTGCATAATTCCAAAGACACCTCCCTCGTTAAAAGTAAGGTCAAACCTGAGGAAACCTCCCAGGAAATCAATGCGGCGGAATAGCCCCAGGTGGTCAAGTGCAAGTTCCTTTGTAAATACATCTGCAAGCAGTGCGGCAATCGCTACGATCAATGGTGTTGTATGTTTCTTCATTCTGTATCAATCCTTTATATAAATAGGGATTAGGGGCTTAGCCCCTTGAAAGGCCCCGCAGGGCCCATGCCAGATGCGAAACGAAGTTTCGCAAAATGCATTTTATAAACTTTTAATTACGCTTGTACATCGCGCGCAGATTTCCGGGTGTTCAGGGTCACTGCCCAGCTTATCAAAAAAGTTCCAGCACCTGACACACTTCTGTCCGGTACTTTTAGTAGCCGCCGCTGCCGATGAATCGTACTGCACAAGCCCTGAATCGCTGCTGCACAGCTCCACCTTTGCAACCTGCAGGAAACGCCTGAGCTCCTCGCCCATCTCTGACATGAGGGCCCTTGCAGCTTCATCCTTCACGTATATCTTCACGTCCGCCTCAAGAGAGGTCTTGATAAGTTTCTCCTTACGCAGCTCTTCCAGTGACTTGAGCACGTCTTTTTTGATCTCAACAACCTTGTTGATCCTGTCATGGACCGCGGGATTGTTGAACTTTTCATCGAGCTTGTAGTACTTTTCCATGTGCACTGAACCTTTGTGCCCGTTGAATTCCCAGATCTCTTCAGCTGTGAATGAAAGCACCGGGGCGATCAGCCTGACGATGCAGTTGTATATTTCGCGCAGGACAGTAAGGTCACCCCTCCTGATCTTCGCGTTCTTTGCCTCGACATAAAGGATGTCCTTGGACACGTCAAAGTATATCGAGGAGAGTTCAACAGCGCAGAAATTAAGCAGCCTTCTGTATACAAGGTGGAACTCATAATTCGAATAATGCTTAATCACGTTGTCTGACAGCTGGTAGAGTTTATGAAGCACCCATTTGTCGATGTCAGTGAGTTCATCGTAATCAACCGCGTCCTTTTCATCGGAATCGGCAATATTACCGATTATATACTTCAGTGTGTTCCTGATCCTCTTGTAGGACTCGGCAACCTGCTGCATCATGTTCATGCCTATTCGCACGTCGTTCCTGTAATCCTCAGAAGATACCCACAGCCTGAGTATATCAGCACCGAACTGGTCTATTATCTTTTCAGGCGGGATAACGTTGCCAAGGGACTTGCTCATGGCCTTGCCGTTTTCATCGAGCATGAATCCGTGTGTGAGCACCGTGTTGAACGGCGCCCTTCCCCGGAGCGCAATTGCAGGCCAGAGTGATGATTGGAACCATCCCCTGTGCTGGTCGCTTCCCTCAAGGTATATGTCCGCGGGCCAGCTGAGGTCCTCCCGCTGGTCCAGCACTGCAAAGTGAGACACGCCTGAGTCGAACCACACGTCAAGTATGTCAAATTCCTTCACAAGGTTTTCGCAGCCGCATGTGCATTTTGTTCCGGCAGGTATAAGTTCCCTGATATCCTTTGTATACCAGGAATCAATTCCATCCTTTCGTGATATATCCGCGAACATCCTGACCGATTCCGCTGTCATTAGATTCTTTCCGCAGTCAGCGCACCTGAACGAAGGGATGGGAACTCCCCACGACCTCTGCCGCGACAGGCACCAGTCAGGCCTTGTCTCGACCATCCCCCTGAACCTGGTCTCGCCCCATGTCGGGACCCACTCTGTTTTATCAACAGACTCGAGACCTTTCTTACGCAGATCCTTGTGGTCCATGCCGAAGAACCACTGTTCAGTTGCCCTGTAGATAAGCGGTTTCTTGCAGCGCCAGCAGTGCGGATATGAGTGTTCAATCGTTCCGCTGTGAACCAGGGCATTCTTTGACTCCAGGAGTTTAACCACTTCGGGGTTTGCCTTGAACACATGCATTCCCTTCATTTCAGGGAAGTCAGAGGTAAATTTACCTTCATCATCCACGGGACAGAATATTTCAAGATTGTTTGCAAGTCCCACAATGTAGTCATCATGACCGTGACCCGGGGCTGTGTGGACAATACCTGTACCCTGTTCAAGTGTAACGTGAGTCCCGAAAACAACTTTTGATTCGCGGTCTATAAACGGGTGCAATACTTTAAGTGATTTAATGTTGTCAATCGAGAGAGCTATCTCACCTGCGTTTTTCATTCCTGTTATAGACTCAAACTGTTCAAGAAGACCTTTTGCAAGGATGTAGTTCTCGCCGCCGAATTTGTACGACGCGTACTCGAACTCCGGGTGAAAGCTTACCGCAAGGTTCGCGGGCAGAGTCCATGGAGTTGTTGTCCATATAACAACATATGTCTTATCCCTGTCACCTCCGAAATTCACAGTAGACGGGTCAACCTTGAACTTTACATAAACAGATGAAGAGATATGGTTGTCATATTCAACCTCTGCCTCGGCCAGTGCTGTTACGCATGTTGGGCACCAGTAGATCGGCTTCTTGTTCCTGTAAATATATCCTTCCTTGAGCAGCTCGCCGAACACCTCGACAATACGCGTCTCGTATTCCGGCGACATCGTCTTATAAGGATTATCATAATCGCCGAAAACTCCCAGCCTCTTGAACTCCTCCATCTGAATCTTCACAAAGCTTTCTGCATATTCCCTGCACTTCTTCCTGATCTCAACGCGGGGCATCTCTTTCGCCTTGTCGCCCAGTTCGCGCGTAACATTAAGCTCGATCGGCAGACCATGACAGTCCCAGCCCGGAACATACGGCGACCTTTGGCCGAGCATTGTGTGGTGCTTAACAATAATGTCCTTGAGGATCTTGTTCAGAGCGTGCCCCAGGTGAAGGTGGCCGTTTGCATATGGCGGGCCGTCGTGGAGTATGTAGGTCTTTGCCCCTTTCCTGGATTCCTGGATACGACTGTATATTTTTTCATCCTGCCATTTTTTAGCAATACCGGGTTCCCTTTGAGGAAGGTTTGCCCTCATGGGGAAATCGGTTGCAGGAAGGTTTACTGTTTTCGAATAATCCATAATGTCCTCGTTGTGTATCCGGAGATACTTAATCAAAAATCTTAAATCAGAAGTAACTGTAACTGGCACAGAATTTAACAGGCAGGCCACAGAGTTTCACTATTTTAACCTCTGTGTCTCTGTGGCAAAAAGCCCCTAAAACCCGGTTATTACGGTTTTTTAAGTAAATATTAAGGCTTTCCCCGTGACTCATTTTGTCAATATTTTTTTAACCGGACATGTTTCAGCACAGCCCTGTACTCCCGTATGTAAAACGGCAGAACAGGAGCTGAATGCCGGCATGAACGGAGATGAAATGGATCGGCATAACGTGCTGGAGGCCGGGAGAAACGGAAGCAGACCCTCCGGATAAATAAGGCTTTGTCAGATTCTGATATTGTATTCTCCGGCAATCCGGTAGAGTTCAATTTTATTATTGATACCAAGCTTGTTATATATATTGGTCAGATGTCTCTCCACTGTTCTTTCCGATATTCCCAGTTTGCCGGATATCTCCTTATAAGATAGACCTGATACTATCAGTCCTGTAATCTCAAGCTCCCTGTCTGTAATCATATAGATCTTACGGAATTTTTCCACATCCCTGAGCTCGCTTGAAATAATAAGAAAGCCTGAAATATCATTAAACCTGTCCTTTATACAGGAAATATAGGTCTTCACAGCCATGTTTCCCGTTACTGTACTGAAATTCAGCAGCGCAATAAAATTATCGATCCTGCCATCAACAATATTCTTTATGCTTTTGACGAACTCCCTGCTGTCAGTTAATATTCCGGGGAATGAACGATTTGCCGCATCCCAATTGGACTCCCTTAATATCATATCAGCTGTCTTGTTCGTCTTTATAATCCGCAGGTCCATATCCAGTACAAAGACAATTTCACTGATATTGGCTATGATTTCATCAAACGGCAAAACCGAGGCCAGGTTCATAAACCTGAACGTGAACACCATGAAGTACAGACCGAGAACAAATAACTGCATAAGTGCCATGCCTATAAACTGGTATTGATAAATCCTGAAAAAAGGGAGGATGCAGGTCAATACATAGCACGCAAGGCAGCTGATACTGAAAAACACAATCATGTGCCTGGATTGTATTCTCTCCTTGTTGCTCTTTGTTGTACGGTTCCATTTAAACAGGACAAAAACAGCAAGTAAAAATGTGACCAGCAGCAGGACTATATATAAGTACATCCGGATGCTGCCGGTATTCAGAATACCAAGCCATTCATCCCCAAACCTTGTTACCTCGCTGAAGATAAAAAAATCAATCCAGTTGGATATAATCAGGAAAATATAGGGGAGGTAATTCAGTACCAGGTAACAGGTTTTTATTTCAGTTCCGCTTAGTATGAGGTAGAAATGAAAAATAACAGGCGCATAGAGAAACCCGCCGGTATACCCGGTTTTAAGAGATAGAATAATCAAATCCATGCTATCAAGGGAATAGGTGATACCGATGAAGAATGTCCAGATTATCATTGAAAAGCATAACACGCCGAATAACACATGAGTGTTATTTTTATATTTGTGCATTACGGTTTTATACCCCAGGTAACACCATAATAGCGACAGTATTGATGTAATAAGCGTGTACTTGCTCATATCTTTTATTGTGTTCCCATGTTCAGCCTGTATATCCATAGCATACACGCCATGTTGTTTCAACAAATATTTTACAGCAGGTTTTCATGAAAATATTATAACTACGTGTTTTCCCCGATGCAGGAAAATTTAATCAGGCCCATAATATATCTAATATGATTCATATTTTTAACAATGGAGAAATAAATGAAGGCAAATTTTAAATTCCTGGCATCAATACTTCTAAGCAGTCTGCTGCTTCTAAATTATTGCGGCGGCGGTTCATCAGGCGGCAGCCCTGATATTTACGCCGCGGGTTCCTGTAAAAATGACAGTACCTATGTTGCCGGCTACTGGAAGAATGGAACATGGACAGAGCTGACAAACAGTTACGGCGCGTATGAGTCTACAGTTGTTGCAATTGTTGTGAAATAAAAAGCTGCATTAGTTTATGCGGGGCGGAAGAGATTATATCCGCCCCGGCATCTGCATCACAAAATCTTTTTTCATTGACCACCAAACATCATCAATTCATACTTATCGCAGGGGTATAATAAGATGCATACAGGTATTGTAATGGCAACCATGCTCGAGGCTGCGCCTTTTATTCATGGACTGTCCATGGTCCAGGAAACGCGTGAGCCGTTCCCCTTATACACCAGTGGTGACCTGGCACTTGTGATCTCGGGAATCGGCAAGGTCAACGCGGCGCTGGCAGCGGCTCATCTTATCCGTGAAAAAAATATTTCAGTGCTTCATAATCCGGGCGCCGCAGGTGCGCTGCGTGACGGAATCAACGCCGGGGAGATCTATCACATAAAAGAGATCATTGACTGGGACAGGCCCGGGCTCATGAAAAGAGAGATCCGGAAGATTGCTGCTGACAGGCTTGAAGGTTTCAATGAGGCTTCCCTTGCAACGCTGGACCGGCCTGTTATAACGCGCGGCGAACGCGAACGTGTGGGCCAGGCCGCGGAACTGGTTGACATGGAGGGTGCGGGATTTATCCAGGCCTGCCGCGTGCATAAAGTTAAGGGCTACCTCTGGAAGATCGTGAGCGACACAGCCGAGCATGAACATGATAAGGATATTATCGCGAACATCAAACTGATGATTGAGGATCTCTTTGTGTTTATGAAAGAGAGGGTGCTGTAGTTCATTCCCCCGATTCTGCACATAATACGACATAAGGCATTCAGGCCCTATTTGCCAGAATAAGAGCAAATTAAATAAAAGAAATTGACATGCAGACTTATCCCGGTATATTTCATTGTATACGTTTTTTTATACATGAATTGTTGGGAAACCATGTCTCACGCTCGCAGAGAGCCCTGCGGGGATTTTTTTAAGGGGATGCACCCTTAACCCCGTTGTAAAAAATCGATTCACAACATTTCTATAAATTTATATTTTTCGCAAACGGAGTTTCTCATGAAAAAGCTTATATTACTTTTTAACAAAAAGCACCTGGTACTTCCTTTGGCTGCGCTGCTTTTCTTTGCATGTCAGAATGACATACCGGTACAGGAACTTGCAGACGCAAGGGCCGCGATACAGTCTGCAAAGGAGGTTGATGCTGAAAAACACAGCCCCGATGAACTTGGCAAAGCCGAAGCCCTTGTAAAGCAGTCTCACGATGAAGTAGTAAAAGAGGAGGCAGACTCCGCAAAGAAATCAGCCATCCTGGCAGTTGAGACTGCAAAAATCGCCGAACAGAAATCTCTGCCGCTTTTTGCGCAGGAGAAGCTTTCCGCTGCCGATGAAAAATATAGCGAGGCAGATAAACTTTTCGCCGGGAAGTTTTCACCTGAAAAATTCGCCAGGGCAGGTGAAGTAAACAACGAAGCCAAATCGGCGTACGATGCCGGTGAATTCCGCAAAGCTGCAGATCTTGCTGTTGAAGCTGAGACACTGGCAAGGGAGGCCTGTGATGATTCACTCCAGAATTCATCATCCCTCGACAGCGAACTCTCTGATGCAGGAAGCAGGCACCTTGGCCTTAAAAACGATGAGATGGCAGATGCCGCTGATGCGGAACTCAAAGCTGCGGCAGGCGCACTGACAATGGCCACCGACGCCAGGGACTCACGCGATTTCCGCACAGCCTATTCCGAACTTGATAAAGCCAAAGCAGCCCTTGACCTGGCAGAGAAAGCTATCAAAAAGAAAAAACTCGCGTCCGAGATTGTATCGCTCCGCAGTAAGCTGGAGAGTATCAGGAGCGGCAAGAACCCGGAAACAGTAGCAGCTGACCTTGATAATGCCATGCTTGAACTTAACGGCGCAGAGACCGCACTTGAGCAGGACAACATTTCTGACGCAGAGATGCGTATAAATTCCGCAAAGGAACTCATTGCCGGTACAGAGAACAAGCTCAAAAAGGGTTCCGCTGACGAGGCCATTGCCAACGCGGAAAAAATGCTGGCTTCCGCAAAAGAAAAGGATACGGCAGGGAAATACACCGGGAACCTGGGCACTGCCGAATCACTTATCAACGAAGGGAAGGAACTGTCATCGTCTGAAAATTATAATGATGCAATAAGTAAAGCTGACGAGGCTGAAACAATAATAGCTGCTGTCCTGAACTCTCTCGAGACCGATTCAACCACAACAGATGTAACCGTATCAGATGCAAATTCGGATACAACAACTGCTGACCAGGGCACACAGGAGACTAAAGGAGAATTCTATACTGTGCAGTGGCGAAAAAAAGATACTGACTGCCTGTGGAGAATTTCTCAGAAGGTTTACAACGATGCTTCGCTATGGCCGTTAATATACGTGGCTAACAGGGACCAGATTAAAAATCCTGACCTTATCTTCCCGGGGCAGAAATTTAAAATCCCACCCAAGCCGGACAAAAAGCCGGGTAAAAAAGAGCTTAGAGATATGATCCAGAAAGAAAAATCGAACAGCGGGGACGGTGCTTCCAAATAGATGAAAAAATTTTTTCTTGTTACAGCGCTTTTGCTTGCCAATGTCCCTCTCGCACCGAGGGACATTGATTTAGACCGGATATACATTAATCCCCAGAACGCAATATACTCGCAACTTACACAGGCCAAGGAAAAAATCTATTCGGAGATCTCTTCACTGGCTGTTGATACAAGGGCAATCTACGCGGAATGGGCTGACGGTGAGACGATTGTCTACATAAGGGAATACAATGCGGTAAACATAGTTCTCACCTACAACCGGAACAGCGGGAAGAAAATTGAACTGGCCAGGTTTAACGGAACAGTAACATCTTCATCGATGAATTCATCCAGGGATACTTTTGTTGTCAAGACCCTGGAATACAGCGAGTCCGGGCCGGCAGCAGTCATCTGGCTTATCGGCCTGAGGGGCAGTCCGGCTGTTAAACACTCATCTCCATATTTTTTTCTTGATTACACGATGATCCCCGGAAGCGACTCCATACTCATACATGGAAGGAACGGGCTTGTGCGCATGAATCCCATGGGCGACGTCAAGGAGGTGATGGTTCCGGCCTCAAGGTATAAAGAGATTGAAATTGGCGAACCTGTTCTTTCATTTATTTCCCCTGACGCAAAGAGGAGCCTGCTGATTACAGGTAAAGGCGGTTCTTACAATGCCAGGCTTTTATCAGGTTCATCAGCGTCAGACATCACCGGGATAGTGTCTCCCTCGGACCTTTGCTGGATAAGCAACTCAAAGTTTGCCTACTGCGGAGGCGGGGCAGGCGAATACTCTGTAAATGTCTACGATTCATCTGCCCGTAAAAAAGCTGTCATAATTTCCGGGACTCTTAATCCCGATATAAACTTCTCGCGGGAAGCGGGCATGCTCACATGCCTTGACAACCAGATGATAATATTTTTTTCGGGCAACGAACTCAAACGCAAAGACACCGGGATCGAAGGCGAAGAGGTTTACTTTTCACCTGACGGCCGCAAGTTCACCTCTATATACCGCGGCAGGCTTTACGTCACCAGCCTGAACATGCTGCAGAAAAACAGGCTGGCTGTACGCAGGAACGCCGAGACCATCAGGTTGATCTATAAATCAGCGCTTAAAAAAAATGACTCATGGCAGAATGACTACTCGAAGACATATATTGAAAAAAAGATCAGGTTGTACGAAAATTTCATAAGGACAATGGACTAGGTATGGTGAACACCCGGCGCCTGAAGAATTTTTTCATAGCATACTTTAACAAACTGAACTACGGCGCCGGGGGGAAACGTTCAGAATCACATGTACTGCCGGAAGATTTTGTTTACCATAAAATCCGCAAAGACCGGATATGGATAAACATACTGCTGTTCATCACGACATTCATTACTACCACGCTTGCGCAGCCCCGGCTCTCTGAATCCCTGAGCGGCAGCATATTCAGCGGGCTGCAGTACTCATGTACCATCATGGCTATACTCTCAGCCCATGAATTCGGACATTACTTTGCCGCAAGGAGGTTCGGTGTTGATGCCACTCTGCCATACTTCATTCCCTTCCCGTCGCTGATCGGGACAATGGGTGCGGTCATCAAAACCAGGTCACCCATACCGGACAGGCGCGCCCTGTTCTATATAGGCGCCATGGGCCCGCTTCCCGGGTTTATTGTAAGCCTCGCTGCTGTAATTACAGGAATATATCTTTCACAGGTACAGCCGGTACTCCCATTTGAAGAAGGGAGTGTACTTTCATTCGGCGATTCACTCCTTTTCTCGTTTATTATTCACCAGGTCCATGGAAATATTGCGCAGGGAAGCGACCTGTTTCTTCACCCTGTTGCATTC
The DNA here is from genome assembly GCA_035403465.1 of Spirochaetota bacterium. Taxonomy (GTDB): domain Bacteria; phylum Spirochaetota; class UBA4802; order UBA4802; family UBA5550; genus JAAYBQ01. Next base: position 33,378 of record DAONFG010000010.1, on the reverse strand, counting down.
GCGGGATGGATAGGTTTTCTGCTCACAACGCTTAACCTGATGCCGGTAGGCCAGCTTGATGGCGGACACATACTATACTCACTCATAGGTAAAAGGCAACGCTACGCAGGGTGGATTTTTCTTGCAGCGCTCGTTTTTCTCAGCTTTTACTGGCCGGGCTGGATAGTCTGGGTAATAATAATTCTATTCCTGGTTATGGTAGGTCACCCGTATATTCATGACACGGGGGAGGATTTGACACTTGCTGAAAAGGTCACGGGCTGGGTCTGCATGATCATACTCCTCCTGACTTTTATCCCGGTGCCTGTGACTATAATCTGAAGTTTACCTGCTGTTTATTTTCACATACTCCCTGTAAAGTCTCAGGACCCTGTATGTACAGAATAAATCCGCAACGTACCATGTTACACAGAAGTGATAAAATGCAAGGGCGTTGATCCTGGTATTGACAACTATAAATGTTTCACCCTCAGAGAGCATGGAGAGTCCATAAAGAAAAAAAGCAGTGGTAAGGCCGAAGAGCAGCAGAATTGTGGACGCTGCAGAGATCATGCTCGAATATTTTTTCAGGCTTATATAGATCATTCCGAATATAAAAAGCAGAATAACAAAACTCATGGTTCACACCCCTCTATTTTGATACAAATCTGTCATACCCGCGCAGGCGGATATCCATAGTTTCAGTAAAAAATAGATTCCCGTCTTCACGGGAATGACATAAATGTTAAGCATACACAAGAACATTCATAATTCAGGTCCTATGTAAATTCTTAACGATGTGTACTGATTAAAACAGCCTTCTAAAATGTCAATGATTAAGCACGCTACTTCTTCTCAATGAACACCCAGTTAAAGAAGTTCACACTGCCCTCCTTAACCTGGTATATTATACTCTTTTCATTATCATCGATCCTGAATACCGAGCTGTTACCCTCCTCTACAACCCTGTATTCGGCAAAGTTTACACGGCTGTCATCGGAAAAATAGATTTTCAGCAGCCTCCCGTCGCTGAGGAACTCATAGCTGAAGTAATTAATCTGCTGCTTCTCTGAGAATATGGTTGAATTAAGCGCAAGTACACCGTTGCTTAAAAAAAGCATCGATGCGGGCTCCATCTCGCCGCCTGTATAAAAAAATGTCCGGGTGATAGAATACATCCCGTCAAACGCCCTGTTCACCTTTTCAGAAAGATACTTCTTCTCCTCGTGCCCTGAAACACTTATCCTGTCCTGTACAGACTTAATGTCACCCGTGCCGTCTTTACGTACCCAGCCCTCCGTTGACTCCCACCTTGCCTTTGACCATCCCTTTGAAGAATCAGCTGCCCCGGTATTATCAGCTACTTCCACCGGGCACCCGAAAGGTATCACGCATATACTTTCCGAGGCAGTATCAGCAGACTTTTTAACCGATGCCCCATCAACTGATATTATGTACGCCTGCCTTGTTGTATTCCCGGCCTGGTCTTTGCACATTGCCAGGAACAGGGCAGGAAGAATAAGAACAGCTGTCATTAAAAATATTTTTTTCATATAATCACCTCACCAGATCACTTAGTCCCTGTATACCTGACCTCGCGTAGTCAGCTGCAGTCTTACCCTCGCTGTCTGCAATGTCAACCCTTGCACCGCGGCTCAGCAGTTCAGGGACAAGGTCAAATACCTTCAGTTTATTTTTATCGTTCGCCTCTTTAACAATATGTGTCAGCGGGGTCCTTCCGAATTTATCCTGCACATCGATACGCGCACCGTTCTTGATAAGAAGATCTATTATCCCCAGCACTGCCTTCTTTTCTTTATCCGAAAACTTGTAGTCCCCCGTATAATCCATGATCACCTTTTTCAGGGGCGTGTTGCCGTTTGCATCCTGCGCATCAACAAGCGCGCCGTTCTTAAGCAGGGCCTCGATAATTACCGGGTTCTTTACCCTGCAAGCAAGGTCAATGGGAGTCCGCCCGTATTTGTCCGCACGGTTTGTGTCACCGCCCTTTGCCGTAAGTTCGGCGATGACCTTCGCAGCCTTGTCCGATTTCCACTTGTCCTTTGCCCCTGTCATTATTGTTTTTGACAGGATATATATCACGGTCTCCTTCTTCTGGTTTTCGGTATTGGGATTGGCACCGTACTTAAGGAGAAGGCTGATGAAACTGTATTCACCTGCCTCTGCCGCCTGGAGCAGTGCAGGTTTCCCGTCACCTCCCGCATCATCAGCTTTTGCGCCTGCCTTGAGCAGCAGGTCGGCAACCGCATAACATCCGTCATTGCCTATCTTCACAGTCTTGAACAGCGCTGTTTCACCGGCATTATCCTTCAGGTTAAAATCGGCCGATGCATTAATGAGAATTTTTGCACCGTTGCTGAATCCCTTCTCCGCAGTAACCATGAGCGGAGTCTTTCCATCCTTGTTTTTAACATTAAGGTCTGCGCCGCCCTGTACAAGTGCATTTACAAATGAAAGTTTATTGGCCGTGATTGTCACATGCAGCATGGTCTGCCCGTCAAAGAGCTCGTTAACCTTTGCCCCGCCCGAAATGAGGTGTGTGAATATCTCAAGGCTGTTCTTTTCGTAAGCGACTACAAAGAGTTTCTTCCCTGCGCTGTTTGTCACATTCACGTCGGCCCCGCCCCTGACAAGGTAGTCAGTAACCTGGGTGTCCTTGCTCTCAACAGCTGCCACGAGCGGAGTGTTTCCGGTTTCATCCTTTATATTGGTGTCAGCCCCTGAATCGATGAGCAGCCTTATTACCGCCCCGTTCCTTTTGTAGATTGCGTGTATCAGCGGATATTTTCCGCTGAGATATTTTTTGTTAATGTCGATATTCTTCTGTATCAGCAGCTTCAGTGTATCAAGATCGCTCTTTTCGATCGCAAGGAAGAGCAGGTTCTTCCCGTCGGGGTTTGCAGCGTTCGGGTCTGCACCGTTGTCAAGCAGCAGTGTAAGCATGGCCCTGCTCTTTTCGTATCCTGTTACAACAAGTTCAAGCCCGTTCTGGTCCTCTCCCGATGCGTCACCGCCGTGCAGCAGCAGGAATGATGCGTTCGCAGTAAACCCTGAATTAACAGCTATCGCAAGCGGGGTCCTCCCGGTACTGTCCTTCTGCCGCACCATGGCTTCATCGGTCTCGATCATCGCCATCAGTTTCTCCCCTCCCTTTAACGGCGCAAGGTAATGGTAGACCGACATACCCTGGTTATCCTTCAGGGTCAAATCAAGATGTTCCTTATCTTCAAGAAGCAGCCTGGCAAATGCCGTACTCCCCTTTTCAATTGCAACCAGCAGCGGTGTCCTGCCCTGGCTGTTTTTTATATTAAGGTCATATGTGCCCGCCTGCATTGCCTTTAAGAACACTACATCGTTCTTCTCTGCAGCAGCATGAAGCATTGTGTTTCCCGCGCTGTCCTTAATTGCAAGTGAAGCCCCGCGCTGTATAAGTTCATTAACAACAAGTTTCTGGTTTTTCCTGTACGCGTAGATAAGCAGCGGTTCGCCCCCCTTCTCCATGAAGTTCAGGTTTAAACCGTTATCGCATAGTATTTTGAAACCGGAGATGTTTCCTGCATCGATCGCTCTTCCAGCAGGCGAGCCGCCGCTGTTGTCCGGGGCATTTACATCAGCACCCGCCTGGATTATCTTAATAAGCAGGGCATCCCAGTTTTTGCCCTTGAAACCTGCTGTTACATGGAGCGGCGTGACTCCCTGGCTGTTTCCCTTTGTGATGCTAAGACCCTTGTCCATCAGCATGGAAACAGTGTCATAACTGCCCCCTTCAAGCGACATGAAGAGGAGGCTCCTCCCTTCATAATCGGTATAGCCGGTGTCTGCACCCTTATCCGCAAGGGCCTTTACGCTGTCCCACCTTTTATTCATAACCGCAAGCACGATCGGCGGCCTGCCATCACGGTCCTTTTTGTTCAGGAGTTTGTCCGGCATGTTCATGGCACTGATGGTTTTACCGTTGTTTTTGCCTGAAGCAAGTATATGCAGCACGCTCAGTCCGTTGCTGTCTGTCTTTGTGACGTCAGCTCCGTTATCTATTAGAAACTGCATCACCTTATAATTACCCAGCTGCACCGCATATATGAGCGGCGTCATTGAGTTGTATGTTGTTTCAAGCGATGCCCCTTTTGACACAAGGTACTGGACTGTTGCGAGGTCATTTTTTTTGACCGCATAATTAAGCAGGGTGTAGCCGTTCGCTGAACAGGTTTCAAGTTTAGCACCCTTCTCAACTATAAGCTTCATTACCGCAACCCGTCCCTCACTGTAGGCATATAATGCCAGGGGCATCCTGTACACCGTGCTGTCCGGGGTACAATCCCCCTTTTCAAGGAATAGCTGTACTGTTTCCATGTTCCCGTTTTTTATAGCAATACTGAGCGGTGTATCACCCTTGCCCATAACGTAATTGATGCTTCCGTGCTGTTCAATAGCCTTCTCGATTACAGGGAGTGCATCCCTGCTTTTACTGGCAGCAAGAATGTGCATAAGGGTATAGCCCTTTTTATCCTTCCGGTTGGGATTTACATCAAGGTCAAGCAGGTAGTCAACAACCTTGAACTTCCCGTTCTGCGCTGCGATCATCACGATCGTCCTTTCAGATGAATCGTATGTCTCCGGGTCGAGGCCTCCTGAAATAAGCTCCTGCACCTTTGCCAGGTTCCCGGACTTTGCCGCTGCAATGAGCTTTGCCTCGCTGGCATAAACTTGCGCTGCGGCAAATACAGATACCGCAAGTATAACAGCAGTTAAATATCTTTTCATTCCGCAATAACCTCTCTATATCTATGGATGCAGGTAGCTGTTCGGATCAACAAACTCCTCGTACGCCCTTATCTCAAAGTGCAGGTGACACCCGAACGAATGACCCGTATTACCAACCGCCCCTATGATGTCGCCGGAATTAACCTTCTGTCCCATTTCAACCCTGACCTTGCTCAGGTGGCCGTAGACTGTCCTGAAACCGTTCTTGTGTTCAATGATTACGTAGGACCCGTAACTGCAGGTGCTGCAGTTGCGTGAATCCTCGACAACGTAGATCACGACACCGTCAGCAGAGGCTTTCACATCGGTGCCGCACGGCGCGGCAAGGTCTATCCCCGTATGGTTGCTCACCTTGCCTTTAAGAATCCTCTTGCCGAACTTGCTGGAAATAAAATAATCCCCTTCGGTAATCGGCGCCTGGAACATATTGTTTATATCATCGCCCTGTTCAAATGAGTTTTTATCTGTCGAGAGAAACGCACCGAACACCCAGCCCTCGTAGTCCAGGTACTTTACCTTTACCCACTTTGACTTCTTGCCTCCAAGTGAGACAAGCTCGCTTTCAATCTCGATAACCTCAACCTCATCCTTATTCTGAAGACTGAAGAGCACCGTACCAAGATCATCCGGCGCGTCCCTGACCCTGAGGATGTCAGGCTTGACGTAGAGTTCCATCCCTTTATCAAATTCAGTCATCACGTATTCGCTGCCTGAACCACTGCCCGATCCGTCACTGCTCCCTGCCTCGACAAGGTAGTGCGCGAAGACCCAACCTTCAAAATCACCGGACTTAACCTTGATCCAGTTCGATTCATAACCGTCGGAGTAATCAGTGTTGGATGAACATTCTATAACCTCAACAATGTTTCCCCTGCTCAGGCTGCCGATGCTTTCGGAGTCAATAGACGGTTCGCTCCTTACTCTCAGGCTGCCGGCATTCACCTTCAACCTTGTCCCGGGGTCCAGCTGCTTTATATCCTGAGGAGTATCGCTGTAATCTCCCTTGAACTGAGCCAGTATAAACATCCCTTCAGACGAAGGGGCACCGAACCCGGAACCACATGCATACCCTGTTACAGAATCGTAATCAATCGATCCTGACTTATTATCCTTCACCGGCTTCCTGTTTAATAACATGTCTGCCGGGATATATCCCTCTGTACCATCCTGGGTTCTTATCAGGAACCAGTCCTTCGTTAAGCTGGGGTATTCCTTTTTACCTTTCATGTCAGGCTTCATCAGAACCTTAACTTTATCACCCCGCTTCACAGTTGCGGTGTATTCCTTAATGCTGTCATAGGGAAGAGACCTGAGCATGTATGAATCAGCCGCCCATGCGTCAAATTCATCCTGCTTCAGATACTTCGATGCATAATTCTGATCCTTGATATCATCAGTTTCACCCGGATCAACAGGAATGTCTATCTTCATATCCGGCGACATCTTCAGGACCTTGGCCTGGAAATCGTAAAACTTCTTCAGTATCCGCTGCCTGTGCTCCTCGTCTTTCTTTTTGATCTCTTCTCTCCTGGCGTTCTCCTTATCACGGAGCTTATCTACCTTTGATTGTGCCGAAAGAGAGGTTGCGGCCATAAGAAAAGCTGAGCAAACAGCTATTATTCTTTTCATTCAAATACCCCTGCTGGTGTATGATACATCAGTATCTGTTAACTTTATAAATATAAATTATTGCATTTTACGAAATGATTAGTACGTTATCATTTCGAACGAATGCGGGAAATCTCATATTCAGCCTGAAAGAGATTTCTCAGTCACTATCACTTCTTCGAAATGACAGGTTCAGGGATTAATTCAATCGTAAAGTTCTATATTTCAAATTTAATTATTATATCAGGATTTTCAATAATAATTCGGCCGGATATCATCATTGTGTATAGCCGATCCATTCTGAATTTTCCACCATACTCGACGGCAAAAATTAAAATTTAACTCCAATAACGGATTGCAATGTAAATTGATGCGCCCTGAGTCAGATCCTTGAAATTCCGCATTTTTCTTGCCTTTAAAACAATATTGACTAAATTGGTCATATAATTAAACAGAGTATATCAGCTCAGAAAATACAGCGTACATAATAAATCAGGACTAATCAGATGAAAAGATTCACATTTTTACTTCCGCCTTTTTTAATAATTACTCTCCTGTTGTCATGCCAGACAACAGGAGGCAAAAACTCATATGATACCATCAAAAAGGAGAACGAGGAATTTCTCCGCGCCGAAGACCGGGGTACAGAGACATTCAGGGTGCTGCTCTCGTCAGATGAGTACAGGGTAGTTCAGCTGAAGAATGAAAAGACTATTGTGCGGGCTGATGATGAAGGCGGCGATAAGTTCATGGTTGCCGAGATGGAAAAGTATGACATGATAGATGAAGTCCGAATAGGCGTTGTTTCAGTATGGCTCTTCCCCGATTCAGGCGCAATCAACAAGATCAGGTCACAGCGACCGACAAACTTTACAGAGATAGACAGTCTTATCAATGACGACATCATGAGGTGGAGTTTCAGGTTCCCCAAAAAGGTTGTTGAACCTACAAAGTTCGATATCATCTACCGTGTAGTTCTCAGGAAAAAACTTTCAGACGAGCAGATACTCAACTCTGTCCAGGAAAAAATGAAGGAAGGCCAGTAAGCCTTCCTTCACCTCGTCTATTAAAACTGATCTCTCTCTAAAAACTACAGCAACGTTGTATTTATAATAAACCTGATCGAATTTTCATCGATCATAAGTTTCTTTGATATAGCCTCGGGGTCCCAGCCCTTTCCTGAAAGCTCCCTTACTGTTTTTACCACGTTGTCATTCAGGTTTCTCCCGGGCATGCTCTTAATGTCACCCTTAACCTGCTTCAGTATGGGATTGTTGTTGTCAACTGCCTGGATGAAGTCCGAAAACTCCTTCATCTTCCTGTCTGTCTGGTGGAACATCTCCTGCAGCCTGTTGTCTGTACTGTCGATCTCCCTTCGCACGGATTCAATTTTCTGGAACATCGCATGTATCTGTTTAACACGCTCCTCCATGTGATCAGAGAGCCCGTCAAGCTCGCTCAACCTGTCCTTAAGCTCGTGAATGTCGCTCTCTTTTGTCTTGAGGATCATTGTCTCTTCGTCAATTCGTTTCAGCGCGCTTGTGATCTTGTCAACGCGCCTGTCCGAGCGCTCCATGACCTTCTCGAAAGATTTGATCCTGCTGTCGATCGACTGGATGATCAGGTCTGACTTGCTCACTGAATCGAGGTTGCGCGTAATCACGTCCTCGTATTCATGCAGCTCGCCGATCCTTCTCTCCAGCATGTTGTATGTTTCAGAGAGCCCGTCAATTCTTGAGTTCACGGCATCAACCCTGGATACGGTATCAAGCAGCTTGTCCGACTTGTTTATTACAAGGTCGTTCACCTCCATGAGGTTCCGGATCTCCCCTTCGATGTCCGCAAGCTTATCCTTTTTCGCTATGTATGTGCGTATCTCACGTTCCGCGTTCTTTTTGAGCTCCTTGATCTGGTCGATATCCGCGATGAACTTCTCAAGGTCGCGCGCCTCCCTCTTTGCCTCTTCAAGGGTCTTGATGAGAGTATCGACCTTGCCGAATACATCGTTATGCTGTTCATAACTTATAATTTCATTCTTTATTTCACCCAGGCGTTTTTCAAGCTGCTGCTCGTCGTCCCTTATGCGGCCCAGCATGGAATTGAGCTTCAGGTCAATGGCCTGGTATTCTGAATCCATTGTGCTCAGCTTACTGTCCGCTGTTTCGATTATCCTGTTCTCAAGCTGGATGAACTTGTCCTCGAACTCGTCCATCTTCTTGCTTATCAGTTCAGCCTCGCGCCTGGTCGCCTGCACGATCTCGTCCTTCTTGGTTACCGCGTGAATGCTCAGTTTATCGATCTCTGTGCGTACGCGGTCTACTTCGTATTCGAATGAGCTTACCAGTTTTGTCTTGGACTCCTCCATGTTAGTTTCAACGGTACGGAGTTTTGTTGTAAGGTCTGTCGACTTACGGTTAAAGTCATCGAAAAACGTGGCCTCCATGCTTGCGAAGGTATCGCGCAGGTTGTTAAGCTGGGTGTTAAGGTTCTCGGCCTTCTCGACTGTTTTAATGAGCGGGTTAAGCTTAAGCCTGAAATTGTCGTGGAGAAGCTCACCGGACTCGGCGAACCTGGTCTCCATTTCGGTCATTGACCCTGAGAACTCATCGGAAAGCTGCAGCATACGTTCCCTTGACGACTGGGCAAGTTCGGTCTCCCTGCGCTCAAGGTCGTTCTTCATGTTCTCAGAGAATATATAAAATTCATTCGAAATCTCCCTGGACCTTTCGCGCAGCTTGTCCTCGAAGTTTCCGGTCATCTGGTTCACCTGGATGTTCATGTTCTCCATGTTCTCAGTGACAAAGGCGAGCTTTTTAGTCATGTCGCCGAATCCCTCCTGGGCAGATGCGATAAACTGGATCTGCTTGTTCACATCCTTTGCGGCGGCAGAGATCACGCGTATGTCATCCTCGACCTTTTTCAGGTTGCTCTTCTCTACGTCAAGCCCCTTGATCCTGTTTTCAATGTCGCCGATCGATTCAGCCATGTTTTTTGCAAGGGCGGTCGATTTTTTAATAAGTATATCGATCTCGATTGTGGCGTCCTGGAACTTGCGGCTCTCCTTTTCGGTAAGTTTCCTGAAATCGTCAAATATCTTTGCTGAATACCGGCGCAATTTGGCCATCCGGGCATTGGCGTTGTCAAGTCTCCTGAACAGGAAGAGCATAAGGAAGCAGGCTGCTATGGTTGCTAGGTTCAATATCATCTTGAAATCCTTATTGGGGTATTCCTGAAATTAACGACCGTCAGGCACTTATAATTAATCTAATACGACATAATAATAGTATAAAAACCGGCAAATTTGTCAATAAATATTTTATGTCACATACCCCTGCCGTGTTCTCCCTCGATCACCCTCATGCTCTTCCACCTCCCGTTCCTGAACCTCAGGTAGAACATGAATCCCAGGAAAAACGCATAAAAAGTAAGTATCCACCAGCATGTATAAATCCCCGCATTAAAATAGAAAACAGCGGCCCACGTGGGGATTATGAGCGAGAATACCGCTACAAGCAGTACTGCCTTCATGACAAAAGATGTGTCCCCCGCACCTTTAAGCGCAGAGGAGAATGTTATACTCATAGCGTCAAAGAATGAATAGAGCGCCACAAACCTGAGGAGCAGTTCAGCCATACCGCGCAGTTCAAAAAGCCTTCCCGCATCGCTGCCGCGCATGAACGGTTCAACAAGAAGCCACGGCAGCAGAATATAAATCAGTCCAGTGAAAAACATATAAACAAATGATATGCGGAAACCTGCATAAACACTCCGCTCCGCAGTGTCCGGCTGATTTTTACCAAGGTACTGGCCCGTGAGCACGGTAATACCTATGCCCAGGCCAAGTATGGGCATAAATGAAACAGAGTTTATGTTGAACACTATGTTTGAAGCTGCAAGTTCCATCATGCCGAGGCGCCCCACTATAAGAATAAAAGCAGTGAAGGTGCCGATCTCAAGGAAGAACTGAAGTCCAGCCGGGAATCCGAAACGTATCAGCCTTGCAAAAAGCTTTCTCTCAGGTCTCCATCCCGAGCGCGTGCAGAATTCCTTTTCATGCGGGGAATAAAAAAACATCACAAGGTAGATTGCAAGCACACTGAAACCGGAGATGACCGTGGCAATGGCAGCTCCCCTTACACCCATAACGGGGAATCCCAGTTTGCCGAAAATAAGGATGTAATCAAGTATTATGTTAACAAGAGTACCCGCGAAGTTAACCCAGAGCACGGGCCATGTGATCCCCCTGCCCGAAAAAAATCCTGCAATCGCGGATGACGCAAGCGGCCCCCATGAACCCGCGCAGAGTATAGAAAAGTATACCGATTCATATTCCCTGATTGAAGGATCATGGCCGATCATGTTGAAAATCCGGTCTGAAAAAGGTACAAAGAGGAGAAGAATTATTCCTCCTGCGATACTGCAGTATATCCCCTGCCATACAGCCCTTCCTGCGCGGTGGTTTTTCCCGGCGCCGTGGTACTGTGCAACAAAGGTTGTTGTGTAGCTGCATGTTCCCATGAAGATGCTCATGATGGTAAAGTTGAGCATACCGGAAGGTACAACTGCAGCGATTGCTTCGGGCGAGTACCACGAGAGGAACATGCGGTCAACAAACTGCTGCAGCGACCATGATGCTGTTGTTATAATCAGCGGTACGGAAAGAACTACAAGTTCCCTGTAACCGCCTTCACCTTTCCATGGTATTTTTTTCATGATATTGGATACTTCTGCTGCGATAAGAATTTACAAGCAAATAAATTGAAGGTTTATACATTTATGGCCTTGCCCGCTTTGGTGATGACTGGGCCTGACAATATGAGTGTCCCGGGCATCCTAATCTCCTGACGGATCAGTGCTGATCCCCGTTGTTTCAAGGTATTCCGTATAGTTTACTTCACCTATTGCGTCAAAATTCATGATACTGCACCCTACCCTGTACACACCGTTTTTTAAAATGGTAATATTTTTTACCTCACACATGACAACGGACGTCCTGTCGCCCGGCATATAAACTGTAAAGATAACAAGGCTATTCTCCCTGAAATGCCTGATATATGCCCTCTCCTTGAAAATCACTCCCAGTCCTGTCATGGAAAGATCAGTAATATAGATCCGGTCGCTTGAGCTTTTAATAATACTCTTGTCATTTGTAAAATAAGTGGATATACTCATACCGGTTTTTTTAAGTGATGAATAATCCTCATCCGTAAGCGGTTTTGATTCATTCACGCGCAGGTACCCGAAAGGCATCATGTACCTGTAGAGAAACGGTACCGCGATTTCAGAGATCATCCGCCTGTTTGACTCGTGTTCCTCATGATAAATCGTATCAATGTAATATTTATATTGCGGATCATCGTCACAACGCTGCGTAACATCTTTTATAAAGTACGGTTTTCTCTCTTTAATAAAATAATTCATACGCAGGTCGTTCTTCTGTTCGCTTACTGCGTATACTGTCACCTTCTCATACTTTTTCCCGAGTTTTGCTTCAAGGTCATCCTTCAGTGCAAGTATTTTGCGCTTGTTATCCTCAAAGTTCTGTTTTAACGTAAAATCTGAAATTATGTTCGAGATATAAACATTCCCACCGTTGGTAGTAACCGTGGCTTTGATACGTTCCTCCTTCCTGGGTATGTTCATGATCAGCATCTCGGATACCGTGCATTTATATTCATTGCCGGAACGTGATACTATCAAAGCACGGGCCAGCAGCAGTTCATTCCCGTTTCTTATATACAGGCTGACATTATCCTCTGCTACGGGCTCAGCAAGGGTAAATATTACTCCATCCTCATTGAATACAAACGAGGATGTTTCAATGTTGAGCTCTTTGGTTTTCAGGAAGACCATTTTCCTGGTGAATAGTTTTTTAAGGTAATCGTACATTATCTTACGGTCTGTGATCTTTTTTACTTCAGGATTCATGATAACTCCATTTTTTGTATAACAAATGCGGTTGATATATAATATTCATTATAACAGTTTCAGTCAAGCGTCAATATAAATACTCTGCCTTGCTTAACTGCTGCTTTTTCTGGTAAATATAACTGCATGCACAATGAAGCGTGAATATTTCCGGAGATTTATCTCTTGGCAGGCGCCTGGTTATGACCAGTTTTCCTTGACAACACTGAACGTACGCGGTATCAGTGCACCTGGTAAAGACGATGAATCCTCGAAATATAGAACTTCTTGCTCCGGCAAAAAATGCCGATGCAGGAAAAGCCGCAATCAATTACGGAGCCGATGCTGTTTACATCGGACCGGAAAAATTCAGCGCAAGGGCAGCTGCCGGGAACAGTGTTTCCGACATCGAAAAACTTGCGTCATACGCACACATGTACAATTCCAGGGTATATGCGGCTCTCAACACCATCCTCTTTGACAACGAACTTGAAGAGGCCCGGAAACTTATACATGACCTGTACAGTGCGGGCATAGACGCACTGATAATCCAGGACATGGGGATACTGGAGATGGACCTTCCGCCTGTTAGCCTGCACGCCAGCACCCAGGCCGGGAACTACAGCCCTGAAAGGATAAAGTTTCTTGCATCTGCGGGATTTAAACGCATAGTGCTTGCGCGCGAACTATCCATTGAACAGGTTTGCACAATACGAAAAAGTGTGACATGCGAACTGGAATTTTTTATACACGGCGCGCTATGTGTCAGCTTCAGCGGCAGCTGCTACATGAGCGCCTCGGCTGGCGGCCGGAGCGCCAACCGAGGCGAGTGCGCCCAGCCCTGCAGGAAGGAGTGGGACCTTTCGGCTGAATCGGGCGGTGTAATATCACACGGGCACCTCCTTTCGACAAAAGACCTGAACCACACTGAAAACATACCCGAACTGATAAATGCAGGCATAGACTCATTCAAGATAGAAGGCCGCCTCAAAGATATACACTACGTAAAAAACATAACCGCACACTACAGGCAGACAATTGACCGCGTACTTGAAGAAAAGCAGGAGCTCGTGAGATCCTCCTCCGGCAGAGTCTACTTTGACTTCAACCCTGACCCTGAACGCACTTTCAACCGCGGATACACGGAATATTTCCTTCATGGAAGAACCGGGAGTGTTTCATCCTTCAGATCTCCCAAGTCCACAGGTAAAAAGACTGCAGCGGTAACAGGCATAAACGGAAAATCTTTCTCGGTTAAGGCCGATGAACCACTGCATAACGGTGACGGACTTACCTTCACTGACAGTGAAGGTAAACTGAAAGGTATCCGGGTAAACCGGGTTGAGGGGAATAAAATTTTTCCGCTTGAGATGAATTCTATATACACTGGTGCTGTCCTGTACCGTAACCATGACGTGATGTTTGAAAAAACGCTCGATGCATCCCGTACTGAACGGAAAATTGCGGTAGACATGGAACTCACGGTTAAAGGACACATTGTCAGCCTGACACTGACAGATGACGACGGGCTGACAATATCAATGGACTCGCCGCTTACAGGAGAACAGTCCCGGTCCTCCACATCTGCAGAAGAGGGCATCATGCGCCACCTGAAAAAACTGGGTGCGACAATGTTTATATCGCGGAACATAAAAATAGAAGGCGTAGAAAACATATACATTCAACCCTCGATCCTTAATGACCTTAGAAGGCGCTCAACTGCCGCACTTGAACAGAAAAGAATTAATGAATTCAGCCGCACGCAAATACCGTTCAAAAAGACATCACACCACTACCCTGTTGATGAACTGGACTTTACATACAATGTAAGCAACAGTCTTGCGCGGAATTTTTATGAACGCCATGGAGTTAAAACGATTCATCCTGCGTTCGAGTGCAGTGAGGAAAACGGGAACGTCCCGGTCATGAAAACAAAGCTCTGCATTAGATATGAAACAGGATGCTGCCCGAAGTATCATGAAGATGACCGGTCAAACAATCTGCTCTTTATTAGCGACGGCAGAGACCGTTACAGGCTGGTCTTTAACTGTCCAGATTGTGTAATGTATGTTTACACTGCGGATAAAAAATAGTTTCTTTTATTGGTTCAATTTGTTTTTTTTACTATAATATATCTACAAGGATAATCGCATGAATAGAATCGAAATAGAACGCATAATCAACCGCGTAAGATATGTATTTATATTATTCTTTTTTCTTTCCGCTTTTGCAGCCATGAAATCCGGATCAGTTCCGGAAGTATATATATCTGTGCTGACAATAGCGGGTACGTACCTCGTTGTTGCATTAGTTAACACATATTTTATAAAACGAAAGAACGTAACCGATACTCTGATTTTCACCTCTGTCACTCTTGAAGTCATTCTTATATTTCTCGTAAAGTATGCCTTTCACAACGATCCGTATCACGGATACGCAATGTCTCTCAAGGAACCGTCAACATTCCTGCTCTACATGGTTTTTGCCATTATATGCGGACTGCGCTATAATAAAAAGCTTAACATCTATTTCGGAGTACTCTCAGTGTCCAGTTATATCTTTCTTATTTACCTTGGAACAAAGTATGGCGGCATGGTCTTCAGTAAAGATCCGGCAACAGTTTTTGACAACAAAACTCTACGCCTTGCCCAGGAGTTTCCTAAAATCATGTTCCTGGCAGGAACAAGTTATTTCCTCTACCTGATGGCTTCTTTCACAAACCGCAACGTGAAGCAGCTTGAAGAGGCGCGGCTTGAGAGTGATGAAAACTTTCACCGCACTTCAACAGCAGTAGCAGGGATGAATGAACAGATAGAAAAGATATCTGCATCATCAAAGAATATAACTTCAGCCTGCCGTGAAATATCGGTACGCAATTCTGAACATGACGGTTCAATAAAAGAGATATCTGAAACTGTTGACCAGTTCACTGCAAGCGTGCATTCAAATACCATGCAGGCAGCTGAATCGAGCAAAGACCTCGGCTCACTTAACACCGTGATAGCAGGTAAAAAGGTTCTTGCAGAAAATCTATCATCATCGATGAACCGCATATCAGGTCACAGCCACGAGATATCTAATATAACAGGCGTTATAAACGATATCAGTTTCCAGACAAACCTTTTGGCGCTTAATGCCGCGATCGAAGCTGCGCGTGCGGGTGACGCGGGCCGGGGCTTCATGGTTGTCGCCACCGAGGTAAAGAACCTCTCGCAGAAGACTACCGAATCCTCCAAAAAAATCAGAGAAATAATAGAACGCAACACTGCGGACGTCGATTCAGGCGCTGACCTGGTGCTTAAAGTTTCTGAATTTTTTGCCGAACTGATAAAGGAGATGAACGAAATCGTTTCTGCGATAACACGTATTTCTGATGAATCCGCAGGACAGATGAACGGGATAAAGACCATAGGGCATGCTGTAGAGAACCTGGTACATACAGGGAGCGTGTTCACTACTGCAATAAGCGAACTCTCCGGTTCCAGCGATGAACTAAACGGAATCATAGGTTCACTTGAACAGCTTGCCCTCGACCTTGGGAGAAACTGATATGACAACAAAAGCTTTCCAGGACTACTACCCGGACAACTATTCGCACTGTTACGGCTGCGGCAGGCTGAACGACAGGGGGATGCACATTAAAAGCTACTGGGACGGCGATGAAGGACTGTGCCGTTTTACACCCGAACTTCACCAGAGCGGAGGGTTCCCGGGCAACATATACGGCGGACTGATCGCATCACTCATAGACTGTCACTGCGCCGGTACAGCTGCTGCTGCAAAGCACAGGCATGACGGGTTTGAACTTGGCGAAAAACCGATCTCCCGCTTTGTGACAGCCTCTCTTAAGGTGGATTACCTGAAGCCCACACCTGCAGGGGTGGAACTTGAAGTACGGGCAAAAATTGTAGAGATAAAAAACCGGAAGGTTGTACTCACTGCAACAGTTACCGCTGATGGAGTGGTCACCGCAAAGGGTGAAGCTGTCATGGTGCAGATCCCGGAGAATGCCTGATTAAACTGACAGACACCGGGCAAAAGGAGTGGAAGTCAAATATCCGGTTTCACTTTCTAAAGTAAACTGTAATTCCCTGCAGAAAATTCTTCAATATCTGGTCGCCGCAGACCTTGTAGTTTTTGTGACCTTTTTTTCTGAACAGGGCTGAAAGTTCAGGTTTCGTGATTTCAAATCCTGCAAGCCTGAACATCTCGAGCATATTCTCCTCTTTAAAATCAAGGGCTATTCTTAATTTTTTTAATACAAGGTTGTTTGAAATACGACCCTCGGGTTTAACAGCAGGTTCACTTTCCGCTGTTTCCTTTTTTCCTCTTCTCTGAATAATCAGGCCGTCAAGAAAGAATTCAAGCTCCCTGTCGCTACATTCAACATATCCCTCTTCGTCATCCTTTTTTAAAAAATTCAGGATGGAATACTCGGAAAGTTCATACCCCGCAAGTTTAAAAATTCCGGACATTTCAGCGTTGCCGATGTTGAGGGCGTATCTTAACCGCCGCAGTATATCATTTTTATTGATATCTCCCATATGTCAGTCCCTCTTCGAACGGTTATTCCGGTCTCTCTCTCCTGCGCCGCCGCGGTTGTCGGGCCGCGATGAACCGGACGATCTGCCCCTTCCGCTCTCACCTGCACCGGGTCTGGATGTCCGGGTAGACTGTTTTGGCGAACTGCCCGATGGCCGGGATTTAGGACGATCTCCCGATCTCTCTTCGCGCGGCTGATTGCTCACAGGCCTGTTATCCCGCCTGTTGCCAGGTCTGCCAGGCTGGCCTGAAGTTTTATCGGTATTCCATTCTCTTTTTCTGTTTCCCCTGTCGTCCGGGCCTGATGATCTTTCCTTCTGCCTGTGATCAGCTGCCGGCCTCTCGCGCCTGATATAATGCGGCTTCTCGTCATCGAGCCGCGGTCCGTCAGAACGCAATGGCTGCCCGGACGTCCACTCCTTCTTCTGGGGTTTGCCGGTACCTGAAGTTTTTTCTGCAGATCTTCTGTCCCTGTCATTCGCATTCGGCCTTTCTCTCCGGTTTATGCCGCCCTGCCTGTTACCTGAATCAGCAGCTTCCGATTTTGATCTTGAATCTGCCATACTCGCAGACATTTTTTTAAACCTTTCGCTGTATTCACCCTTGTATTTACCGGGTGATGAAACAGCATCCCTGTCCCGCTGATTATCACCTGAACCATGTCTTACAGAATCCCGTTTATTTCCGCGGTCCGTTCTGCCTGCTGAATTTACCGCCTCCCTGTCACCGGAAAAACTCTCCCCGCGTTCTTTATATCTTCTGACAGATGCAGATCTGGCCCTGCCCGCCTTCATTTCCAGGTTTATCCTGACTTCACGATCCCTGTACATTGTACCGTCCAGTTTCTGAACCGCTTCTGCGGCTTCATCAGCAGTGGACATCTCAACAAGAGCGTACCCCTTCTTCTGGTTCATCCTTATATCTTCCACTGTTCCATACTTTGATAAAAGTTTCCTGACATCCGCCTCAGTTACCTCAAAGTTTAAATTCCCGATAAAAATTTTTTTGTCATCCATAAATAATTCCTTGTTAGTTAGATATCTCAAATATTGACTTGTTGCAAAACTCCATTTAACGATGGAATCCCGGCTGGCCGGGAGTGCGGGGCGTTTTCAGGGGCTTCGCCCCCGGACCCCCTGTTAAAAAATGAAAAACCAACAAGCCTACTGCTTAAACGTGATGTTTGCTGAATCAATATATACAGGCTTCCGGTCCATACGTTTTTCAATCAGCCTCATATGCTGGAACTCATCTTCGCACAGGAGAGTTACTGCGATTCCCTTTATTCCAGCCCTGCCTGTCCTGCCTATGCGGTGGATATAATCCGCTGCAGACCTGGGAAGCTCGTAATTGACAACATACGGCAGCTGTTCAATATCAAGCCCCCGGGATGCAAGATCGGTCGCCACAAGCACCCTGATCTTTCCCTGCCTGAAACGTGCAAGAGCCCCGGTCCTGGCTCCCTGGCTTTTATCTCCATGCATCGCTTCAGAAGATATATGGTTCACGTTGAGTTTGCGTGCCACATTGTCAGCTTTTCTTTTTGATGATACAAAGACAAGAACCTGTTCCCAGCCGCCGTCGTTTATCAGGTAACGCAGCAGAATTCCCTTGTTATTCCGGTCAACCGTATAAACGATCTGCTCAACAGGTTCTGCAGGAGCAGCCGATTTTTCAATCCCGATTTTTACTGCACCGTCTAAAAAATCAATACCCGCTGATTTAAGATTAGTACCAAGGGTCGCGGAAAACAAAAGATTCTGCCTTTTTTCAGGGAGCATTTTCAAAATAATGCCGACTTCATCTTTAAATCCCAGGTCCAGCATCCTGTCTGCTTCATCAAGAACCAGGATCTCGACATGAGAAAGCTTCACGCCGTTACTCCCCGCGATATCGATAAGCCTCCCGGGAGTTGCAACCAGGATATCCGCCCCGCCCGCCAGGCTCTGCACCTGGGGATTTATTGAAACCCCGCCATGTACCGCAGCAACCCTTATCTTTCCGGGAAGGTACCTGCTGAAAATCTCTGCGGATTCAGCCACCTGCACTGCAAGTTCCCTGGTGGGTACAAGCACCAGTACACGGACTGAACTTTTTTGTATACATTTATTTTCTGTTAACCGCTGCAGTATGGGAAGAAGAAATGCCGCGGTTTTACCTGAACCTGTCTGTGCAGATACAGCAAGGTCTTTCCCTGCGAGTATTACAGGGATGGCCTCCCCCTGAACCGGAAAGAGTTCCCTGTAGCCGAGCTCATCTGCTGCACGGCATAAATCCCCGGATAGGCCGGGAACCTGAAACGGCATATGGTACTCCTGGAATGTTATATGAGGATAGATATTATCCTTCTATTTAATATAGAACATTAATGTTTATGACAAAATCAGATGTAAGTGCAAAATAGTCAACAGACTTTAACAGTTTTACTTGAAGCTATTTCCCTTTAATATCGACTATCCTCTTTAAAAATTTTTAAACATTTAAGATTGGACTGCACGAATTCTCTAAAAAATTATTGAAAACAGTAAGTTAACTAACAATTAATGTATTTTCCTGATACAGGAGAAATCCAATGCAAATCACATCAAGCATCATTGAAGGGTTCATCACGGGCGCAGGGCTGATCATTGCAATCGGCGCGCAGAACGCCTATGTGTTGCGCCAGGGTATCCTGGGCCGGCACCGCGCCCTCCTTGCATGGGTATGTTCTCTCAGCGATGCGCTTCTTATAACACTTGGCATAGCGGGGATGGGATTCGTTTTTACCAGTCACCCCGCAGTCACAAAGGCCGCAGCAGGTGCAGGCGCGCTCTATCTTCTGTGGTTTGCCTTTAAATCATTCCGATCTGCGGTAAAGGGTGAATCAATGGATATGGATGATGCGGGCGGTTCAGGCGGACTGAAAGAATCGGTGATCACCATATTCGCGCTGACGTACCTCAACCCGCACGTTTACCTTGACACTGTGGTCATGCTCGGTGGATTCGGGGCAGCAAGACCCCATGAACTGCAGCCCTTCTTCGGACTTGGTGCAGTAGCCGCATCGTTCGCATGGTTCTTTGCCCTTGCCTATAGCGGCAGGATACTTGCGCCGCTTTTCAGGAAACCACTTTCGTGGAGGATACTCGATACCGTTATCGGTTTTGTCATGGTCTATATTGCGTTCAGGCTGGTTCTCTTTGCGTACGGGAAAGTTTAAGCCTGCTGATTCAGCAGGCTTCCGGTAGATTCAGTCTCCTGCGGCGCCTGGCTTTTATTCCATAAACCGACAGTATCCCAGCCGCGATAAACGCGAAGATCGATGCAGAAAAAATATACGGATGCATCATTGCATATATGGCAGCAGAGAGCATCCCGCTTACAGTATACTTCAGCGCGGGCCTGCCAGAAATAAAACCCGCGGCAGCGGGGGAATGCGCGTAGTACTCCCTGATAAAAAACCGACCGGCCGCAGACTTATTAAGCACCCTGTCGCGGAAAGAACGCAGGTATTCAACCTGCCATGCCTCGCCTGAACCGTACGCCGCTGTCGCGATAAAGCATTCCTTGCTCGTTCCATCAAGCATGTCAATAAATGCATCGCGGTCAAATTCAAGCTCCAATGTTTCAGAACCTTCAGTATAGCAGGTGATTCCATTGCAGTAATCATCTGACTCGTATGATAAATCAACGCCGTCAACAGCCTCGATGGTATATGTTTTCCCGTTATAGCTTACAGTATACGTAGCCATGGCTGAATAATCGCCATTATTAACATACCGGGAACTGGTACTGGTGAATGTTACGCAGTTAGTTCCTGTATCGTAATCATCCCCTTCACACAGCCTGATACTCTGCAGTGTAACTTCAGCATCATCATTTGTAACATCAAAATTAAGGTATCCTTGTGATGCCGATGAATTACATGGAGATGGTGCCTCTTCGCAGTCCTCACCTGTGTCATCATAACAGGAAAACAAAGTTATTATTATTAATAGTATTGCTGTAAGTGTTAACATTTTTTTCAAAATAATGTCTCCTGTCAGAACATCAGCATAGATGAAATATTGATATGGTGGTCCGGGTACTGCGGAGTCCTTATGTATTCATACCCGAAACGTAATGATGTAGTCTCCCATGGCTGCAGCAGAAGTCCACCACCTGCCATAGGCGTCCAGATTGTTTCAGGGTTCTCGTCAGATCCCCTGAAATAGGCGAACGAGACGCCGTATCCGGCGTTAATATAAATTCCAACCGGTTGTACTATCATGTAATCCCAGGAGGCCGAGAGTCCCAGCACCATGCGTCTTTCATTATACTGCCTGTATGCGCTCGCTGATTTTTCGACAAAAACCGTATTTGTCAGCGGCCTTATCTGGAACCTCAGCAGCAATGAAATCCCTGATGTGTGCTGCATCCCCAGCCCTAATCCCAGCATCCAGTCCTTTGTGTTGAAATTCGTCTCCAGTTCAAATCCTTTCTTCCATGTACCCGCCTCCGCCGGTTTATTGTCCTGCTCCTCCCCTGCGGATTCCTCCTGGTCATCTTCTCCTGCCGGAAATACAATGGTCATATTATTATTCTTATCAGAAGTTGTGTCTGATTTTGCAATAAGAAATGAAGAGTCACCGGTGAGAAGTGGTGACTCGGCCGTGAACCTGTCTGAAGCGCCCAGCATCACCGGGATCATCCCTAAAATAATAGTCATAAAAACTTTCATGTTAATCCTGTACCTCATTACAATCTTTATTTTTTCCCGCTTCCCTCATCTGCAGGGACAAGTCCCTCGAGGAGATTTTTGAAAAAAGTATCTACCCGGTTTTCGCCGGCCAGCACTTCGGGCACACCTAAACTGAGTGTCACCTCATCGTCGCGTATGGCAAACCCGATTAAAAACGGAATGTTCTCTATACTCGGCGGAATCCCCCATATAAGCCTTGTGTTGAAACCGCCGCCGGAAAAAAACTGCACCGGTACTTTGCCCATATTGCTGATCAGTCCCGACGAACCGTAAAGCCCTGTTTTATTGCAGTTTTCAATACGGGAATTTCCTTTCCTGGTAAGGTACATCATAGGAAGAAAGCGTAAAAAGGGATCAGTCCTGTCTATCATGCAGTCGCGCTTCTCTGCGACCTGCTTTCGTATATCCTCCGCAATATCCGCGGGCGTGGAATCTTTTTTTACTTCAACATATATTGCAATCGCAAGGTTGGCGGTTGAACGTAGCCCCTTCTGCCTGAACCGCAGATCCACGGGGATAGCAAAACGCACAGGACCATCCTGGTACCTCCATGCTTCACGCGCGGCAAGCACCACTACCTGCCCCAGCGTATTTTTATAAGAGCCCGGGATAATGACACGTTTCCAGGTGACTCCTCTTTTCCTGCCCGAGGGTTTTCCAGTCGGCGCGATGTTATTCCTGGGGAATGGTTTACGGTATTCAGTCTGGTTTGCCCTTGCGAGCTCCGTGTCTGTGATTGTTGCTGTTGATCCTTTTGGCTCCTCACCCCTGAGTACACGGAAGATATCCTCCATCCATGTAAGCAGTCCCATTCCGTCCATGACAGCATGGTGGGTCCTGAAACATACACGCAACGGGCTGCCATTAATGAGTAAGACCTCGGATGTGGGCCCATTCCTCAGGCAAAGCCCTTTGTCAAGGAACGGTGCGCCGGCCGGGCCCATGCCGTCCCAGCTGTTGCCGTCAACCTCTGTTACAGGTGGGGTGTTTCCTGAATCGACCCACCTGCTCCTGCCCAGGTGTCCTTTAAGCACAAGCCTGCTGCCGGGATTTGCCGCGGAAGCAATTCTTACCGCGTCGCGCCATTTCTCCACATCAAATGATCCTTCTCCTTCGGCAACAAACTGGTTAAGGCAGGGAGGGCATATCCTTTCCACAACTGCAAACAAACGGTCGTTGTATGACATCTTCCTTGTGTATCTTTTTTCCGGCATCTTTATATCCTCAGGTATTTTTGCCACAGGGGGTGAGTATTCAAAATTTCTGCGAAATGATAAAATAATCAATCTCCGAGCAACATCATTGAACAGTTTCACACATTAGTATAAAAATCAAGCTCTTTTAATGGTTTAAATTTTTATACAGGCAATGATAAAAAAATGCCCGGCATTGACCGGGCTTTTAATGAAGGAAATTTAGAAAATAACCGCCAGATGCTGTAGTTATTTTCAGTTAGCTTAAAACACATATACTGACATGTCAGTTTATAAATCAGAATAAATATTAATCTGTCAAGATTTTTCAGAAAAAATTCCGACGGCATAAACCTTAACAAACTCGTCAGCGAGCATATCTGAATCGCCATCCTTCATGTTTTTTATAACCACGTAATGATAACATACGCGAAGAAGTGCACCGCCTATCATATTACCAGTCAGATCCACATCGATATCCGGCCTGATGCGGCCCATTTTTATACCTTTTACAAGATAGTCTGTTACAAGTTCAAGAATCTGCTTCTGGAATCTGCTGAGGGTCCTGTCAAAATTGCCGCCCAGACCAAGCCCTACACGCAGCAGTATGTTGCAGTACTCGGGATTGGCGATGAAGAAATCAATCGTCTGCTTTATCTTGTACTTGAACACCTTGAAGCCTGTATTGAATGCTTCGTGAATGTTTTCAGGCTGAACAGAGAGCATCTGCTTCCAGTCGCTGTAAAGCGTTTCAAGCAGGGTCAGGAACAGGTCCTCCTTGTTTTCAAAGTACTGGTAGATGGTACCGCGGGCTACACCTGCCTCGTTCTGTATGTCAGAAATCTGAGTCTGGTGATACCCGTTTTCAGAAAAAAGCTTCCTGGCACAGTCGAGTATCTGCGTCCTGCGCTGCTCAGCGTTCATTCTGCTCATTAAAATCTCCCGGAATAATAGTTAAACTTTTGCGATACCTGGTTTCACACCAGCAGGTAATATTAATTAATTTAAAACCAGTCTGTTGCGGTTTCAAGAATTAACGATTTATAATGATCTGTCACTTAATAAAATCCGTCAGATCAAAAAAAATCACCCTCTTGTCCGGAAGAAAGAGTGCCGGACCTGCGCTCATCATTTTTTCCCTGAACTCGGCGGTCTCAGGCACAAAGAAGATCGAGTGCCGCAGCTCATCCTTTGAAAATGACACACCGCCCGCCGTGATCCTGTTTCTTTCTGACTGCCTTATAAAATAATTGTACCCCTTCCTCTTCGCGTCCGCAGTAAGCTGTGACTTTAAAGCATCAGGGTAATGGTGAAGTTTCCCTGAAGCGCACCAGTCCCACCGCAGGCAGTCCATGATCAGCGGCAATATTTCCGGAGATTCAGCATGTGCAAGGCTGATAATCAGTACAGCAAGGTCATTCCAGTTCCTCCCGGTGCCGCCCCGGGTATCCTGCATGGCAAGCTTTTCATAAAACGTAAAGCATCCGCCGTAATGCGCGGCCAGGCACCTGCCTGTTTCGTTGAACCTGCCGGAATTGTGTACTGCCTCGACAAGTTCCGCTATCCGCACAATCCTCTCCATCTCTGCTGCGTTAAGCCACTTTGTACTTTTAACTGCATAGGGCGGATCAGGGGACCAGGCCAGGCCGTACTCCGCGGACCGCTCCATCATCTCTGTGCCTGGAAGAACTTTAAGTATCCCGGGCTGGAAGTGGTGGGGATTTAGTCCCAGTATCCTGTTAAACGAGTTTGCGAAACCGGTGTAGTCCTCGAACGGCAGGCCCGCAATAAGGTCCAGGTGAATATGTATGTTGTTGTTACTGATCAGGCGCTCAATTATATCGTACGATTTCCTGTCCATGACGCGGTGAATCGCCTTGAGCGTCGCGCTGTGTACAGACTGTATCCCGATCTCAAACTGGAAAAGGCCGGGCGGAACCTTTGACAGAAAGTCAAGGTCATCTTCGTCAAGGAGCCCGGGGTATATTTCAAAATGGAAAGTGGTTTTCCCGCTGCAGCAGTTCTTTACAATATGTTCCCATACAGGCCTGTAATGCTCTTTACGGCTGTTGAATGTGCGGTCAACAAACTTCACCAGTCCGGGGCTGAACGAAGTGATAAAATCAAGTTCATCACATACCATGCTTACTGGCCTGAACTCAAGCCCCTGGTCCTCGCGCGACGACAGGCAGTAGGAGCACCTGTACGGGCATCCCCTGCTGCTCTCGTAGTATATAAACCTGCCCGTAAGCCTTTCCATGTCGCTTTTATTATACGGGAAAGGGATTAAGCTGAATGGCGGATTCTTTTCGCGGATAACCTTTTCCTTAAGGCTGAACCCGGACTCTGCAAGCTTCAGCATACCGGCCTCGCCCGCCCCTGCAACGATGTAGTCAGGGGCATATACTGACGCCATCCAGTCGCCTGCGTTGTAGCCGGCATCCGGGCCGCCAAGCACTATGATAGTTCCCGGAAGAGATTTGCGCAGTTCAGGGATCAGCTGTTTAACTTTCACGGTGTTCCATATATATACAGATATGGCTATTACCGCAGGCTGCGCTGCCATAATATCAGCAAGTATGGCGCTGTTCTTTTCGTTAATTCCGCGTTCAAGTATAACGGTATCACCGCATGCAGGCGCAATATACTTCTGCAGGTACAGCAGCGCGGGATTTGAATGCACATACCGCGCGTTCAGGGCAAGGAGAAGAACTTTATTCATCAGGCGTTGTTTCTTTTTTACTTTCTGTCCTGCAGCGCTCAAGGCATTCGTCGGATTTCCTGCTGCAGTCCCTTATGCATGAATCAACTGAACCTATGGCCCAGTCGCCGCCCAGTTTAATGTTAAAACCCGCCTTGTCCGGGTCGCCGCAAAGCTGCACGCAGTCCCTGCGGTTATACTCGCAGTTATCCTGGCATGGTGAGTGCTCAATAATCGAACATGATAAAACTGCCGAGCAGATAAACAGTGAAACAAAACTTAGTATTGTCCTCATGGCATCACCCCCGCATTGGAGTTTATACAGCAAAGATAACAGCATATCACAAACAAAACGACTTTTTGCAGGCGTTAAAAGCCGCTGGTATTACAGGGATTTATGTTACGATTAATTTTCACATACTAAAAAAATAATGACGCGGACAGGCGTATCCTCACGGCATGCCGTTTTTTTATATTCAGCAATGGATCATGTCCTGCCGGGATCAATCGCTTATTACAGCCCCGGTTGTCACATCAGCCAGGTCCCGGTTTTCATGCCTGAATTTTTTTGGAGGTATACCGGCGATCCGGCTGAACCATTCATAAAAAACCGTGGTGGAATTGAAACCCACGGCATACGCCACCGATGTAATTGTACGGTCTGGTTCTGACAGGAGGATTTTTTTTGCTTCTTCAATCCTGTATTCATTGATAAAGTTTTTAAAATTCTTATTGAAATTTTCATTAATAATCCGGGAAAGCTGGTATGGTTCGATCGCAAGTTCCCGGGCCAGGCTGCCCACCGAAATGTCCTCATCGCAGAATATTTTTTCCTCATCCAGCAATGACCTTAACCTGCTTATAACGTGACTGACATCGAGGTTCTGTGTCATCGAAATTTCATAGCGCCTGTTTTCTAACTGAGTATGTAATACCTTAAAAAATCTGATGTTTTTCTTTTCCATGATGAATATAACCAGTGTCAGTAAGAATGACAGGGCCGTCAGGAACCTAATAAGATCGAAAAAAAACGGCAGTGGATTTTCAATAATGATAATCGCCATTATGCTCCCGTAGAATATGATATAAAACGGCAGGCAGATAAGCACTATTGTTATGAGATGCGGGGACACCTTCTTTTCCCTGATCAGTTTGATATCCAGCATGAAAAAACATTCCCTTATAAAATATATCATATAGCCCACAATATTCAATATGACTGCCGAAATCAGTCCTGAATACAATCGAAACATAATGTCATCATTTGAAAAACTGGGAATCTGCATAATGAAGGACAATTTAGTTGCAGCATCCAGTCTTGCCAGTGGAATCAGCAGCAGCACTGTTATTAAGCTGAAGGCAAAATGAAAATACTCGATTGGTCTGAACCGGAATGAATCATTATTGGCCGATTTGAAAGCGAAAAAAAACAGCGGTCCGGTCATTGCCAGGAATGGCATATACCAGAAAATCATCCAGGAATAATCACCAAGTTTTCCCGACACCCACAGACCATTCACCAGCTGGAGAGAGCCCAGGCAGAACATCAATCCTGCGAACATGTAGTGGTATACCTGCTTTTTGTTTTCAACGATGAGTCCCAGCGCCATGGTCCACGACATAAACCCGCCGAAAAAAATTAAGAAGTAGCTTAAATCGTTGATCATACCTTTATCCCCTATGCCTGCGTGTACCGGACCAGTCTTACCATTAAACCGGAGTAATGATTATTTTCTAATGTTTGATGGTTTCATCATAATCAGCGATGAATCGCTCATTGAAGGTTTTATAATTTCATGAATACTCATGTCCAGTTTTTTCCTGTCAATATTTTTTAACAAAGATAAAAATCCGTCATTAAATAAGATTTTAATTCGTGAGAACATTTAAAACTCGAGCTCATTGCTGAATAAAGTCTCATGTGCCTGCTTCGTGAGGGATAAGCGTGTCAATCTTCAGTTATCTCAGGAAAATATGGAATTTAATGCCTCTCGAAAGTCTCTTTTTTGCTAAAATTTATAAATCATGAAAAGAAAATATATCAGGATTTCTAAAAGCTGATGATTAAAGCATGAACATAAAGTACATTCTGTTATTATTGGCGCAGACCATCCGGACGGTTTTTATTTTCCATGATGCCTTTCTGCCAATTAAAATTTATCATGACAGGAGGTCTTTCATGAGAAGATTATTAATAATAATTGCTTTCCTAATAGCCGCCGGATTCACGCTTTCATGCGAATCTACCAATGCAGATGATACATCGAATTCTTCTGCAATCGAAACAACAGATGAAACCGTCAGCCCAGATGGAATCGGGACCGCTTCATCAGTGGAAAAATTGACTGCATCCGAGCAGAAGGATTTTTTTAAAACATATGTTTCACTCGGCGACAGCCTTACCCAAGGGTGCCAGGGTATCAATGTCGAAGAGAGCAGGCAGTATTACAGCTATCCGGCACAGTTTGCCCGCGCTGTAAAAACCGAATTCAACCAGCCCCTTATCGAATTCCCTGGGATAGGAATGCCTAATCCTGAAGATGCGTTCAAAAAAGGATGGTTTTCTACATGGGCCAGCACAATATCCCGCTTCATTAAAACGTTCATGTACTGGTACCGTGCGGACAGGTATGACAACCAGGCAAATCTGAACAACTTCGGAATATCAGGAGCGACTGTTGATGACCTGATCTCATACGATGGTACAAAAAAAATCACTGATATAACTGACTCTCTGCTCATCCAGGTGGTTGGATTAATGAATCCGTTTATATGCTCAGTAGTGGGACTTAACCCTGCGGCCAGCAAGTCTGCCCTTGACCAGGCTCTTGACAGGGATCCTACGTTTGTCAGTGTCTGGATCGGCAACAATGACACAATATTCGCGACGATCATGGGTGACGACGGCATGCTTTTAATGACCGACCTGGACAAATGGAAGGCGAGCTGGGATATTCTTGTGGCAAAAATAAAAGCAAAAAAATCTATCAAGGGTGTTGTTTTGATCAACCTTCCGGACAATACTATGATCTCATATTTGCAGCCGCTTCACAATAAATATACCACAATAACAGAGGGTGCAGATATTCCGGAAGGATCAAAAGTACCTGTTTTCTCAACAAGGGTGAGCTGCGTTGCAGATGTTATAACACCGGAACAGATTAAAACAATCCAGGAACGTATTATCGCGATCAATAAAATAATTAATGAAACAGCAAAAAAAGAAGGTTGGGCTCTGGTTGATGCCTATACCATGATACGCACTGAACTGGTTGCCGGTGTAGCTCTTACCCGTAGCGATGGGACACAAAGCAATATAGTAGTCAATGGTGATTATGCTACCGGCGGATTCATGTCGCTTGACGGTATACACCCCTGCTCCACGGGATATGCCATAGTTGCAAACAGAATGGCCAGAGCCGTGAATGAAACATATGGCACAAGCATTCCGTTGATTGACGAAGTTGAAGTCTGGAAAAATGACAGCCTCAATCAGGATCCGATAGACCCCAGGGACTATCCGGCTCAAATGGGTAACCTTACCTATATCGTTAATACAATGGTCCGGCTGATGGCCCAGCTGATGTAGAGATTTTCAATAGTTCAGCATAAAAAAGCCGCTGATTTATCTGCGGCTTTTTTATGCGCGGTCAGTTTAATTCAAAATCAGACCGCGGTTTAAAAACTGAAAGTCTTATGCCTGGATTTCATCTGTTAAATTTTCGGGTTCAGTGAAGGATACTTTCTCCTTCCTTGTTTTATCGAAGACAACAAGTTCATCAACACGCTTTATGATAATATTTCTTACCATTTCCGTTGTATCCTCAATACTCATGGATGCAAATCTCTCATACGGGATTTCCTCCTGTATATCAAGGTAGAGATGCTGGATACCGCTGGTATTCATGCTGTACTTGGGAAGGGCAATACAGGTACCTGATATAGCGATAGGGATGATCGGAAGCTTCATCTTGTGCGCAAGTATAAAGGCGCCTGGTTTGAATTTTTTAACCTTCCCGTCCATTGACCTGGTACCCTCGGGACATATATAAACAGAACTCCCCTCCCTTAGTCTCTCTTCGCTTGTAGTCATCATTTTTTCAACGCTCTCCTTGTCGCCGCGGACAAGCCTTACATACCTGTTCAGGTACATATTCCAGCCTACAAATGGAAGTTTAAATACCTCTGCCTTTGAGACCCACTTGAAATGCCTGAAAAGGTTAAAAGCCAGGAGTATATCAAGCTGGGACTGGTGATTTGAAACAATCACATATGTCATGTTCTTCCTGATGTTCTTCCTTCCTGTAACATGGACTCTCCAGAACGGAAAGCACCAGGTGTACAGGGCGCCCCAGAAACAGGTATACTGGTGCTGTATTACTTTTCTTTTATCAAAGGGTAGAGTGATCAGCCAGATTAAAAGCGCCGGAACAAAAAGTATCGCGCATGTGATCATGATAAAAACAAGATATATCATTGAAATTATTCTATCAGACATAAATTATTCCTCCGCTTCAAGCGCTGACTCCGGTTCTGACACGGGCTGCTTTCCATTACCCGGGGACACCGGCATCTCGTTCGGTTTAAGTTTGTAAATATGCTTAACAACGTCATCGTAACCGGTTGATATGAATTTTTCCTGGTGTTCAAGCAGCAATTGCTTGTTCGCATAAGTCAGCGGGCACCAGTTGCTTTCAATGATGGATAGAAAGGTCTGAAATGATTGAAACAGTATACGGAGCTTAAACGCATTCTGGTAGATCGATTTTATATTTTCAGATTTCAGGCTTTTACCGTAATTTATTTTTTTCAGGTCATCCTTTATGGCATTAAGGTCAGCCCTTTTATATCCCAGAATTTTTTCAAAGGAAACAACAAATCCCAGTCCCGCCATACCCACAGGTTTTGCCCAGAAAAATGCTTTTGAGAGAAGGCGATCTACCTGCTTTTTCTGTGAATCACCCATGGCTGCAATATTACACTTTCCTATTTCATCAAGCGTAGCTGATACCATGTGTGTAGTGCCGTTGGCGTACGCGCAGAAATGGCAGTTCATCCGGTCAAACCAGCTGTAATCAGCAAGATTTACCCTTCCATAATCAACATAATCCTTTTTATCAAGCACCTTTGAACCATTAGAGAGGATAGACAGAACTCTGGTCAATATCCTTAGAAATAAAATCTGGAAGATTAAAAATATGACTATCGACGGGTACATAATGTATCCGCCTACTGTGCCCCTGATGAAACCATGTTTTTTATTATTGGTCCAGAAAATTCCTTTAAGTAACATTACATACCTCGCTGATTTTTTAATCCGGGAATATTCTTTCAAATGAATTTCCCTTATTCTGTAAAACAACATGATACAGGGCATAACCGTATTTACCTGTTATACGCACTACGGCAAGGCTTAGCGGCCATCTGCCTGAACACAAAAGTACAATACGGCCACATGCCAGTTTCTCTTGTTGAATTTCCCGATCACTGTATTTACAGGATTAATTGAAAGGCCACCGTCACAGGGAAGCTCAAATCGTCATTACTGACCTTATCAGGAGATACAGCGAATTGCCGTAAATGGTTGCGATTTTTTTTGCGGGTTACATAAAAAACGAGAAAAACTGGAGACTGTCAGATATTTTACTGGATTCAACATCATAAAATCATATCGAATAGTTTTATGATGTTGAATCTTCTTCTTCCAGCTGAAAAAGCTTCATACATAAAAGTAAATCTTTGCTTGGAATATCGTGTTGTTTTAACTTTTTATCTATTCGAAGAACATATGCGCTTCGATTAAAGAAACCCGAATTGTCCAGCAATGCCCTGTCGATCATTCGTTTGGATGCTTCGGTGAGATTGAGATTGTAAAAATCCGGAAAACTGACATCAATTAAATAAATTTCGGATAATGTTTTGTGTCTGACTATTTCTTTTAAGAAAATTTTTTCCTTGTTGGAAAAAAGCAGCAGATTCTTTCTGAGTTCAGACTGTTTAATACTGGAGACAACATCAACTTTCATCAGAACCAGCCTGACATCATTCCCCGCATTGAGCAAAGGAATAAATATCCCTTCCATCATTTCATTCCGGTTGATATCAAAGAATTTTTTTTTCGCTTTTTCCGCAATGCACTCTTCCAGCTTTTTCATTCTCTCGGTCACGATGATATCTCCGAAGTGTCCTGCCCGGGTAACTTCGAATAAATTCATACCGATTATATCGGTACTCAATTCGATATTTCTGTATTGCGCGCCTTCTGTTACAAATTTTTTCAAAGACCTGTTAACTGCTAAAAATGCTCCATTAAGATCAAGAATGGCATAAAGACTATCCAGAGAATCGATAACCTGCTGTATGTTGTTTTCATTAAAAATTTCCGCAAACTCCGGTCTCACTCAGATCCCCCGTTTGTTTTTTCTAAAAATGATTTCGTCCTGATAATTGTTTTTGATTTGAGGAAATTTGTTTCGACAAAAAGTCTTCAAAGCAAGTCAGCATGAAAAATATTTTATGCCCAATGCTGCTGCTCTTTTGCCTGTATTTTTTGCTAAATCAAACATGTATTAAGTCAATAATAATCGAGGCAGCATTTTTATGCCAGTATAAAATTTATTTTATACTGGCATAACATCAATTTTATAAAAATATAACATCGCATATTTATTAAAATCAAATTAGATCTTGCGGAAATTAATCATGCCGGGCAAACAAGTTTACATAAAGTTAAAATAAAAATTAGAAAATCATCCAGGTGACTGAACGTCAAGGCCGGCTTTGTTTAAGCATCATGCTTTATGCCGGCAGGCGGCCCTTGTGGCCGCACCATGTAAGTGAATTTTACTTACGATAAAAACTAATCTGTAACCTGAATCAAGGGGTGGTGCAGGTTACAGGAAGCACGGTTATCTCGCAGTTTCCTGGATTAAAAAAAATATGATTTATGGAGGAAAGATCTTATGTCAAACGAGTTTAAAGGTAAAGTTGCTATTGTTTCCGGGGGAGGGTCCGGGATCGGTGCTGAAACGGCAAAAATTCTTGCTGCCGGGGGAGCATCAGTCGTCCTGTCAGACATAAGTCTGCCGGCCGCTGAAAAGGTTGCAGCTGAGATCACGAAAGCCGGCGGCAAGGCAGCAGCATTTAAAGCGGATGTGGCAAATGTGGAAGATGCTAAAGCTACAGTCGAATTCGCCAAGAAGACATATGGCGGTCTGCATCTGGCTTTTAATAATGCCGGGATTGTAGGTGCTGAGAAATTTGTCGGCGAACTCTCGCCTGAAGAGTGGCTGAATGTCATTAACATCAATTTAAACGGCGTATTCTATGCCATGCGTTACCAGATACCGGTGATTCTGGCGTCGGGCGGAGGTGCAATCGTAAATACCTCTTCGATCGCCGGTTTTATAGGGATTGCCAATCTGGGCCACTATTGTGCCTCCAAACACGGAGTCGCAGGCCTCACCAAATCAGCTTCGATCGAATATGGTAAACAGGGTATCCGCATTAACTCCTTACACCCGGGTTATATCGATACACCGCTCATCTCTCAGTGGACAGACACAGAACTGAAGAGCACACTGGAAGCGATGCATCCCATAGGCCGACTGGGTCAGCCAAAGGAGATCGCCGAAGTTGCCTGCTTCCTGCTTTCAGACAAGGCTTCGTTCATGAGCGGGTCTCAAGTCGTTGTTGATGGCGGATTCCTTAGCGTATAAACGGGATTATCATACAATCTAACATTAAAGATTTGCGTTACAGTGGCTGTTCCATTCCGGGACAGCCTTTTTTTTATGCAAAAATTGTGCAAAGATTTACGAATTAGAACAATCGACTTTACTTACAGACAAAAAAGCCTCTGAAAATATCAGAGGCTTTTTCATGCGCGTCCGGAGGGATTCGAACCCCCGACCAACGGATTCGTAGTCCGCTACTCTATCCAGCTG
>DAONFG010000009.1:64352-81180 GCA_035403465.1 Spirochaetota bacterium | reverse complement strand
GAGGCCATGAGATCGCTCACATACTACCTTGCGCACCAGCACGATGTTGCTCATGTGGAATCAGGTGATGCCAAAGCAGAAGCACAGGCTCTTATTGAATTCCTTATCCCGATTAACAAGGCGGGCAACACTGACAGCGCATGGGAAGTAACTGCTGACGCTATCCAGTCTTACGGCGGATACGGATTCTGCAGCGACTACCCGGTTGAACAGTACGCAAGGGATGCAAAGATCCTCTCTATCTATGAAGGAACAAACGGCATCCAGTCCATGGACCTCACAATGAGGAAAATCCTCATGAACAAGGAGCAGTTTAACTATACTGTATACAAGAAGAGAATCGCTGCATCCATAGCAGCAGCCAAAGGCATAGTTGAAGACAAATACCTGGCAGCAGTTGAGAAGGGCGTTGCAAAGATGGACGAAGTCATCAACCTCCTCAAAGCTGACATGGCTGGCGGCAAGTTCCTTAACATATTCGCAGTTGCAACCCCTCTCCAGCAGGCATTCGCGAAACTCACATACGCATGGATGCACATCATGGGTATGACAGTTGCTGCGCCGAAGATGAAAGAACTTGTAGGCGACAAAAAAGGCGAAGAACGCGACAAGTTCCTTGCTGACAACGTCGAAGCTGCATTCTATACAGGGCGCGTGCTTTCAGGCCAGTTCTACATTGGTTCTGAATTCATGAAATTATTCGGACTTGTGGAATACCTCCTTGCCGGTGAAACAGCAGTTAACAAGGCGACCAGCGCAATATTCACAGGCGCGCTTGAAGAATAAGAAAACACTTACAGTTTCATAAAAAAAGAAAGAGGCTCCGGCCTCTTTCTTTTTTGTACAATACTATACGCCTGCAGACACAGTGCCGGGCTATACGCTTAATCAGATCCTGTCCTTTAATATCCAGTCCGAATAAAACTTAAAGTAAACATATGCACCCAGCAGCAGGTTAACAAGCCATAACACCGGGTCGCCTGCACTGGTTGCAACCAGTATCCCGTACGATCCCTGGGCCATTGAAAACGGGTTATAACTGAATAACACCGGGAAAAGCCTGCAGAGGACCGGGAGGGAACTGTAAGCTGCGAAAACCAGGAGACCCAGGCTTATCAGAACGCGCAATGCCCTCATGGCCGGGCCCGGGACCTCGCCCGTTGACGCATCGGGCCCCGATTTCACGCTGGCGATGATACCTGTTACAAAAAAACCGAGCGATGATGTCGCAAGCTGTATTGATGCCGATGACACGGCATATACGTTGAAATATTCAAGCAGCCTTACATTCCCATGTGACGGCAGGTGTATCCACGGACTGGCAAGCATATAAACCAGATAAAAAAATCCTGTCCACTCTTCACGCGGAGAAACCTCTACGGCAATCCGCCCCAGCGTCTTGAGAACCAGCGGAGTGATGATGAGCCCGATGCCAAGAAATCCGACCGTGATCCTGAAGACCATAGAATCAGAAAACTGTATCGCGAAAATACACAGCACCGCTGTCTGCAGCACCAGTATAATCATAAGGATTGCTGCGAATATCTTTACCGCTTTTCTCATATAGCGTGCTCCTTTAACGGGATTATTTTTTTAACCTTTACAGCCGGGTCTCACATAGAGAGTACGTAAAATATAAACACAAGTCTGCATAAATACAGAGACCGTGCACACCTTACATCCCGATTACTCTATAATTATATCGCCCGCCGGTAATGACAATTCTTTTATTTTTTACAATACCCGACTAACAGTTCTTATAGTAATATTATTGACAAATTGTTTGCACAAGGTAAGTTACACAAAACAACCGCCAATGAAAATCTTTACACACATATTATCAATCTGCGCAGTGCTGGTGTTAGGCGCCTGCTCTGACGACAGCAGGAAGAGCAGCCTGGCTGTAGTTCAAAAGGGTGCAGCGGATATATCCGGATGGGATTATTCCTCACTTGGAGAAGTTGAATTAAAAGGTGACTGGGAGTTCTACTACGGCCGGCTTCTTGAACCGCAGGATTTCAAGAAACCTTCAGTTGAAAAACCTTCATACATTAAAGTTCCGAACGCCTGGGACAGCTTTGTGTACAACGGGAAAAAAATCGGAAGCTACGGTTTTTCAACTTACAGGCTTAATATTCATACCGGCAGCGACGATCCGCTTAGTTTTAAAATCATGCCGCCTAATTCCGCTTATAAGTTATGGGCAAACGGAGTTTTTCACGGCGAATGCGGGAAAGTCGCACAAAAATATGAAGATGAAATCCCCATGTTCCGGACGATGATTTATAATATCAAACCTGTTAATAAACAGATCGAACTGATTATCCAGGTTTCGAATCATTCCATCTATTTAGGCGGAATTATCATTCCGGTCAGCGCAGGACCCGCGGAAATTGTTTATACTGAAAGAACCAATAAAATAGCATTCGATGTCTTTATCTTTGCGAGCCTTATAGTTATCAGTATCTACTACATGGGACTTTTTTTAATGCGGACATCCGACATGTCCTATATCTATTTTTCAATTTTCACACTTCTTCTCGCGGCCAGGTCTCTTGTAACCAATGAAATGTATCTATACCAGATATTTCCAGATGCCGATTGGCAGATGATGTGTAAAATTGATTTTCTCGCCACGACCTTATGCGTGCCCGTATTTATCTATTTTATTTACCTCCTCCACCCCGTCGCCAGGAATAACCGCATAAGGATGTTCTTTGTAGTATGCGCCGTAATATACTCATACCTTATACTTTTTTTCCCGGCAAGGATTTACAGCCCCTACCTTACAGTGTTTAATATTATCACTATTATAGGCTGTATCTATATCGTAAATATGCTGGTAAGGTTTGTGGCCGCCAGGCAGGAGGGAGCCCAGCTGGCGCTGATCGGGTTTATACTTCTCTTTGGAACGGTAATCAACGATGTACTTTCAGTTAACAATATAATACACACAATCCAGCTTTCATCCATCGGTGTATTTTGCTTTGTAATGAGTCAGTCAATTATTTCATCGATGAAATTTGCAAATGCATACAGGCGGATCGAGGACCTTTCCCACAACCTTGAAATCAAGGTAAGGACCCGGACATCTGAACTTGAACACGAAAAGGAGATGCTGCGCATCCGCAACTCCACCATTGAAAATGAACTCACAATAGCAAAAAAAATACAGAAGCAGTTAATACCGCGTCACAGCCCGGTGGAAAATATTTATGCATTCTACAAACCGATGGACAAGGTAGGCGGTGATTTCTATGACTTCCTCAAATACAGGGACACCGATAAAATCGGAATCTTTTTAAGCGACGTTTCAGGACACGGTGTACCCGCAGCGTTCATTACCTCAATGGTAAAAACGAGCATACTGCAGGCAGGTGCAGACCGCGAAGACCCGTCCCTCCTGCTCACAAGTCTTAATGAACTGCTGCTCAACCAGACAGGCGGTCATTTTGTAACTGCCTTTTACGGGATTTTCTCACCATCCACAAGGGACTTCATGTTTTCAAATTCAGGTCATAATCCGCCATACAAAATATCACAGGGATGTGTCTCGACTATTGAAGGGAACAAATCGATCCCCCTTGCCATAATGAACACTGCGTCCATGGCCTCGGGCAACAAGACAAGATCGAACAGTACGATCACTCTGGAAAAGGGGAGCAAAATATTATTTTTTACAGACGGGCTCACCGAGACTGTTTCTAAAAATGATTCCAAAGTCTTTTTCGAGGATATGCTTACGGGTGAACTATTACTGAAGTATTCATCGCTTCCCCCCATAGACTTCATCTACAGCATCTATAAGGAGCTGGTAAATTTCCATGGTTCCGAATCGTTCGAGGATGACGTCTGCATGATATGCATGGATGTGGAATAATTCTATATTTTTAAAATAATGGATCTCCGCCTGCGCGGAGATGACATTAAGCACTAATTTAAGCTTAAACCGCTATAATGTTATACGAAAAACAAATTGCGCATAACCCGCAGTATACTTTCCGGGCTACAGTTTCGCGATCCTTTCCATTGCACTAATCACATTCTCCTTACTGTTGAACGCGCTTATGCGGATATAACCTTCACCGCACCTGCCGAAGCCTTCACCGGGCGTGCACACTACCTGGCACCTGGTCAGCAGCATGTCAAAGAACTCCCACGAATCCCTCTTCGTGTTGACCCATATATACGGCGAGTTCTCACCCCCGGTGCACCGGTAGCCGTATGAAGTCATCTTATCCCTGACAATCCGGGCATTCTCAAGATAGCCGTCAACAATATCATTAACCTGCTTCTGCCCTTCAACTGAATAGACAGCCTCTGTGGCCTTCTGCACAGGGTACGAGACGCCGTTAAACTTCGTGGTGTGTCTCCTGTTCCACATCGCGTGAAGAGAGTGTTTGTTCCCCGCGTTGTCGTATCCCATGCACTCCTTCGGAATTACGGTAAAGGCGCAACGTGTACCGGTGAAGCCCGCTGTTTTTGAGAAGCTGCGGAATTCTATTGCCACCTCGCGCGCGCCGTCGATCTCGTATATTGAACGCGGGAGGGATTTGTCCCTGATAAAGGCCTCGTATGCCGCGTCGTAAAGTATGAGAGCCCTGTTTTCACGCGCAAAGTCCACCCATCTTTTCAGCTGCTCACGCGTAATTGTAGCGCCTGTCGGGTTGTTGGGGTAGCAGAGGTATATCAGGTCGACCTTCTCTTTCGGGAACTCCGGCACAAAACCGTTATCAGCATTACACTCCATGTATACAAGCTTCTGGTAGCGGCCGCCAATGTTGTCCCCTGTACGTCCTGCCATGACATTGGTATCAACGTATACGGGATAAACCGGGTCAGGTATGGCGATCGATATGTCGCCGGCAAATATCTCCTGTATGTTCCCGGTATCGCATTTTGCGCCATCACTTATAAACACCTCGTCGGCATCGACCCGTGCCCCCCTGCTCCTGTAGTCAAATTCGGCAACTTTTTCACGGAGGAAGCCGTAACCCTGTTCAGGG
This sequence comes from Spirochaetota bacterium, assembly GCA_035403465.1. GTDB lineage: Bacteria > Spirochaetota > UBA4802 > UBA4802 > UBA5550 > JAAYBQ01. The sequence continues at coordinate 76,174 of DAONFG010000009.1, read as the reverse complement.
CCGTACCCCTTGAATGTAGAGATATCGGCCATATCGTCTACGCCCTTATGGAATGCCTCGATGATTGCAGGGGGCAGCGGCTGTGTCACGTCGCCAATACCCATGCGTATTACAGGCAGACCGGGATTAGCCTTCTGGTAATCAGAGACCCTTTTTGCGATTTCAGAAAACAGGTATGATGATTTCAGTTTAAGATAATTTTCGTTTATGCGGATCATGGAAATCCCCCTTTATAGATGTCCGGGTTATACCCGGTCAGATTTGCAGGTTAAGCTCTTTAATAACAGTTCAGGTTTTTTTCTGTCAAGAGTTATGGCAGGAATGTTTTATTTTTTTACACAAAGGAAATATTTTTAAATGTATACCCGTTAAACTATAAATACATCTTTCAGTATCATGTACGAACTGTTCAACCTCTTCATCATCTCCTCTGAACCGCCGCACCTGTCAGGATGGTACTTCCCTGCAAGTTCCCTGTAGCGCATTGTTATAATTTTTCTTCCCGGTTTATGTATTCCGAAAAATTTCAGCGCCATGTCTATATCGCTTCTCCTGAAACTGTACACCCTGATTCCGCACATGATCCTCCTGAGGAGCTCAGAGTCACCGAATGTAATATTCTCCCTGTCGCAGTAGAAATCCTGGAGAAAGTCGAAGGTCATGCTGCTGCGGTAATTCACGTATCCCGACTCGTGCAGTTCACAGTAATCGCCGTGTGCATCATTACTGCAGAAGGCCCCGGATTCAGGATCGTAGTGCCTGCACATGCCGGACCCGGGAATATGCACAAGCCTTATGCGCATGCAGTCGAGGTGAAGGTAATAGCCTTCACTCCCCGCTGAAAATTTAAGCTTATAAAGCGCGTGGTAGAGCGAAAAATGTTTAACAAAGAGTGTATGCTCATGGCCTGCACCGGTTCCGGCCATGAGAAAATTTTTAATTAAATCATGCTCCATGACAGGGCCGTCAAGGTTCACAAGGTATTCGAAGAGCTGATCTTCGGGGATTGCGATGAGTTCCGGATTCATAAGATTTAATATAATCCGCAAACCGTATTTGTCAACTTTATAGCATCCGGATGTTTGTTTACTTTATTATGTTCAAAACGATCAGTATCAATCAATCTGTTGTGTTCAGGCAGGCAATCCCCCGGAGACCGGGACCGTAATTAATATCAAATCTGATTCTTAAAAAAATTTTCTAAATCATACCTGTCCAGCGGTTTACTCAGAAAAGCACTATAAGTAATACTTCTGCACTGTTCGGCAAGTTCTTCCTCGGAATAACCGGAGATAAAAATAATTGAAGCATCATAGAGGCGTGCAATTTCCCCGGCTGTTTCTATTCCATTGAGCACCCCTGCAAGCCAGATATCCATTATGATAAAATCCGGTTTGTGAAGGGCGGCAATTTCAATCGCCCTTTCACCTGAATCAACGGGTTCCAGGGTATGGTATCCCAGATTTTTAACTACACTGACGATCCAGTATGCTGTGAGAAAATCGTCCTCAACAATAAGTATACTTTTTTTATCATTCATCAATTATTCAATTCCGGGATGCCTGCTTTTATCTATAAAGAAACGAGATATGTACATAATTATTGAATACTTTATTATCCCTTGAATATTTCCGGGTATAATTTTTTTGCGCAGTCCTCGCAAAGCCCGTGGCTGAACCTGGCGTCTGAATGTTCGCTGACATACACTTCAACTCTCTGCCAGTAACCCTTATCATTGCGAATGTTTTTACAATTTGCGCAGATCGGGAGTATGCCGCTGAGGGTCTTTACCTCGGACAACGCATTTTGAAGCTTTATTTCATTCTGCTTTAAATCCCTGAAAAGCAGATCATATGGCTTTCTTAATCCGGTTTGAATGACTGCTACGTAAATCAATCCGTATGCGGCGAGCTTAAGTATATGCCCAGTAAAATTTGATAAACCGTATACATCCGTATAAAGAGTAAACGACATGCCTGAAATAATTGTAAATAGAATCGATGCAATAAGCAGAACAATTATATTCCTGTCAAAACTACTTCTTTTGTTGTAAAGAATTATAACAGATACCGACAGGGCGGCTGCGATCAGGTATTCACTTAAAATCTTGAAAGGTGTCAGACCGGATCCTTCAATAAAACAGTCGGGGAATACCTTCCAGTAAAAAATTGAAAGAAACAGGAGGACTGCCGCTGCAGAATAAGTCATAAAAACAAATCTCATTTTTAACCTGCTTTTTAGAAAAACCGGGGCAATAAGAAAAGCTGCTGCACGGAGATATCCTGCTGCTATCCATAACTCTGTAGCGAGGTTCGCATCTGTACCGGGAAATACACTCATCCCCTTATACGCAAGCATGTGAAGAAAATCAGCAATGGCAATATATAAAAATGAAATCCCCAGGAAGACAAAAAAATTATTCTGCATAAATTCCCTGGAATTAAATGCGATCATAAAAACTCCGCATGCTACAACAATTCCAAGCATCTCTATCAGGCCGTGGTATAATAAATAATTTTCTCTGCTGATCATGAAGAGCAATATGATTAAGGGTACACCGGCTATAACACCGGCAGTCAATAAATAAAATTTTCTATTCATGGTTAATGGCCACACCCATCTTGTATACAAATTAATAGTATTTAATATAACAAACTTTACCGCCAGCAATATTCAGTCAATAAGAAAATCCATTTCCCGGTTTAACCTGCAGTTCTTCGTTATCTCCATTTCTTTACAGGTACCGGTAGCTGTTGAATTCATGACCGAACTCCCCCTGACTGCCATCGGCAAGGTGGACAGGAAAAGACTTCGCCAGATGGAGACAGAGAAAAAATAACATAATTTGCATGCCGCGGATTTATTGAAGTCTGCGGCATGCATTATGTATTTTATCCCGGGCAGAATGCCCCGAAAAGGAACCACCTGCATGACAGCAATCCGCAAACAGGCTTAACCTGTTGATGACCCCGCACCTGCTCACGAAAAGCAGATCTGATTAAAATGCGTTAAATAAATAAATTTTCGCCAGGTTTTTATTGACAATATTTGACTAGTCAAATATTGATACATCAATCTTGTTTATAAAGTCATAGAGGTAAAACATGCTGAACCCGGAAAACATTGCCGACTGTCTCAAACCCGGTGTTATTATAAACAGCGGCCACCCGGACGTAATAAAATATGCCCATGATGCCCTTGACGGATCAGAATCAACAGACAGGGAGAAAGCCGTAAAACTATACCTGCGGGTCCGCGACGATATCAGGTACAATCCATATCTCCCCTTTTACAAACCTGAACATTACCTGTCTAGCAATGTCATCAAAAGCAAAACCGGGTTCTGCATACCCAAGGCCGGACTCCTTTGTGCAATTGCCCGGGCCTGCGGCATACCCGCAAGGATCGGTTTCGCATCAGTGAAGAATCATCTTTCGACCAGGCAGCTGCTTGAATACCTTGGAACCGACCTCATAGTTTATCACGGCTTCACCGAGCTGTGGATTGAAGGTAAATGGGTCAAGGCCACACCCGCGTTTAATGCTGAACTCTGCCTGCTGCATAAAGTCCCGCCGCTGGAGTTTGACGGAACCGTCGATTCAATATTCCAGGAATTCAACTCTGATAAAAAGAAATTCATGGAATATGTTGCCCTACACGGTGTGCACCACGATGTTCCTGTTGACCTGATCGTCGGGGAATGGGAAAAGGCGTACGGCAAAGAACGTATTGCGAAATGGATCAGTTTGACTGAAGACACGAAGAGCGTACCGGATTTCACAAAGGAAGATATCATTTAGTCCCGGGTGTTATCATGATAATTGAAAGAACAGAAAATAATTTAACATACGCAAAGGCAAGGTCCGGTACTTTTCCCTTTAAACTTGATGTATGCCTCTATATAGCGGATGGAGTACTGATAGATGCGGGCCCGTCAAACATATTGAAGGAGACAAGGCGGCTTCTTGAAAAAGAAAAGATCAGCTGCGCCGCCATAACACATGTACATGAAGACCATACAGGCGCAGCTGCATGGATCAAAAAAAAAGCTTAACGTCCCTGTCTATCTTCACCCGGACTCAATAGAAGAAGCCTCTGTTAAATCAAATGTTCCCCTCTACCGGAGAATTACCTGGGGCAACCGCGCAGGTTTTACTGCTGATCCCATGCCGCCGTTCATCAAAACTGCTAAATACAGGTTCGATGTAATAGAAGCGCCCGGGCACCATAAAGATCATGTTGTATTTCACGAGAAAAATATGGGCTGGCTTTTTACAGGGGATCTTTATGTAAGCCGCAGGCAGGCAGTGGCATTCAAAGATGAAAATATAAATGACGCGATAAACTCAATAGAGAATATTCTCAAGCTCGACTTTGATACAATTTTCTGCGGGCACTCGGGGATACATAAAGACGGAATGGATAAATTAAAAGCCAAACTCGATTACTTCCTGGCGTTCAGGGAGCAGGTCGTCAAACTCAGGGAGAACGGTTTATCTTCTGAAGAGATAAACAGGAAGCTATTCCCTGACAGGAATTTATGGGAAACTATCTCCAGGGGAGAGTGGTCCTCCATGAATATGATCAGGACTGTCTGATTTTAATAAACACAAAAGGAGTGATGAATTTGGATAACCGCCTGTTTTATCTAATCTCAAAAACTGAAAATGCGATCTCTGTTTATGTGAAGCAGCAGTTTACTAAAAACGGCCTGAAAGTTACTCCGGGCCAGCTTGGCATCCTGTTCATACTTAAATCGAGGAACAGGCAGTCCATGAGTGAACTGAGCCGTGAACTCGGCACAGACAATTCAGCAGTTACACGATCAATCGACAGGCTGGAAAAGAGCGGGCTGGTTGAAAGAAACAACAGCGCCGATGACAGGCGTGAATACCATATAACAATCACCAGGGCAGGCCTTGCTGAAACCGAAAGGGTCAAAGGTGTCATTGCAGCTGTAAATAAAAAAATTGAAACTGAATTTTCGGCAAAAGAGCTGGATGCCTTTAAAACGGCACTGGTTAAAATGGATATGCTCTTCAGGGGATGATCAGGCTATTGACTGCGAGGTTTCGCCATGCATGATTCCTGTTGAATAAAACTGCATTTATCGAGGGACCGATCCCGGCCCCTTTATACTATCAAAGTTATTCAGGCAGTGTCATCAGGTCAACCCTGTTTCCGAGTGTTGAATAGTAATCGTACAGCAGGCCCTTTTCTGTAATGATAAGCTCGTTTGTATCAAACAGTACTCCTGTTCCGAAATGGACAGATGAAGGGCTCGAGAGCATGCTGCTGTAGATTTTCATCCCTGTTCCGCCGGACGGGCTTACAAGAATGATCGAATTGCCGGCATAATCCGCCACTACCAGCACCGGGGTATTACGGTAGATCCCGGCATCAAGATCATCAAACAGGCCTGCTGCCGAGTAGATTGTTTCCACTGTTCCGGGTCTTCCGTTTACGATAGGCACTTTCTTTACCTGGGCAGATTTAGCTGATGCCATGACAAAATCGGTAAAATAGACTACGTTATCGCGGATCACTATCCCGTTCGGTGAATATGCGCCATCCTTATATGTAAGCCATGGTTCCTGTTTTACAACAGGTTTTACCGGATCTGTGATTACCAGCCTGATGATCTGCCCTTTGGGAAGGAACGGTCCGTCTGTTATATAGATGTTTCCATCGGAGTCAGCTGCCATGCCGTTAGGAAGAAAAACATCACCAAGTACGCAGACCTCTTCAAAAACCATATCTTCAGCGGCCAGGCTCAGGTCGGCCCGGATTACAGTCTTTTTCAAAAAGATATCGGTAAGTGATGAAAAATCACCCGTAGCAATAAACGAGTTAAGATCTACCGCTGACATGCTATCCTTCATCGTGGCATAAACCACATACAGCCATTTGCCCGACTGTGCCATTCCGCCGAATATACCTGTGCTGTCATAAAAAATGCGGACAGATGAATCCTCCCCTGTGATTTCATAAACTGCATTTCCGCCCGTGATAAAAAGGCGCCCGCTCCTTGTAAAAAAGGCATTTTCAGCATCAGGGAGTTTTTTAACCAGCGTAGTGGCCCCTTTTCCCGCAGATGATCTTTCATCGTCGGTCATAAAATCATCATCTAAAGAAACAGCGTTTTCGAATGATTGCGTTGTACCGGTTGAATTTGAAATTGCCGGATCAGTCGTTTCATGTAAATCGCTCTCAACTCCCGTTGTTGCAGCATCATCTGCCTGGCATGCGATTGTAAGTATAGACAGGATTATACTGATTATGCTGATAATTTTTTTTAGAACCATTCCAATCCTCCGGTTGATCGGTTTAATTATTGATTATAGCGGTATTCTGCTGTGTATGAATAGCAGTTGGGCAGTAATAAAACCGACTTGTCGGTTTTATTACTGCCCATTCAATACAAATATCCGGCATAAAGTCAAGCATTATATCATTTTGTGTATATAGTTTACAATTTTCCGGAATTTAACCAGCCAGCTCTGCGATGAATGACTATAAAACCACTATAACTAAAAAATTTTTCCGTAAAGCATCCGCGCGGCGTATATATGATATAACCAGGAGGCATTCATGGCAAAGATAACACTTGATCCGAAGTATACTGAAATGCACGGACGGGATAGAGATCTCGTACTCTACAGGTGGAAGGGGAAACAGTGCGCCCGTGTATACGTGGTCCCGCGAAACCCGGATACCGCAGAACAGAGAAAAAACAGGAGCAGGTTCAGCGAAGCCTCATCCTCATGGAGGGAGCTCCCCATGCACACACGCGCAGCATATAATAAAAAAGCCGCAAAACTAAGCACCAGGATGAGCGGCTTCAACCTCTACGTATCCCTTTACATGAAGGGTTTTATCTATTTATCAGACAACGGGCTCACACTGAAGCAGTCCGGATTGACGGTTGTATTTAACAGAATACCATTGTCTAGCCGTAGTTCCTTTGACCCTCTCCGTATATACTCCGATCCGGCCTGTTACCAGTACGGAAAGAACAGGAAACGGGGCAGATACAGGAAAAAAAATCCGGATTACATCCCCCTGGCCTCGTGAAAGACTGTAATATCCGAAACAGACAGCCCCTGATTCAGGATTCCCCGCCAGCAGCTGGAAATCACCGGGAAATCTATAATAATCACTAAATTGTTTCATAAAAAGTTACGATTAAATAATAGTTCAGCATAACTGCCGATTCTGTTCAATATCTGATGACCGCGCACGGCTCAACAGGCCACATACAGGATAATCAAACCGGTTAAGCAGAGTAGATTTTTACCCGGAGGTTCTTTACCGATGCAGGTACAGGAGCGTAAGGCAAGGGAATACATACCAATCAGGGACCAGGATGAAATTTCTGAGTTGATAGAGACCAGGCTTGCCACAAAAAACAAATTCCTCAAGAACCCGCTTGAGAAAATCCAGGTATCCGTACGGGAATACAAACCGGATAACACACTGGACCTTATAACCGATCCGGAATTTGAGCCGCAAGGGCTGTCGGTAACCATATACTCCCTCCTTGACAGCTACATTGAGATAGACCTTGAAATCATCGAAAAGACAGACGCCGGCATGTTTCACTGCAGGATAACAGGTGTGCAGAAAGCTGTCCATGGCAGAAAGAATCTGCGTTTCAAAATAACAAGCGACCAGGCCGTAGCCACAAACTTCAGGGTTTCAAGACAGGCGCTTGACATAGGTCTTTTCACAATTCCCACAGGCATAAAGGTGCTCCTTGACCAGTTCCAGAGTTCAAACTCGAATATGAGCGACATTGTAAAAGTCGATATATTCAGGAACGACGACAATATACTTATAAAGGGAATAAAAAAAACCCGCAGGGCTGGATTAATAACTGACACTTCAAATGCGGCAAGTTACGATCCGGCTGGAGAGGAATTCCTTGACTGCCGTGCTGTCTTCGGAGAGGGCATGGAAAAGGTGATAAAGAATAACATTGATAAAGGATATAAATCGATCCTGGTCACGCCGATCCTTTATATTAACGAGGCTGAGAATGTTGTTCCATTCGGATATATCCAGCTTGTATCAAAATCATCCCCCCTTACAATGGAAACAGCAGTTAAACTGAAAAAGGACGCTGAAAAACTGGTAGAGCGGATACGCGACGCCAACACGGCATTCCTCCCTGTACGCCAGGAAATCATGGACATAAGCAGGGGTGGTGCCAGGCTGAGAATATCCGACAACGAACTTAAAAAGCTGCTTGCCAGAACACCTGCGTTTACATTTGACCTTGTGTTCAAGCTGGAGGCGCCGATAACAATGTACGCAGAAACCTGCTCATCGTTTAAGGACGAAAATGACCGTCTTGTCATAGGCGTTGACTTCCAGGGAACTTCCTCCAGAAAGAACGAGATGAGGCGGTTCAATTCGTATATTGACCCAATGGAACAGAACTACAAGGCACAGCTCAGGAAAAGTATGGGAAAATCCTGAGCTTATAACCTCGAAGAGTAATGACGAACCAGGTTGTTTCAGCATATATTTTATGAACTTCCTGTTATTACCGCCTTGAGTCTCTCTTTTATATCAGGTTCCGCCTCTGCGCTTCGGCCAGCAGCTCATCGCGGAAGTCCGGGTGCGCCACAGCTATCAGGTTCCTTGCCCTCTGGCGCACAGACTGTCCCTTGATCTTGGCAACACCGAACTCTGTTACAACATAGTCAGCGCATGAACGGGCAGTGGTAATGACCCCGCCCGGTGCAATATTCGGGACCACCTTGGATATCATCTCACGGTTATGCGACCGCGGGCTCGCAGTGGCCTTCATCGCTATTATCGATACACCCCCCTTTGACTGGAACGCGCCGTCAACAAAGTCAAGCTGCCCGCCGGGATGAGTGTACTGCTTCCAGCCCATTGACTCGGAGCATATCTGCCCGGTGAGGTCAACCTCGAGGCAGGCATTTATTGAGACAAGGTTATCGTTCATCCCTATGATGTACGGGTTATTTACAAAGTCCACGGGATGAAATTCTATCCCCGGGTTATCGTCGATCCAGTCATACAGGGCCCGTGTGCCCATTGCAAAGGTGAATATTGACCTGTGCGGCATGAAACTCTTTCTGCGGTTGGTGACTATCCCCTCCTCCCACAACTCGCGCATCGTATCACATGCCATCTCGGAGTGTATTCCAAGGTCCTTTACATGCGTATCAAGGAATGCCTTTGCTACGGCGTTGGGGATGCTGCCGATCCCAAGCTGAATGGTTGATCCGTCCTTTACGAACTCTGCGCAGTACCTGCCTATGGTCATCTCCTCTTCACTGACGGTCGTGGTTTCGGGAAGTACTGACAGGTCCTGGTCCTGTTCAACAATAGCGTTGACGTCCGATATATGGATGTAGTTCCTTCCGCGGCTGCGCGGCACCTGGCTGTTAACCTGCACAAGCACCTGGTAGCGCTGGTCGCCCTCGCGGTGTTTCTTTGCCGCATTGAGGGCGATCGGAAGCGTGGCATCCGCGCCAAGTCCAAGGCAGAAGAACCCGTGCCTGTCCATTGGTGTTACCATGAGCATGGCAACGTGCATGGGTCTGAAGTTTTCGTCAGTGTATATTTTGGGCAGTTCACAAAACCGGTTTGGGGTCAGCGTAAAATCCCCGCTCTGCACCTTGGGCCTGCATACACTGGGATAGCCGCAATCGATCTTTATGTTTGATTCGCGGTTCTGGTCGTACCACTTCAGTTTGGGCTGTATATCGACAATCTGGTTAATGGTGATATCCTCTACTTCATGTTCCCTTGCTATCAGCGCGTTTACCAGCGCCATGGGCACAGGCACGGCAATTCCGCACCAGACCTCGGTTTTATTCTTAACTTTTACAGCAGCCTCTTCCGCAGTCACGAGTTTCTGCTTATACATCTCCTGTACGTTCAATGTACGACCTCCTGAATCAGATATGGCATTATGAAAACCCGGATAATGCCTGTTATAGTTTACAGTTTAGCTTCAATTACGTCAATTATTATTAAGCAAGTTATATATGCCCATTGAACAATGCACTACATTTGTGTATAATGTGAAGCAGATCCGGGAAATTATCTCACCAGTTTTGCTTCCCTGTTCAATCGGGGCACAGCTATTAATACATCCGGTCATCTATAAAAGGGTATAACCAGCTATGAGCATATTACACTTCAACTCAGGCAACATACATCTACTTGATTACCTGGGCATGCCTGCGTCAATAGTTGTAAATGACGGAGCAGCCTTCCGCAACATGGCGATGAAAAAAACAGCCGGGGTCGATTTCGGTTCAATAGCGAACGGGATGATGCCCATTCCTGGCGGGAGCGGTAAATTCAGAATACAAATCTGCCGGAGGGAGATCAAGGCATGGTTTGCGCGCCTTGACAACACGGATTATATGGTTATCGGGATTACATATAATAAAGCACCCGGTTACATGATCCTTAACGGTTTCAACTCCGGCGAACTTTCATTCCCTGAATCCATGAGGCGCCTGGACAGTGCGAAGGGGATACAGAAAATTCTGCTTGTAGATGACAACCATACCATTATCGAAACATACCAGTCCATACTTCAGTTCCTGGGGTATGAGACCTTCCAGTTCACCAACCCGTTTACCGCGCTGGAATCCATGCGGACTGAAGGATTTGACCTGCTTATTTCAGATTATGACATGCCGGGCATGACCGGGCTTGAACTATTAAAAAATTTTCATACTGAAAGACCGGGACTTCCGGTTATTATCATCAGCGGTTCTGTCGGATTTCCCGGCAGCATGATATGGGCTGAAATCCATGGGCACATGGTATCCTTCATGAATAAACCGGTTGCACTTGCAGATCTGAGCCGGTCACTCGAGGTCATTGAATTCTTTTACAAATTATCCAGGTCCGGATGCGGGGAATAAACAGAATCAGATAAATGCCATGTGGTACGCGTATTTGATCAGTCCGGCATCGCTCTTTATATTCAGTTTCTGCATCATGTGCGATTTATGATTTCTTACTGTCTTCTCGCTTATGCCCAGTTTTTCAGAAATTTCTTTTGTGCTGTACTCCTTTGCTATAAGAATCAGGATCTCCATCTCCCGTTTTGTCACCGCATACTGGCCGGGATACAGCCGCTGTTCCATCATGACTTCGTCAAGGTTCACATCGCATTCAGTGGGCAGGTAAAATGCGGAATTTTTCCTGATACTTTTAATTGCCTTGGATATCTCGTCAATTTTAAGGTTCTTGGTCAGGTAACCTGAAGCGCCGGATTTTATCGCCTGCCCCACAAGTGTTGCATTGCAGTAACCGGAAAGAATCAATATTTTGATCGCGGGCATTCTATTCTTTATCGTTTTTACCAGTTCAAAACCGTTCTCGTCCCTGAGCTTAATATCTATAAGGGCAATGTCCGGTTTTTTTTCGCAGATTTCTTCCAACGCGTGAATTCCATTCGTTGCCCCGCCTACGAGTGCAAGTCCCTTTATTGCCCTGATCATTTCGCATAATATATCACATATGAGCAACTGGTCGTCAATTATGTAAACCTGAATCTCTTTGGCTGAATTCTCCAAAATCTTTGTCCTTCCCCGGAAGTAACTCTATTTTGATAATAATTAACATAACTTATGAAACAAAGTCAATAGGCAGATATAACATTCCTTTTTTATTTTTCTGCCTTAAAATCGGGTAAATCCTCCATTTTATGAATGCCAATAAATTACTTGCGCCTTGAAAACCCCGGTTTACCCTATACATCACACTCTAAAACCGGGGCATTAAATTGAACAACTGGAAATCACGCATAGAAAAAATGG